>JAYWEP010000217.1:0-16580 GCA_043779205.1 Chthoniobacter sp. | reverse complement strand
CACCTCCTCATCGTCGGCCAGCGCGACGAAGCCGCGCTCACCCTCCTCGGCGTCTCGCTCCTCGCCCTCGCCTCGCAGTATCCGCGCGGCGCGGCCCGCTTCGTCCTGTTCAACAGCACCAACCCCGGCACACCCGACGCCGAGTTCCTCGACCGCGTCATCGCCGCCTGCCCGCAGGAAATCACCATCGCCCACATCAACGATGTCGCCGACACGACCAATAGCCTCGCCACCGAGCTGAAAGCCCGCGTCAGCGGCGAGCACCCCGCCGATTCGCCGCCCGTCTTCGTCTTCATCATCGGCCTGCACAAATTCAAAAAGCTCCGCAACGAGGACGACTTCAGCTTTTCCTCCGGCGACGAAACCGCCAACCCCGGCGCGCAACTCGGCGAGATCATCACCGAAGGCAGCAGCCACGGCCTGCACCTCCTCGTCAGCGTCGATACCTTCAACAACGTCAGCCGCTGCATGAACCGGAAAGCGCTCACCGAATTTGAAATGCGCGTCGTCTTCCAGATGAGCGCCAACGACTCCGCCAGCCTCATCGAGTCGCCCAAAGCCAGCAACCTCGGCCTCCACCGCGCCCTCTTCTACAACGAGCACGAAGGCACCCTCGAAACCTTCCGCCCCTACGCCATGCCGGACAGCGAGTGGCTCGCGGGCCGCGGGTAGGGACGGCACTCCGTGCCGTCCGTCGAGCAAGCACCAGCAAAGCGGCGGGAATATCGGCAGCAACGGCGCTCGACAATGTGATTTCGAGGGCGTTTAACATCTCGAAACCACCCGCTATGGCGTTCGAGTCCCTCACAGATTCAAAAATTCAACAACTCGCGCAGATGCCCAAACGCGTAAAAAATCCCACGGCTCGCTTCATTGCAGATGCCAATCACGAGAAGAAAGAATTTCTGGTGGAAAGTGAAGACGGCACAGAGCAATTCCGTGTTTTTGTCCGACAGAACAAGACCGTGACCGACGACTTTTCTTGCGGAGTGCAATGGTTTCCAGTCGGGGCAGAACCGTTGATCCTCGCGAGGTTCAACGGGGCGAGCCACACGCATCCCAACCGGATGGAGGGAAACACCCTCTCCTATGTGTTCCACATTCACCGCACGACTGAACGCTACCTCCACAATAACTTTTCGCCGGAGGGATACGCCGAAGAAACCACTCGTTACACTTCGTGCAATGGTGCGCTGCACGCGCTGGTTGTTGAATTCAACATCACGGGCATTGAAACGATCGCCGATCACCCGGAGCTTTGGTCATGAGCTTCGACCTCAAACTCTTGCAAGAACAGCTTTGTAAGGAGCTTTGTGGTGAAGTGAAATTGCGGAAACATCCACAGGGATTCATCCAGGTTTTAACTCCGTTTACTTTCCCGGACGGCGATACTTTTCAAGTATATTTGGAAGCTCGTCCTGGGGGCACTCGAATCACTGACTACGGACACACATGGATGCAGTTAAGCTACGAAAATGAGCAGCTTTCCAAATTTCACGAAGGAACTCGTGGAAAAATTCTCGATCAGATTCTAGCTAACAGCGGCGTTCGCGATGAAGGCGGGCAGCTCATCATAGACACAACCCTGGATAAGATCGGCGCGTCTATTGTGCAATACGGACAAGCACTCACCCGTATCTACGACATTACATTTCTGAACCGCGGGCGTCTTCCGGGGACTTTTTACGAGGACTTAAAAGAGGCCCTTTATCGCATCGTTCCTGCCGATAAGATTGAACCCGACTATGTGCTTCCAGACTATTCGGAAGCAGAAAGCTACCTAATCGACTTCAAGATTCAAGGAAAGCGCGCGCCGTTGTTTTTGTTCGGGATTGCCTCGCGCGACAAGGCTCGTCTCGTTACCATTACTCTTGAGCACTGGCTTAGAACGCGGGTTGATTTCGACTCTTTGTTGATCTTTCAAGATCAGAAGGACATCCCGCGCATGGACATAGCGCGTCTGTCGAACGCCGGCGGGGAAATGGTCGCATCCTTGGATGCTTCGGAAGACTTCCATCGGAAGGTCATTAAGTTGGCAGCATAATTGCCGGCGCACGCAACGGATCGAGCCCCGCCCTTGCGTGAACCGCCTCATCCGGCGACCGCGTGGGCGGCGACCACCGCGACCTGCCAATCCCGCCCGTCGCTGCCGCGCTCGGTGAAGTCTCCGTCGCGGGAGGAATGCTGTCCGAGACGCTCCACCCACACCAGCAGCCGCTGGCGCTCGGAAACGTCCAAGGTTTCGAGGTAATCATATGCCGCCTGTCGCAGCCAGACCTGATAGGGCAAAAGGCACCTTCAGTTCCCGCCGAGGAGGCGTTGCTTCGCTTCATCGAGCGAAACCCATCCGCTGCGCTCCGGTGCCGCGGGCTGCGTGGCCTGCGCCCATTCGCCGGTTTCCTTCATGCGCAACGCCGTGAGAAACGCGGCGAGCTTGCGCCGCTCCTCCGCACTGAGTGCGACCGCTTCTTTTTGCACATCGTTGAGACTCATGCCGCGAAAGTGCCACGCCGCCGCGCGCTTGCCAAGCCCGAGCTACCGTTCACCCGAGCTTCGCCGCCGACCGTCGCACGCGCTCCTTCCAATTCCCTTCCAGCGGCTCAAACCCACCCGCCAGCCGCCCCTCCAGCGTCCGCTCCAACTCATCCACCGCACAGTCGGAGGCGATGAGTTCCAAGACATATTCCTCCTTGGAGCGCGCACCCACTGCCTTCATTCGCGCCGTCAGCGATTCATCCAATGGATCGGGCAAGGCAATGGTTACGGTGGACATGCTAGGAGTTTGCTTCGCTCGGCTGTTCGAGGCAAGCCGGGCATGAGTCCTCTCCCCGCGTCTCGCGCATCCGCTCGTCAGTCGTCAGTTTCCCCTTGGCGATGCCGGTGCTGGCTGCGAGCCACAAATCGAACTCCGCCATATCCGCCCCCCGCGCCGCCTTGGGCGCATGGGCATCCATCCAGCGCCGGATCTCCGTCCATTGCTCTGGCGGCAAGTGGCCGATGGCTCGTTCGATTTCAGCGACAGTGCTCATGCGCGGAAAATGCACACGTCCACGAGTGTCGTCAACGCCCGGTCGCGGGCCGCTATGTGTACATTCCCCAAAAGCTCGCGCTCGCTCCACGCGGCTTCGGCTAAACCGAACTCGCGATCAAAAAGAGCGATATTCCGGAATCGACCTACTTCTCGCTCGCCTTTCTCCCTTCTCACTGCATCTTACAAAGCCGTTCACTTCGTTTTATGGAAACGTCAAAAGTTACTCTCGCACAACTAAACAAAGAAGGAAGACGGCTTGTCAACGGTTCCTGGGATAAACGAGACACCCACCGTGATTTTCGCACATGGGTCGAAGATGTTGCCGCTTGGCTTGATGCTGTTGCGCCGGATTCTGGGCTTGCGACTGAGTGGAGCGGGCTACCTACATCGATCCTGATATTCGGCAACAGATGCGACGACTCGCCAGAGGCATTGGCACACTTTTACGAAGTCGTTCGGCAGCGTCTGCAGTGGCTATCCAGCGTGCCCAAGATAGTTGCCAATCAACGAAACTTCACTGCTGCACCTGAACGCATCCAATCGAATGCATTCGAAATTGGTCGGAGGGAAATTCAGTTCGACACAAAATCCCGAGCATTCGTTGATCCCGCAAGAATCGAGGAGCTTAGAAAAAGCAAGTCTAAGACCTTTGACTTTACAAAACTCATTAGACTTTGCGAAGAGCTAAACATCAGCTTCGCTACCGAGTGCTATTTGGCTACATCAATGGTTACGCGCTCAGTTCTTGATCATGTGCCACCTGTCTTTGTCTGCAAGACGTTTCAGGAAGTGGCAAATAACTATTCCGGATCGAAATCCTTCCGTGAGTCGATTCAGCACCTTGACAAATCGTCGAGAAAGATTGCGGATCAGCACTTGCATTGTCAAGTTCGACAGAGCGAAGTCTTGCCTACAGCGAAACAAGTCGATTTTTTTCAAGACTTGGATGTTTTATTGGCAGAAATCGTTCGTTTATCCAAAGGGAATGCCAAGCAATAGCAATCTGTAACGCCAGAATCGCGAAGGTGAGTAAACAAGATACAGAAGGCGATTTCAGTCTGATTCCATACCCTTCGCGGGAGTTGGCCGTGCCGCATGGTGCGGAGAATCGCATACTGAGCGAGATGATCGAATCTTCGCTTGTGCTGGCGAGGGATTCCGTCCCTGCGCCCATTGATCTCGATGCGCTCGTGCGCGAGGGCAAAAGGCTCTATCGCAGTATGGGCGAGGGCATGACGGAAGAAAACATTCGCGCCTTCAAGTTATTTTTTCGGGCAGCAGAGGCCGGCCACAGCGAAGCGCAAAGGTATCTAGGCTGTTGCTATCGCAACGGCCAAGGCGTTCCGCAAGATGATGTGGAAGCAGTTAAGTGGTTCAGAAAATCCGCTGAGCAAGGGAGCGCTGGCGGACAATTCAACCTTGGCTCCTGCTACGAAGATGGCCAAGGGGTGCCGCAAGATTATGCAGTGGCTGGTAAGTGGTATCGGAAAGCCGCCAAGCAAGGGGACGCGGATTCGCAGACCCATCTGGGCTATTGCTATTCCACTGGCAGAGTTGTGCCGCTAAACTATGCGGAAGCCGTGAAATGGTATCGAAAGGCTGCAGAACAAGGGGACGCATTTGGACAGCATTGTCTTGGCAGTGCCTACTACTACGGCGAAGGCGTGCCTCAAGATTATGAGGAGGCCGTGAAGTGGTTCCGAAATGCTGCGGAGCAAGGGGACGTTCATTGGCAGACCGATCTTGGCCGTTACTACTCCCGCGGCGAAATCGTGCCACAAGACTATGCGGAGGCCGTAAAGTGGTATCGAAAGGCTGCGGAACAAGGGGACGCTTGGGGACAGCACTGTCTTGGTAATTGCTACTACCACGGCGAAGGCGTGCCACAAGACTATGCGGAAGCCGTGAAGTGGTTGCGAAAAGCTGCGGAACAAGGGGACGCTGGGGTGCAGAGTGATCTTGGCCAGATCTACGAATACCGCGGCGAAATCGTGCCACAAGACTATGCGGAAGCTGTAAAATGGTATCGAAAAGCCGCGGAACAAGGAGACATGACATCGCAGAACAATCTTGGCTTATGTTTTCAATATGGCCGAGGCGTGCCGATTGACGTGCTCCGAGCCTTTAAGTGGTATCAGTTAGCCGCAGAACAGGGATGTGAACAAGCAAAGGAGCAGGCCACGGCTCTTGCGGCTCTACTGTCACCATCCGAATTCGAGGCTGCTGATAAGCTTTACCGCGAGTTCAAGGACAAGCACGCGCTCAACCAATAGCTCATGCACGGCACCGACTGGATTCTACTCGATACCGAAACGACCGGCATCACAGCGCCGGTTTTCGTCGTGGACATTGCCGCTCAGCGAATGCGTGGCTGGGAACGCATGGGCGAACCTTTCCGACGCTTGCTCAACCACAATAGGGACATTCCGCCCGAAACCTCGCGGGTTCATGGATACACGCGCGAGATTTTGGAACGCGACGGCGAACCTCCGCCACAAGTCTATGCGGAGTTGCGCGAATACGCCGCCGATCTTCCCGTGGTCAGTTACAATCTCGATTACGATTGGGACGGCGTGCTTCTCCACGAATGGCGGCGACTTGGCATCGCACCAATCGGCAACCGGGGCTTGTGCGCCCTTCGTCTTGCGCAGCGGTTGCTTGATCCCGTGCCCGCCGGAAACTGCAAACTGCAAACCTTGCGCCAGTATTACCGGCTGCCGGAACGCGGGGCGCATACCGCGCTGGGCGACGTGGACACCGTCGCAGACCTCTTCCATGTGGTGCTGAGACCAAAAGCGGAAGCTCTCGGACTCGATACCTGGGGCAAGGCGCGCGACTACGCGGCGGAGGAATGGTATCCCTCGCGGCTGGCCTTCGGAAAATTCAAAGGCCGCACCCTTTCCGAAGCGGTGGACAATGCAGAAATCCGTCAATGGCTGGAATGGCTGGCAGGTTCGCGTAACGCCGCCACCGCCCGCATGGGGGCTTGGTATCTCGCCAGGCTGGAACAGCAGGAAACCAACGCGCCGATTGTGGACGTGAGCATTCCCGCCGAGGACGCAACGGAGCTGGTCTGGCATGTGACCGTTTACCAAAACCCCGAATTGCAGCAGCTCCAATCGCTCGTCGCGGCGACGCAATCCCGCCTCGCGGAAGTGGAGGCGGCTTTCAGCGTCGGAAAGCGCCGGGTGGATGCGATGCGCGCGAAACTCTTCGCCAAACTTCGCGCGCATTACGAACGGCGGGACCGCCTCCGGCTGGTGGTTCACTACCGCAAGAGTTTCATCGAAAAGCTGCTGCGCTCCGGTGAGGAGGAAGCCAGCGAAGTGCGCGAGCAATTCAAGCACGCGGAAGCCGAGGCCAGGCGCGAGTATGAATCCACGGCGGCAGCCCTGGCGAAGAAGAGGGAACTGACGGCCGCACAGGAGCAGGAGCTAAAAACCCTCTGGAAGAAACTCGTGAAGCTATTTCATCCCGACAGAGTTTTCGACGACCCCGAAAAGCGGGAGACTTACAAAAAGCTGACTCAGGCGATCAACCACGCGAAAGACACCGGGGACTTGGACACGTTGCGGGAGATTGCCGCTGATCCCGACGGCTATATTCGCAAGCAAGGTTGGGCGAGTGTGGAACTGGCCGACGAAAAGGAAATCAAAGCGCTGCGCCGCCTGCTCGAAATGCTGCAAATCAAGATCGTGGAAGTGATCGAGGCCACGGACCAACTCAAGGAAAGCCCGGACTACGAACTTTACAGCCTCGCGCAACGCGATGGGTCAGTTCTCGAAACAGTCAGCGCACAGCAGGAGCAGCAGATAGAGGCCGAATGCAGCAAGCTATCCGAAGAGGCGGAAGAACTGGCAAAGCAAGTGGAGGAACTGACCGGCGAACCTGCATTTGGTCACGCTGACGTTTAATGACGCGCTCACCGCTTCGCGGAACGCCGCCGCCCCTCACGAGTTTGCGGCAGCCCAGCGGACGTTGGTTCCTGCGCGAGTCCGTCAATCGCGCGCAGCACCCGGCGATGCACGGTCGCGTCGAGCCTGCGCAAATCCTTCTCAGCCGAGCGGCGGAAACTAACGGCGTAGTCCGGCATTGGTCTTCAGCCGGCGCTTCACCTCGGCCAGCGGGATCGTCGGCTCGTCCTTGCGGCGCGCGATCACCCCGAGGTCGTGCAAATCCTCCAGCAATTCCTCGTATTCGGCGATTGGCATGATCACCGCGGTCGGCTTGCCGTTCTTCACGATGTATTCGGCCTTTGGATTCAGCATCTTCATGCGGTCAGCCTACGCACTTCCCGAGGATTTCGCCAAGCCAAGTCCGCCCACCGCCTTTTCGCCGCGCCAACTTCCTACGGCGCAGCTTTCGCCGCCGAGTCCGGGAGTTCCTCGATCGTGATCGCACGATACGCGACCTCCGACTTCGCCCCGCCGTGAATCTGCAGCGCGATCAAGCCCTCCATCGCGATCCCGGGCTCCGACTCGGTGAAGTCCACGGTCTGCGTGCCATTGAGCGAAAGGCGGATGCGCGGGCCTTCGCAGCGGATTTCATAGACGTTCCAGTCGCCCGGTTTTTCCAGGTTCGCGATCAGCGCCTTGTCGGCCTGCGCCAGCACCTTGTTGCGCCTCGATTCGTCGTAAAGACTCCCCGAATACCCCGCGCCGATGTCGGCCTGGTAGCCGCTCATTTCGTTCGGCGGAGCGGCGATGCGCACGCTGCGGATTTGCACGCCGCCATTCACGAAGCCCTCGGTGCCGGTCAGCTTGTATTCGAGCCGCAGGACAAAATTCCGCCAGCTCTTCTTCGTCGCGAGAAACTCATTGCGCGGATTCCCCTCCAGGGAGCCGCCGGTGATTGCGCCGTCGAGCACGCGCCAAGTTTTCGCCGTCTCGCCCTCCCAGCCGTCGAGCGATTTTCCATCGAAAAGCGGCACCGGTGCGGCGTGGATTCGGTGGAGGGAAAGCAGGAGCGTGAGAACGAGGGGGAGCAGATGTTTCATGGCGAGATAGTGACTAGCTGAGCAACCCGCGAGGCGACACGCTCTTTAGCGAAAGCGCGCGCCGTCGGGCGAGTGGACGATGGTTGCGAATTGACTCACTTCCGCAGCGTGATGAGCTATCGGCGCACTTTCCTCCCGCCATGAAACTCGTCTCCCTTCTCGCCATTCTCCTCAGTGCCTCGGCCCTCGCCGCCGACGATGCGGAGCCGCTCGCGCCGATCTTCAATGGCAAAGACCTCACGGGCTGGGTGCCGGTGAATATCGCGCCCGGCACGTTCAGCGTGCGCGACGGTTTGCTGATTACCACCGGGCATCCCATCGGCGTCATTCGCACGGAGCGGATGTATGAAAACTTCGTCCTCGAGCTGGAATGGCGGCACATGACGAAGGGCGGAAACTCCGGCGTGTACGTGTGGGGCGACGGGTTCCCGGCGACGGGCTCGGCGTTTCCGCGCGGCATCGAGGTGCAGGTGCTCGACCTCGGCTACGATGCGCCCGGCAAGAACGAATGGTACACGACTCACGGCGATGTCTTCCCCGTGGGCGGCGCGAAGATGACGCCAGCGGGCCGCATTTCGCCGAATAAGAAGCGCAGCTTCCCCGCCGAGGAACTCACGAAGCCTTCGCCCGAGTGGAACCACTACCGCATTGTCGCGAACAACGGCGAAATCCGGCTCAGCGTGAATGGCAAGGAGGTCACGGTCGCGACCGGCGCGTCCCCACGCAAAGGCTACCTCATGATCGAGAGCGAGGGCGCGGAGTGCCAGTATCGCAACATGCGCCTGCGCGAGCTGCCGACGACGAACCCGAAGCCCGAGGAAATCGCGCAATCCGCGGAAGGTTTCACGCCCCTCTTCACCGGGCTGGATCTCGCCGGCTGGAAAGTGCCTGACGGCGACAACGGCCATTGGAAAGTCGCGGACGAAGTCATCGACTACGACGCGAAGAGCGAGGCACCCGGCGACAAGCATCTGTGGACCGAGCGGGAGTTCACCGACTACACGCTGGTCGTGGACTGGCGGATCAAGGAGACGCCTTACACCAATCCGCGCGCCTGGAAAATCCTGCCGGATGGCAGCGAGGAAATGGGTGCCGACGGGCAGCCGGTGTCGCTCGCGATCCCGGATTCCGACTCGGGCATCCTGCTCGGCGGCGATCAGAAATATCAGGTGAACATCTGGTGCTGGCCGGTCGGTTCCGGCGAGATGTACGGCATCCGCACCGACCGCACGCGCCCCGCCGAACTGCGCGCCGCCGCCACGCCGCGCGTGAAAGCCGACGAGCCCATCGGCGAATGGAACCGCTACGAAATCACGCATCGCAAAGGCACCGTGAGCGTCGTGCTCAACGGCCAGACCGTGCTGCCCGGCGCGACGATTCCTGATCTTCCCGCGAAGGCGCGCATCGGTTTCCAACATCACGGCGGGATGAAAGACGGCCAGTGGAACAGCCCGCCGGCGCTGGTGCAGTTTCGGAATGTGTTCATCCGCGAGTTGAAGGATTGAGCCGATGTCTAAGGCGCACCGCTGAGCGGAGTCGTGTAATCAGTGAGCACCCGAATCCCCCATCTTGCCGCCGCCGTGCTGTTGTGTTTTTCCGGCATGGTTGCTCATGCCGCCGAGCCCGACACCGGCGTCGAGTTTTTTGAAAGCCGCATCCGGCCGCTGCTGACGGATGTCTGCCAGGAATGCCACGGGGCGAGGAAACAGAAGGGCGATTTGCGGCTCGATTCGCGCGCGGGGTGGATGAAGGGCGGGGCTTCGGGCGCGGTGATCGTGCCGGGGAAACCGGACGACAGCCTGCTCATCTCGGCGGTGCGCTATTGGGACAAGGATCTGCAAATGCCGCCAAAGCACGCGCTCGAACCGGCGGAAGTGAACGACCTCATCGAGTGGGTGAAGCGCGGTGCGCCGGATCCGCGCGCGGACGCTCCCGCGGCAGAGACTCCGGCAAAAACCGCGAGCACCATTGATTTTGAGAAGGGTCGCAAGCACTGGGCGTTTCAGCCGGTGAACGCGCCGCCGCGGCCCGCCGTGCAGGACAAGGCGTGGGCTTGGAATGACGTGGATATTTTCACCCTCGACCGCATGGAGCAGGCCGGCGTGAAACCCGCGCCGGACGCGGACCGGCGCACCCTGCTGCGCCGCGCGACGTATGATCTCACGGGTCTCCCGCCGACACCGGCGGAGGTGGACGCTTTTGTTAATGACACCGCGCCCGACGCCTTCGCGCGCGTGGTGGACCGGCTGCTCGCGTCGCCGCGCTATGGCGAGCGCTGGGGCCGGCACTGGCTCGATGTGGTGCGCTATGCGGACACCTGCGGCAACGCCTCGGACTACCCGGTGCCGCAGGCTTTCAAGTATCGGAACTACGTCTTGCAGGCGTTCAATGACGACCGGCCTTTCGATCAATTCGTGCGCGAGCAACTGGCCGGCGACCTCCTCCCGTCCGCCACGGAAGATGAGCGGCAGCGGCGCATCGTGGCCACGGGCTACCTCGCCATGGCGCGGCATTTTGCCGGAGGCGAAGGTGAACCGCATCTCACGCTGGACGACGCGATCGACAACATGAGCCACGCCTTCCTCGGCCTCTCGATCAACTGCGCGCGCTGCCACGACCATAAGTTCGACCCCATCTCCAGCCACGACTACTACGCGCTCTACGGCATCCTCAGCAGCACGACTTTCCCGCATCCCGGCAGCGAGGGAAAAAACCGCCCGGCGAATCTCGTCCCGCTCGTACCGAAGGCGGAGGTCGAGCAACTCGAGAAGTCGCGCGCGGAACAGCTCGCCGCGCTCGATGCCGAGGTGAAGGCCGCGGACGAAGCGAAAGCCGCCGCGGAAAAGGAGCCGGAAACGCCGGAGCGAAAATCAAATGTCGATGCCGCCGCGAAGGTCGCCGCCGAGGTGCGGGAGAAAAAGAAACGCCTGAGCGAAACGCCGCTCTACCCGCTCGCCTACGCCGTGAGCGAGCACGCCGCGGCCAACGCGCATGTGCAGGTGCGCGGCGATCCGAAGCGTCTCGGCGAGGAAGTGCCGCGCGGGTTTTTGCAGGTGCTCGGCGGGCAGACGGTGCCGAAGGAATCCACCGGCAGCGGCCGGCTGGAGCTGGCGCAGTGGATCACCGATTCGGCGAATCCCCTCACCGCCCGCGTGCTCGTGAACCGGCTTTGGCAGCAGCATTTCGGGCGCGGCCTCGTCGCCACGCCGAATGACTTCGGCACGCGCGGGCAGCCGCCGTCGCATCCCGAGTTGCTGGATTTTCTCGCCACGCGTTTTGTGGAAAGCGGCTGGTCGGTCAAGGCCATGCACCGGCTCCTGCTCCTCTCGCACACTTGGCAGCTCGCCAGCGGCGGCGACACCGCGCCGGACCCGAACAACGCGCTGTGGTCGCGCGCCGAGCGCCGCCGGCTCGATGCGGAATCCATCCGCGACGCGATGCTCTTCGTCAGCGGCGATCTCGATTTCACGCCCGGCGGCGAGCACCCGTTTCCCGCGGTCAACACCTGGGGCTTCACGCAGCACCAGCAGTTCTTCGCGCTCTACGACACGCGCCAGCGCGCCGTGTATCAAATGCAGCAGCGGCTGCGGAAACATCCCTTCCTCGCGCTCTTCGACGGCGCGGACACCAACGCCAGCACCGCCGTCCGCGCGACCAGCACCACCCCGCTGCAATCGCTCTTCGCGATGAACGACCCTTTCGCCCACGAGCGCGCGAACCGGCTCGCCATGCACCTCACCGACATCGCGCCCGACGAATCCCAGCGCATCGCGCTCGCCTTCCTCACCCTCTACGGCCGCCCACCCGAGCCGGAGGAAACCGCGCTCTTCACCACCTACCTCGCGCAGCTCCGCGAAAAAAAGAACCTGCCGCCGGATCAAGCGTGGGCGAGCCTTGCGCGCGTGCTTCTGGCCGCGAATGAATTCCTCTACCTCGACTGAGACGTGCATCTAAGAGACTGTGAAATAAGTCGAAAGCGCGGGTGGATGGCGTCGCTCCGCGCGCCATGCCAACAACCTGCGCGCAGCGCCCATCTTTTCTGCCGCGCGGGTAGAAAGTGCGCCTTCGGCGGAGGGTTTCGCATGGCGCGCGGAGCGACGCCATCCACCAACGTCACTTCTTTCACTGTCTCTAAAGCCGCCGAAAAAGATTCTCCCATTTTGCCATGAACCGCCGCACCGCCATCCGCTCGCTCCTCGGCAGCTCGCTCGTGCTCCCCGGCATCCTCTCCGAGCTGCTCGCCGCACCGCCCGCACCCGACGATCCGCTCGCGCCCAAGCCCCCGCATTTCGCCCCGAAAGCAAAGCGCGTGATCTTTCTCCACATGAGCGGCGGCGTGTCGCATGTGGATTCCTTCGACTACAAACCGAAGCTCATCGCCGATCACAACGCGCCCTACCAGGTGCCGAAGAAAATGCTCAACGCCTTCGCGCAGGAGAACCGGAGCGAGGTGAAGTATTTCAAAAGGCCCGCGTGGGAATTCAAGCAACGCGGGCAGTCCGGCCTGTGGATCAGCGAGCTTTTTCCCAGGATCGCCGAGCGCGCCGACGACCTCTGCCTTGTCCGCTCCATGTTCACCGACAACGCCGACCACGCGCAGGCCACGCTCGGCATCCACACCGGCTCAGTGTCCTTCACGCGGCCCAGCATGGGCTCGTGGATCAGCTACGGCCTCGGGTCGGAAAACGCGAACCTGCCCGGCTTCATGGTCATCGCGCCCGCGCTGCCGTACAGCGGCGCGCAGCTCTGGTCGAGCGACTTCCTGCCCGGCTGCCATCAGGGCTGCCACGTCGTCCCCGGCCCCGATCCCGTGCCGAATATCCGCCGCCGAATCGCCGATCCCGAGGTGCAGGAAATGGAACTCAGCGTCGCGCAAGCCTTCAACCGCCGCCACCTCGCCAGCCGCGGCGACGACCCGCAGCTCGCCGCGCGCATCCGCTCCTTCGAGACCGCCTTTGCCATGCAGTCCGCCGCGCCGGAGGCCTTCGATCTCATGGGTGAAAGCGACGACATCCACCAGCTCTACGGACTCGAACGCGGCAGCACCAAAGGCTTCGCCTGGCAGTGCCTCATCGCCCGCCGGCTCGCCGAGCGCGGCGTGCGTTTCATCGAGCTGATCGACACCGGCGCCTCGGGAAACTGGGACGCGCACGGGAATATCGAGGAGCACGCCCCGCTCGCGCGCAATGTGGACCAGCCCATCGCCGCGCTGCTCACGGATTTGAAACAACGCGGGATGCTCGCCGACACCCTCGTCGTCTGGGCCACCGAGTTTGGGCGCACGCCTTTCAACACCGCCAAGGACGCCAAAGGTCGCGAGCACCACGCCCAGGCCTTCACCTGCTGGATGGCCGGCGGCGGCGTCAAAGGCGGCCTCGCCCACGGCGAGACGGACGACTACGGCAACACCATCGTCAGCGACGCCGTCCACTTCCACGACCTCCACGCCACCATCCTCCACCTCCTCGGCCTCGACCACACGCGCCTCACCTACCGTCACGCCGGCCGCGATTTCCGGCTTACCGACGTGCATGGGAATGTCGTGAAGGCCGTGCTGGCCTGACGAGCATTGCAGAGGATTGTTTTTCCCCTCGTGACCAAGCTCCAGCTTAGTCACGCCATTGTCTTGGAAGCTCTGCTTCCTCCGGTCTGCGTCAGGATGGAACGCCCACAGTCTATCCACGCCGCCGAAGCAGAGCTTCGCAGACAAGTGCGTTCCCAAGCTGGAGCTTGGTCACGAGGGGGAAAACCCCCTCGCCCCACGCGGCCCTCCCCAGCTACCCTCGTCTCGTGAAGCCTATTCCCGATTCTTACTTCCATATGGAAGCCTGCTGCCAGTTAGGCCGATTCGGTAGTGGCGCAGTTGTCTGTAGCGTCGGCTCTATGAGCCGAGAGAGAGCGGCTGCCTCACAGAAAGATCGGCTCATACAGCCGACGCTCCACCCGCGGCTCGCCAAACTGAGCCACTACCGCCGATTCGCACGCCGCCTTCGAAATGACACCTGAACATCTCCCTTTCATCACGCTGGGCGTGCTGGTCGTCGCCTTTCTCTACTCGTCCGTCGGCCACGCCGGCGCATCTGGGTATATCGCCGTCATGTCCCTCTTCAGCATGGCTCCAGCCGCCATCAAACCCACGGCCCTCATTCTCAACATCTTGGTGGCGTGTCTCGCCAGTTACCAGTTCTGGCACGCCGGTCACTTCTCCTGGCGTCTGTTCTGGCCGTTTGCCGTGCTCTCCATCCCGTGCGCCTTTCTCGGCGGATACCTCAACCTGCCAACCCACGTTTTCAAGATTGTCATCGGCATCGTTCTGCTCCTTTCCGCGGTTCGTTTCCTCATCCGCCCACCGGCTGAGTGCGAACCGCACGAACCTTCCCGTCCCGTCGCGCTTGGCTTGGGCGGCGGTCTTGGCCTGCTCTCTGGCCTCACCGGCACAGGGGGCGGCATCTTTCTCACGCCGCTCCTCATCTTCATGCACTGGGCGCGCACCAAGACCGCTGCCGCGGTTTCCGCCTTATTCATTCTCGTCAACTCCATCTCGGGGTTGCTCGGCAACCTTAGCGCCACGAAGACCCTTCCCGGTTTTGCCTTACCTTTGGCCGGCGCAGCAGTGCTGGGCGGCGCGGCGGGTTCCTATCTCGGCAGCCGGCGCTTTCCCGTGACGGCTCTCAAGCGACTTCTCGCGCTTGTCCTGACAGTCGCCGGTTTCAAGCTCATCCTCACGAGATGAAACAGCCACCGATGCGCTGAACCTGGAGTGGTCAGTTCCAGAGGTCATGGTCTGGCACTTCTCCGCGCGTCGCATCGGGCGCACGGCGCCACTCTCAGCGAGTGTGCTCATGCGGCGGAAAGTAACACCCCGCGCCCTTGACTCAAGTGTAACGAGGGAGTGACGAAGCCCTCAACTTCGTCACGAGGGAATCAGGCGCTTCGTTCGGGAAGTCGGTCGCGCCAATAGCCTGGCTTCCGGCTGCAGTGCATGACGGCGATGATGAGGATGTAGTCAGCCTCGATGGTGTAGAGGATGCCGTAGGGAAAGCGGCGGGCCAGACACCGGCGAACGTCCTCGTCGAAAAAGGGCCAGCGGTCAGGAGCCTCCATGATGCGGCGCAGAATTGCTTCGATCTCGTTGGTGAAGGCCACGCCCAGCCTGGGACGGCAGCCTTCAAAAAAAGCTGCTGACTCGCGGAATTCGAGGCGGGCCTCCGGGTGAAACTCATATCTCATTGACCGAGCATCCGGCGCACCTCGGCCAGCACTTGCTCGCCCGGAATGGTCTGGACTCTGCCGGAACGCACCTCGTCGCGCCGGCTAATCGCCTCCGCAGCCCACGCCCGCCGGATGTCGTCATCCTCAGGAAAGTCCAGACTCTCCACGAGCTTTTCGGCAAGTTCCGCGCGTGAAGAAACCGGGAGCTGCATCGCCTCGGTGGTGATTTGGTCGATGGTCAAAGGCATGCGTGGAACGTAACCGGTTCGATCAAAACCTCAACGATTTCAGTGACGCGGGCCGGATTCGCAGCCCCTCTCGTGCCCAAGCTCCCGCTTGGGCACGCCCTTGGCCCCGAAGCTCCAGCTTCGCGCGGGGCCGCTGGGCCAAGCCACGCCTCCCCGTCTTTCTCCCGTGGACGAAGCAGAGCTTCGCAGACATTGGTATGACCAAGCGGGAGCTTGGTCACGAGGGGATGAAATGCCCTCGCGCCTCCCTCAGCGGGGAAGTCGCAGGGCTTTCTCAGCGGCTAACAGCTTCTGAATGGCTGCGCGCATTCCCGCTGCCTCGAACAAACCCTGGCGGAAGACGATTTGCCCGTGCGTGTCGATGAGGTAGGCGCAGTTCGGGGAGCTGCCGTAGGCTTTCCACACGGCGTTGTCCATTTTGTCCACGGCCACGAAGGAAATGATCTTGAGGGTTTCGCGGCAGTGGCGCGCTCCCGCCAGCCTCTCCTCGTAGGTCTGGGGTTGAGGCAGAAGGATGCCCTCTTTTTTGTTCTCCTCAGTGACCATTTCGCGATTGAAGTAAGGGCTGGGCGTCCCCACGGGGTGCGCCTCCGTCGTATAGACCACCACGGAGTTCAGTTCCGTTTGGAATTCCTGCACTAATTGCCGCCGCGCGGTGGTCATGTAGCGAAACTGCGGGCAGGTGTAACTCCCGGTCGTCACCAGCAAGGGCTTGAGCGCCCAAAGCTCCGAGGCCTGCACCGTCCCGCCTCTGGCCCGCTCGAGCTTGAAATCTGGCGCGACCTCACCCCGTTTTGGGCCGGTGCGCTTAAACCATTCGCTGAGCTGCGCAAACTCATCGCCCATGGGCCCGGCCGCTTTCGAGAGCGTGGCGACGAAGAGGACGGCGATGATGAACAGTTTTTGCATCGCAACCAGTCGCGTGAAGGGGGCGGTTAGCAAGTGACGAATGCGCTGCTTTCGCCAGTTTCCCCAGGTGCCATTACTGCTTCAGTCCGAGATCGTCTCGTTCAGATTCAGCAGCACGTTGGCCACCGCCGTCCATGCGGCGAGCTGGCTGTCGTCGAGGCCGGGGGGCTTTTCGAGGTCGCCG
>JAYWEP010000216.1:0-15575 GCA_043779205.1 Chthoniobacter sp. | reverse complement strand
CGCGCTGTCGACAGGGCCGCGACGTTTCTCTGGTAGAGGAACGCCACCGATGCGCCCGCGCCTGATCCCCTTCATCCTGCTCGCGCTGCTCGCGCCGCTGCTGGCGGTGATCGCGCTGCACCGCTCGGGCGCGCCGCTGCTGCAGCCGCGGCTCACGCTCGCCCTCTTGAGCCCGCCCTCCGCGCCGGGCTCCGCGCCGCGGCCGGCCGAGCTGCGCAGCACCTACCGCGCCCGCCGCTGCATCCCGTGGCTCACCTGCCGCGCCGACTGGAGCGGCGGCCCGGCAAGGCCGATCGAGATGGAGCGCCGGCGCTCGCTGGAGCTGCCCGCCAGCGGCGCGGCCGAGGTGCAGGTCCCCCGCACGCTCTTCTCGCTCGCCTCATTCGAGCTGGTCGGGATGTCGCTGCGGGTGGGCGCGATGTCGAACGCGGGGCGGGTCGACCTGCTGCTGGCCGCGCCGTCCGCCGCCAAGGAGGCCTGCGCGCTCGTCGTGCGAGGCAGCGAGGCGGAGCTGCAGGTCTCGCGCGCGTGCGACCGGATCGAGCTGCGGCTGGGGCAGCGCTAGCGCATGCCCGGCGCTATGCCGCGTACTCCTCGATCGGCGGGCACGAGCAGACGAGGTTTCGATCTCCCGCCACGTGGTTGAGCCGGCCCACGCTGGGCCAGAACTTGGTGGCCTTCACCCACGGCGCCGGGAAGGCGGCCTGCGCGCGCGTGTACGGGTGGTCCCAGGCGTCGGCCACCAGCACCTCCGCGGTGTGCGGCGCGCTCTTGAGGATGTTCTTCTCCTTGGAGGCGCGGCCCTCCTCGATCTCGCGGATCTCGGCGCGGATGGAGATCAGCGCGTCGCAGAAGCGGTCGAGCTCGGCCTTCGATTCGCTCTCGGTCGGCTCGATCATCAGCGTGCCAACGACGGGGAACGAGGTGGTCGGCGCGTGGAAGCCGTAGTCGATCAGCCGCTTGGCGACGTCGTCCACCTCGATGGCTGCGTCGCGCTTCACCCGGCGCAGGTCGATGATGCACTCGTGCGCGACGTTGCCGCGCTTGCCCCGGTAGACCACCGGGAACGAGGCGTCGAGCCGGTGCGCCATGTAGTTGGCGTTCAAGATGGCAATCTTGGTGGCCGCGGTGAGCCCCTCGGCGCCCATCATCTTGATGTACGCCCAGCTGATGAGGAGGATGCTCGCCGAGCCCCACGGCGCCGCCGCCACCGGGCCGATCGCCTGGGCCCCGCCGGTCTTCACCACCGGGTGCCCGGGCAGGAACGGCGCGAGGTGCGGCGCGCAGCAGATCGGGCCCATGCCGGGGCCGCCGCCGCCGTGCGGGATGCAGAAGGTCTTGTGCAGGTTGAGGTGGCAGACGTCGGCGCCGAAGTCGCCCGGCCTGCAGAGGCCGACCTGCGCGTTCATGTTGGCGCCGTCCATGTAGATCTGCCCGCCCTGCGCGTGGACGGTGTCGCAGATGCGCTTGATGTCCTCCTCGAAGACGCCGTACGTCGAGGGGTAGGTGATCATCAGCGCCGCGAGGTGCTTGCCGTGCTGCGCGACCTTCGCCTCGAGGTCTGCGAGGTCGACGTCGCCGTTCTCGGTGTTCTTGACGACGACCACCTTGTAGCCGCACATCGCTGCCGACGCCGGGTTGGTGCCGTGGGCCGACTGCGGGATCAGGCAGATGTTGCGGTGGCCCTCGCCGCGGCTCTCGTGCCAGGCGCGGATGACGAGCAGACCGGCATATTCGCCCTGCGCGCCCGCGTTGGGCTGCAGCGACACCCCCGCGAACCCGGTGATCTCGCGAAGCTGCGCCGAGAGGTCATCGAAGATCTGCGCATAGCCCTGCGCCTGCGCCAGCGGCGCGAACGGGTGCAGGCCGCCGAACTCGGCGTAGGTGATCGGCATCATCTCGGCGGTGGCGTTGAGCTTCATCGTGCACGACCCGAGCGCGATCATCGAGCGGGTCAGCGAGAGGTCGCGTGACTCGAGCAGCCGCAGGTAGCGGAGCATCTCGGTCTCGCTGTGGTGCGTGTTGAAGACCGCGTGCGTGAGGTAGGGGCTCTTGCGGGCGAGCGCGGCGGGGATGGCGCGCCGGGCCTGCAGCTCCGCCGTGCGCGGGTCGTGGCTGACCCCGAGGGCGAGCTGGAGGGTGATCAGCACCTGCTCGACGTCGGCTTCGCTGGTGGTCTCGTCGACCGAGACCGCGATGGTGCGGGCGTCGATCAGCCGCAGGTTCTGCCGGCGCGCCTCAGCCTTGGCGATGACCGCGTGGGCGACGTCGGCCGCAAAAGTAATACAGACCGTGTCGAAGAACCCGTCGTGGACCACCGTGCCCAGACTGTACTTGCGCACGCCCGCCGCGAGCAGGCCGGCCAGCTCGTGCACGTGCTCGGCGATGCCGCGGAGGCCCTTGGGCCCGTGATACACGGCATACATCGACGCGATAATAGCGAGTAACGCCTGCGCCGTGCAGATGTTGCTGGTGGCCTTCTCGCGGCGGATATGCTGCTCGCGCGTCTGCAGCGCCATCCGCAGGGCGCGGTGGCCCTGCGCATCCTGCGAGACGCCGATGATGCGGCCGGGCAGGTGCCGCAGATATTCATTCCGGATGGCGAAATAGGCCGCGTGCGGGCCGCCGAAGCCGAGCGGCACGCCGAAGCGCTGGGTCGAGCCCACCGCCACGTCGGCGCCCAATTCGCCAGGCGGCGTGAGCAGCGCGAGGGCGAGGATGTCGGCCGCCATCACCACCCGGGCAGAGGCGGCGTGGGCCTTCTCGATCAATGCGCGAGGGTCGTGAATGGCGCCGTCGGTGGCCGGGTACTGCAAGAGGGCGCCGAAGACGGGCGTGGCCGCAAAGTCGAAGTGGGCCGCATCGGCCACCAGCACCGCGATGCCGAGCGGCTCGGCGCGCGTGCGCACCACCGCGATGGTCTGCGGATGGCAGTCGTTCGCCACCAAGAACGACTGCGGCGCCTTGGGTCCAGCGACCGCGTGGAGCAGGGTCATCGCCTCGGCCGCCGCGGTGCTCTCGTCGAGCAGCGAGGCGTTCGCGACCGGCAGACCGGTCAGGTCGATCACCATGGTTTGGTAGTTGAGCAGCGCCTCCAGCCGGCCCTGCGCGATCTCGGGTTGATAGGGCGTGTATTGCGTATACCAGCCGGGATTCTCGAGGATGTTGCGCTGGATGACCGGCGGCGTGATGCAGTCGCTGTAGCCCTGCCCGATATAGCTTTTGAAAACGCGATTCTTCCCCGCGATCGCGCGCAACTCCGCCAGCGACTCATGCTCCCCGCGACCGGCGGGCAGCTTCATCGGCCCGGCGAGGCGGATTTTCGCCGGCACGGCGGCGTCGATGAGTGCGGCCATCGACGGCAGCCCGAGCGTGGCCAGCATCTCGGCGACCTCGGTTTCACTCGAGCCGAGATGGCGGCGGGGAAAGGTGTCGCAGGGAGCGAGGAGCGAAGTTTCGAGAGGGGCCGCGGCGGGCGGCGTCGAGAGCGTATCGTGCATCGCGGGAGGCTAGGAATGAAGGCGGTCAAAGCAAGCGCAGATTGATCTCGGAAAAGCCGTCCACGAAAGACACGAAAAAGCACGGAAGGGAACATCCGTCTTTCGTGTTTTTCGCGGACTCAGTCCGTGGGCGTAGTCCCTCGTGCCCAAGCGCCAGCTTGGGCACGAGGGGGGGGATGTGTGGACAGCGGCGGTGGAGGTGACATATGGGGGAGGAGGGGCGCAGGATCAGCCCGCAAAGCTCAAGCGCCTCAGACCCTCCCATTATGAAAACCACCCTCCTCCTCACCGCCAGCGCCGCCGTGCTCTGCGCGTTCGCGGTCACCCCGGCCCGCGCGGGTTTGTCCTTTGTGCAAAATTTCGGAAACACTGGCACCGAAAGCGGGCAGTTTCGTGCCCCGCAAGATGTCACCGTGGACAGCGCGGGGAATATTTATGTCGCCGACTACGGCAACGACCGGATCGACCGTTTCAATCCAGCAAACTTTGCGGGCACCTTCACCTCCTTTGGCAGTTACGGCTCCGGCAGCGGGCAGTTTAGCGTCCCGGCTGCTGTCACCGTGAACAGCGCGGGGAATGTCTTTGTCGCCGATTTCGGCAACTACCGGATCGACCGGTTCAATCCGTCGAGCTTTGCGGGCACCTTCATCGCCTTCGGCAGTCAGGGAGCCGGCAGCGGGCAGTTTGGCCGCCCGCAAGATGTCGCTGTGGACAGCGCTGGGAATGTCTATGTCGCAGATTACAACAACAGGCGGATCGACCGTTTCAATCCATCAAACTTCGCTGGCACCTTCACCACTTTCGGCAGTTACGGCAGCGGTCATTTCAATGACCCGCAAGGTGTCACCGTGGACAGTGCGGGGAATGTCTGGGTCGCCGACCGCAGCTTGAACCGGATAGCCCGTTTCAACCCGTCGAACTTCGCGGGCACCTTCACCACCTTTGGCAGTGGAGGATCCGGCAGCGGGCAGTTTAACGGTCCAGACGGTGTGGCCCTAGACAGCGCGGGCAATGTCTATGTCGTCGACTCCAACAACAACCGGATTGACAGTTTTAATCCGTCGAACTTCGTGGGTACTTTCGCCTCCTTCGGCAGTTACGGCACCGGCAACGGGCAGTTTAACGGTGCGAATGGTGTCACCGTGGACAGCGCGGGGAACGTCTATGTCGCCGACTCCGGCAACGACCGGATCGTGAAGCTGACCACAGCTCCCGAACCCGCCAGCGCCGCGCTGCTCCTCAGCGGCTGCGCGATCTTCGCCCTGCGCCGCCGTCGTTGACGCCCCGGCGGGCCTGCGGCATCCTCCGGGCATGAGCACTGCCAGCGGTCTTAAACCTTGGATCAGCCCTGCGGATTACATTCAAGGCGAACTCCTAAGTGAGATTCGCCACGAGTATTTTGCGGGGGAAGTTTTCGCGATGGCTGGGGCCAGCGAGAACCACAATCACATCGCCGGGAACATTTTCGCCGAGTTGCATCAGCATCTGCGCGGCAAAAAGTGCGCGCCTTTTATGAATGACATGAAGGCCCACGTCCACAGCGCGGGGGACGACTGGTTTTACTACCCGGATGTGATGGTGAACTGCGATCCGGCGGGGCAGCACCAGTATTTCTGCGATACGCCGTCGGTCATCGTGGAGGTGCTGTCGCCGGACAGTGAGATGCGGGACCGGCGGGAAAAGCGGCTGGCGTATGAGAAAATCGCGACGCTGCACACGTATGCGCTGGTCTCGCAGGAACGGCGGGAGGCGCTGATTTTCCGGCGCAAACCGGAGGGCGGTTGGACGCGGGAGGTGCTGCCGGAGGCGGGGGAGGCGCTGCGTTTTCCTGAGTTGGATTTTGCGCTGCCGCTGGAGGCGGTTTATGCGCGCACGGGGCTGTAGTTTTTTGCCCCTCGTTCCGAAACTCCGTTTCGGAATGAACTGACGGGCGAAACTCCGTTTCGTGCGGGTGGGTGTCCGCAGGCGGGAATCGGTGAGTCCCGCTCGCCGACACCCCCGCCGTGGGGAACGGAGTCCCCCTCCGCAGCGCGTGCCGAAGCGGAGTTTCGGCACGAGAGGAAAATGAAAGCGTTCAAAGCAGGCGCGGTTTTGCGCTTCCGAGGCGCGGCACGATGTGGTTCAAATCCTCCCCGCCATGAGCACGCCCACGCCCGCGAACCCCAGCCTCGTGCTCGACGCCACGCGCCCGCACTTCACGCTCTGGGGCACGCGCGGTTCCACGCCCACGCCGGGCGCGCGCTTCCTCCGCGCCGGCGGCCATACCTCGTGCATGTCCGTGGAGGGCGGCGGGGAGCTGTTCATCTTCGACGCCGGCTCGGGCATCCGCGAACTCGGCATCGCGCTGCTCGCCGCGCCGCCGCGCCGCGTGCATCTTTTCATCACCCACACGCACTGGGATCACATCCAGGGTTTCCCATTTTTTGCGCCCGCCTACCTGCCCGGTTGCGAGGCCGTGATCTACGGCGCGGCGGGCTTTGGCAAAGACCTCGAATCCGTCTTCAGCGGCCAGCTCGACCGCGAATATTTCCCCGTGCAAATGGAGGACATGCAGGGGCGCCTGCAGTTCCGGCATCTCACCGCCAGCCCGATGTCCGTGGGCTCCGCGAAAGTCTCGTGGGAATTCGCCCAGCACCCCGGCGCGACGGTCGGCTACAAGATCGACATCGGCGGGAAAAAGATCGCCTGGGTGCCGGACAATGAATTTCTCCAGGGCTACACGGGGCCGCCGGAGGAAATCACCCGCCGTCATCCGCTGGCGCTGCCCTATGCCGACATGATCGACTTTCTCGCGGACGCCGACATCGTGGTCCACGAGGCGCAATACACGCCCGAGGAATACCCCGCAAAAATCCGCTGGGGCCACAGCTCCGTGGCCAATGCGTGCGTGCTGATGAAGCTCGCCAACGTGCGGCGCTGGGTCGTCACGCACCACGACCCGATGCACGACGACGCCTTTCTCGAAACGAAGCTCAACCTCACCCGCCAGATTCTCGGGCAAATCGGCCACCCCATCCACGTCAGTCACGGCTACGACGGGCGGACGGAGTTTTTCTAGGTGGATGCACCGCAACTCGGGTAGCGCACGCGCCCCGCGTGTTGGAATCGGCGCCCTCGCCGGTTCCACCCCGATCTCGCGCACCCACCGGATGGTGAAGTCAATGTGCCGCCGGTGTCCGGCGAGGGCGCCGAACACAACACGCGAGGGCGCGTGCGCCACCGGGCGCCCGCGCCATCGCTCTGGCTAGTTTCCCTTTTCACGAGGCAAAACTGTGGCATTCTCCCCGCCCGTGAAAACTCCCGAACTCCCGAGCCTCAAACCGAGCACGCGCTCCTACGTTCCGCGCATCGTCGATCCGTCCGCGCTGGCCGATGAGCGCGAGGAAAAATTCCTGCCGCGCTACGTCGAGGTGCCCGCGCTGCGCGAGCACGGCTTTGGCCGGCGCAATCTTGTCTGGGGCGTGGCCACGCTCGCGCTCGCGCTCGCGCTGCTCATCGCCGCCGTCGTCCTCACGGGGCAAAAGGCCGTGCTCTCGCTGGCCGCATGCCTCGTCACCTGCGCGGCGCTCTTCGTCCTCGCGCGGATGCACGTCTTCCGGCAGCGCAACGGCGGCTTCCTCGCCATCGCCCTCGTCATCCTGCTCGGCGCGGTCGTCGCGCTCGTGGATCGCGGCTACGAAATGCTCGCCGGGATCGCCGGGCCGCAGACCGCCGTGGCCGCGCATCCGGTCGAGACCGAGCCGCCGCTGCTCATGCAGGCCTTTGCGCTCGCGAAACCGGACGGCACCCAGCCGCAGGTGAAAGTGCTCAAGGACTCGCGCGTGGTCATCGCGGAGAAACCGTTTCTCATCAAGGCGGGCGACGTTTTCCCGCTGCTCGAAGCGAAGGCCGGCGAGGCCACCTTTGCCGTGCGCGACCTGCACGTTTCACTGCCCGTGGAGGTCGTGGAAATCCTCGGGGGCAAGCCCGCGAAGGAAGTCGTGGCCGGGAAGGAAGTGAAGGAGACGAAGGAATCCGCCATGGCCGCGGCGCTCGCCGCGGTGAATGCGGCCGCGGCGAATTCGGCGGAGACGCAGAAGACGGAGCCCGCCAGCAACGCCGCGCGGCCCGCCCCGGATGGGTCGAAGCCCGAAACCGCCGGCGTCGATCTCGCCGCCGTCACCCGCAGCGCGCAGCTCGAGGCGATGCGCCGCTATCCGGCGCTCGCCATTAAGGACTCCGTGGAGAATGAAGTTTTCGTCACGACCTACCGGCAGCTCAAGGAGCGCGGCAACACCGAGTTTTTCTCCAATCCCGAATGGCCGCTCGAACTCGCCGAAAAACTCGCCACCGAAAACGGCTGGGCCCGCGGCGACCACCCCGCACCAGCCGCCGCCGAGCCCGCTGAGGCGCCGGGCATCGAGCCGCCCGGGATGGAGCCAAATGCGCCCGCAGGCAGTGCGACCGGACGGACGCCGCAGCTTCCGCCTGCGGACCTCGAACCTCCCCAAATCCCGCGCGCCAAGCGCCGGTAGGATGTCCCCGATCGTCGGCATCGATCTCGGCACCACCAACTCGCTCATCGGCGCGATGGACGCCGGCTTTCCCATCCTGCTCGCGGACGCCGACGGCGAGCGGCTCACGCCGTCCGTCGTGCATTTTCCGCCGGGCGGCGAACCGCTCGCGGGTCGCGCCGCCGCCCGCATGCGGGCGCTCGATCCCGCCGCGACGGTCTATTCCGTGAAACGCTTCATCGGCCGCCGTGTCGGCGAAGAGGCGGACGATGTGAGCTACGCGCTCGCCGGCGAGCGCGGTGCGCCCGTGCGCGTGCGGGTGCGCGAGCGCGAGTTTTCGCCGGAGAAAATCTCCGCGCTCATCTTGAAAAAACTCCGCGCCGATGCGGAGCGTGCGCTCGGCTGCGAGGTCACGCGCGCCGTCATCACCGTCCCCGCGTATTTCAACGACGCGCAGCGCCAGGCCACCAAAGCCGCGGGCGAACTCGCCGGCTTCACCGTCGAGCGCATCGTCAATGAGCCCACCGCCGCCGCGCTCGCCTACGGCCTCGACAAGCTCGGCGACCGCGCAAAGATCGCGGTCTTCGACCTCGGCGGCGGCACCTTCGACATCTCGATCCTCGAACTCAACCAGGGCGTCTTCCAAGTCCTCGCGACGAACGGCAACACGCGGCTCGGGGGCGACGACATTGACGCTGCGCTGATTTCAGATTTCAGATTTCAGATTTCAGATTTGTCACCCGAGGCGGACGCGCGGCTGCGCGAGGCCGTGGTCGCGGCGAAGCACCGCTTGTCGTTTGAAGACGAAGCGAGGATCGAGCTTCCATTCGTCGCTGGCGCGGAAAGTTTCGTCGGTACTCTGACTCGCACCGAGCTGGAGCGCATCGCGCGGCCTATCGTGGAAAGGACGCGCGCCCACTGCCTGCGCGCGCTGCAGGATGCCCGGCTCACGCCCGCCGATCTCGACGACGTGATCCTCGTCGGCGGCCAGACGCGCATGCCGCTGGTGCGCGAATTCGTGCGCGCGATTTTTCAGCGAGAGCCAAACATTTCGCAAAACCCCGACGAAGCCGTGGCCATCGGCGCGACCATCCAGGCGGGCATCCTCAGCGGCGCGGTGCAGAATGTCGTGCTCCTCGACGTGACGCCGCTCTCGCTCGGCATCGAGACTTTCGGCGGCTTGATGAACGTGATCATCCCGCGCAACTCCACGATCCCGATCAAGGCCGGCGAGATGTTCACCAACGCCGTCGCCGGGCAGGCCGCGATGAAGATCACCGTGCTGCAGGGCGAGCGCGAGCTGGCGCGCGACAACTGGCGGCTCGGCGAGTTCGAGCTGGAATTCGAGCGCGCGCCGAAAGGCCACGCGCGCGTCGGCGTGCAGTTCGAGATTGATGCGAACGGAATCCTGCATGTGCTCGCCCGCGACACAAAAACCGGCGCGCAGAAAACTGTCGAGATGACCAGCGCCGTGGATGTCTCCGACGAGGCCGTGGAAAAGATGCTCGAGGAATCGCTCGAACACGCCTTCGAGGACATGAGCGACCGCGTCTTTGTGGAAGCTAAGATCAAGTCCGACGAGCTGCTTCCCGCCGTGCGCCAGGCGCTCGCGCAAGCCGGCGACGAGCTGAGCGACGACGAACGCGCGCTCATTGCACAGCGCGTGGTGGAAGTGGAAAGCGCCATCGCCGCCGGAGCCGGCCAGCCCCTCAAGCGCGCCAACACCGCGCTCGACGAAGCGACCCAGCGACTCGCCACCCTGCTCATCGAACGCGCGATGATGCCGGGGAGCGCGCGCGTCCCGCGTGCTGGCGAAGACGTCCCGCCTTCGCGAACTTCCTGACGCATCGAAGACGGGAGGTGCGCGCCATCACTTCACGCGCCGCAGGAAGTTCGTCGCGGCGGGGACGCCGCGACCAGCACGCGGGACGCGCGCGCTCCCCGGAGCTTTTCGCGCGCGCAAAAAAACTCCGCCCGAGATCATCAGGCGGAGTTTTTTTGAAAAATTCGGCGGTAAAATTACTTCGGAGCCGCCACCGGCTTCGCCGCATCCTTCACGGCATCGCCCGCTTTGACCGGCGCATCCTTCGCGGTGTCAGCGGCCTTTTTGCCTGCGTCCTTTGCGCCCTTGGCCTTGTCTTCCTTGGCTTCGATGGTCTTCGCGGTCATCGAGTATTCGATGGTCACCTTCGTCCCGACCTTGAGTTCGCCGGTGACCTTGGTGTCCGCACCGCGCGCGATTTCAAATTTCTCTTTGCCTTTCATCACGACGATTTTCGCGTCGGTGACTTCGACGATGGGGCCGGTGACCTGATACGAATCCGGGCTCGCCGCGAAGGCGGCGGCGCTGAGGCTGAGGGCGGCGGTGAGGGTGAGGAGGAGGTTTTTGTTCATGGGAAAATGCCTACCCGCGCCGCCGCGGAGACGCAAGCGCAGGGCGCGTTTTTTACTTTGCGAGCTGTTCGCGCAGGTTCGCCACATCGCTCGTCGGGAGCTGGCAGACGAAGTTCTTGCAGACATAAGCCGTGGGTTTGTCGGCGAGCCGTATTTTGCGCACTTCCTCCAGCCGCTCGCCCAGCCACTTCTGTCCCGCGCCGCCGTCGGCGAGCAGCACGATTTTATTCGGGATGAAATGCGCGTGCGTCTCGCGCAGCAGCGCGCGCGTGGCGGCGTCATCGCGCGGGCCGGCGATGACGATCTGCCGCGGCTCGGCGAGCGAGGCGTCGAGCGCCACGAGCATCTGCGGCATGGCCGTGGGGTTTTTCGTGAGCTGCTCCGCAAAGGCGGCGAGCGTCTTCGCGGCGCGCTCGCGGAGGTCTTTGCTGTCCATGATTTGCGCGAGCCGGAGGAGGTTTAGCGCGGCCACGGAATTCGGCGAAGGCTCCGCGCCGTCGTAGTCCTCCTTCATCCGCAGGAGGATGTTTGGCGCATTCTTTTCCACGCCGAAATAGCCGCCATGCTCGGCGTCGCCGAAGAGCGCGTCCTGCTTCGTTTGCAGCTCCACGGCCCATTGCAGCCAGGCGGTGTCGAAGTCCGCCTCGTAAAGATCGAGCAGCCCCTGGATGAGCGCGGCGTAGTCGTCGCAGAAGCCCGCGACCTCGCTCGCGCCCTGCCGGTAGTTGCGCAGGAGCGCGCCGTTTTTCCACAGCTCGGCGCGGATGAACTGCGCGGATTTCTGCGCCGCGGCGAGATAGGCCGGATCGTCCAGCACCTGCGCGGCGCGGGCGAAGGCGGAGATCATCATGCCGTTCCAGGCGGTGATGATTTTGTCGTCGAGATGCGGGCGCGGACGCTTGGCGCGCAGCTCCAGGAGTTTTTTCTTCGAGGCCGCGAGCGAGGCCGCGATTTCGGCCTCGGGCTTTTTGAAAAACTTCGCCGCCTCCGCGAGTGAGAGCCGCTGGATGAGAATGTTCGCGCCCTTGAACTCGCCCATCGGATCGCTGCCCGCAGGCGAATTGCCGTCGGCCTCGACGCCGTACACGCGATTGAAAATCTTCGCCGCGTCGTCGCCGAGCGCCGCGTCGATGTCCGCTTTTTTCCAAACGTAAAACGCGCCCTCGGCGTGCTCCGGTTTGCCATGCTCGATGATGCTGTCCGCGTCCTCGGCGGAGTAGAAGCCGCCGGCCTTGTCGGTCATGTCGCGGCGGACGTAATCGAGGATGTCGCGCGCCACTTTCTCGTCCGCGGGATCGTGCGTGATCTGGAAGGCCTCGAGATACGAGCAGGCAAGCTGCGCCTGGTCGTAGAGCATTTTTTCAAAGTGCGGGACGTGCCAGAATTTATCGACCGAGTAGCGGTGAAAGCCGCCGCCGAGATGATCGTGCATGCCGCCCTCGGCCATCTTGCGCAACGTGTGCAGGGTCATGGCCAGCGCGGCTTTGCCATCCTTGGTGTCCGCACCTTCGCGGGCGTGCATGCGGAGGAGAAAGTTCAGCGCGACGGGTCGCGGAAATTTCGGCGATGGGCCGAACCCGCCATACTCTTCGTCGAAACTTTGCGTGAGCTGCTTGAAGCCCGCGGCCAGCGCTTCCTTGCCCGCGGCCTCGCTTTTCGACGCGCCCGCGGCGGTGTACTCGCCGAGCGCTTTCATCGCGCCCGCCGCAGCCTCGACGACGTGCTCGCGGTCGTTTTTCCACGCGTCGGCGAGGCGCTGGAGCACGGTCGGAAAACCGGGCCGTCCGCCGCGATCGTCGGGCGGAAAATACGTGCCGCCGAAGAACGGCTGGAGGTCGGGCGTGAGGAAGACGCTCATCGGCCAGCCGCCGCCGCCGGTGGTCGCCTGCACGTAGGTCATATAGACGCGGTCCACGTCGGGCCGCTCCTCGCGGTCCACTTTCACGCAGACAAAGAGCGCGTTCATCAGCTTCGCGGTCGCCTCGTTTTCAAACGACTCGTGCGCCATGACGTGACACCAGTGGCAGGTCGAATAACCGACCGAGAGGAAGATCGGTTTGCCCTCCGCCTTGGCTTTGGCAAAGGCTTCCGGGCCCCACGGATACCAGTCCACCGGGTTGTGCTGGTGCTGGAGCAGGTAGGGCGATTTTTCCTTCGCGAGGCGGTTGGTGAAAGTGGTGGTCGTCACGGTGGAGGCGGGTCCGACGGCTTGGCAGGCGAGCGTGGTGGCGAGGAGCAGAGCCGCGCTTTTTCCGCGCAGAAGATTTTTTAGGAGCAGCATCGCGCCGACCTTCGACACGCCCGCCGGCGAAAGCAAACCGCATCGCGGCTGGCGGGGCGCGCGACCTACTTCCCGTCGAGCTTCTTCAGGATGGCGGCTTCCATGGAATTGATCCGCTCGTCGAGGGTGCCGTCGATTTTCCGCATCTTGCCGAAGAGCGCCTTGTTGTAGGCGCGCTGCGCGCTGCGGGTGTCTTCCTCGGAGACGGCGCTGTCGGCCGCGGCCTTGAGTTCCATCACCTCGGGGTCGGCGGAGGCCTTGGCCTTGGCCTGGTCGAAGCGGAATTTTTCCTTCGTCTCGGGATCGGCGTCCGGCGGCGGTTCCACGGCTTCGTGCGCGGCGACGACCGGGGCGGTTTTGCCTTTGCGTCCTTTTTTGATCGGCGCGGGCGCGGGCGGCGCGGGTGGCTCCGGTTTGTCGGGAGCGGCCGCGGGCGGCTCCGTTTTGGCGAGGGCGGGTTCGGGCTCCGCTTCGGCTGGCTTCGCCTTCGGCGTGTGCTTTTTTGCGTGCGGCGTGGCGTCGGCGGCCAGCGTCTTCCCGTGCGGTTTCGTTTTCGCGATCTTCGGTTTCGGAGCGGGCACCGCTTCGGGTTGCGGCATTGCCGGTGCGGGTGTCGAGGCGACGACCTTGGGCGCGGGCATGGGTTGGGTCGCGCCTTGCGGACGCTTCCGCCGCGAGCCGAAGAGGATCTCCAAAACCCCCGGCGATTTCCGTCCGGGCTCCGGGCTGGATGTGGCCGCCGGGTTTGGCGTGGCCGTGGGGACATAGGCCGGCTTTTTCGATGCTGTCTTGATCTTGGCGGTGTCCGGCCCGGCCGGAGCGTCCTGGGCGATGGCGGCGGCGCAGAGGGCGAAGATCGCGAGAAAAGCGGGAAGTGATTTTTGCATAGGTCGGTGGAATGGCGAGTGCGGGACATTGTGCGTTGCGGAAAAATCTGTCGAGCCCAAGCGCAGGCGCGCACCGAATTCTCGACACGCCCGCCTGCGCGCTCGTAAACCCCTTCGTTTGTGAAACCCACCAATCCATCTGCCAACGTCAGCCGCACCTGGGCGGAGATCGACCCCGGCGCGCTGCGGCACAATGCGGCGGCGGTGCGCGCGCAGGTGGGCGCGGGCGTGCAGGTCATGGCGGTGGTGAAGGCGAACGCTTACGGCCACGGCGCCGGGGCGGTCGTGCGGGCGCTGGCCGGGCGGGTGGAAATGTTCGGCGTGGCCAATGTGCGCGAGGCGGCGGAGGTGCGGGAGCAGGCGGCGGACGCGCCGGTTTTCATCCTCGGCCCGGCGCTGCCGGAGGAGCGCGCCGAGGTCGTCGCGCGGCGTTTTGTGCCCGCGCTTTCCTCGGTCGGGGAAGCGCGCGCCTATGCCGCGCTGGCCGGCGCGGAGCCGCTCGCGGTGCATTTGAATATCGACACGGGCATGGGGCGCACCGGCCTTTGGGAAAGCGAAGCGGTCGCGGCGGCGCGGGAAATTCTCGCGCTGCGCGGGCTGCGGATCACCGGCCTCGCGTCGCATCTCCCGGTCGCGGATGAGGACGAGGCCTTCACCCGCGAGCAGCTCGCGCGCTTTCACGCGACGGTCGCGGAGCTGCGCGCGCTCGGCATCGCGCAGCCGGTCGTGCATGTGGAAAACAGCGCGGGGATCATCGGCTTTCCGGCGCAGGCGGGCGACATGGTGCGCGCGGGCCTGCTGCTCTACGGCAGCGCGCCGCGCCCGGAATTTCAGCCGCGGCTGCGCGCGGCGATGACCTGGAAGACGCGCATCGCGCTGCTCCGCACCGCGCCCGCCGGCCACGGCATCAGCTACGGGCGCACTTTCAAAACGGTGCAGCCCACGCGCATCGCCACGCTCGCCGTCGGCTACGCGGACGGCTACCGGCGGCATCTCTCGGGGCGCGGCGCGGAGGTGCTCATCGGCGGGCGGCGCTGTGCCGTACTGGGCCGCGTGACGATGGATCAAATCGTCGCCGACGTGACCGCGCTGCCCGCGGTGGAGGTGGGCGACGAGGTCGTGCTCATGGGCCGGCAGGGCGCGGAGGAAATCCCCGCCGCCGAACTTGCGGAAAAGGCCGGGACCATCGCATGGGAAATTTTCACCGGCCTCGGCTGGCGCGTGGAGCGGGTGAATTTATGATTTCAGATTTCAGATTTCAGATTGAAAGTGGCGGCGGTCGTTCGGCGACTTAGCGCGCTCCGAGCCAATCTGAAATCTGAAATCATCAATCTGAAATCCCCTCGTGCTCCAAATCGTCTTCAATGAAATCAGCGCCGCCGAGATGGCCGCCCTGCCCAAGCTGCTGCAACTCGACCTGCTCGCGGAGTTCCATTTTTTGCCGGAGGATCTGGACAAGCTGGACACGGAAAAATTCGGCGTGGTCGAGCGCGACGGGCAGCAGCTCTTCCGCTACCGGGCGAAGGATTACCGGATCTATTTTGCGAAGACGGGCGAGGGGATCACCGTGCATCGCGTGCTGCACAAGAACACCATCCGCGACTTTCTTTTCCGCACGAAGCTGCCGATGACGGAGGACGACCAGCTCGGGCAGCGGGAGGGTTTCTGGAAGCTGATTGAGGAGGCGGAAAAGACGAGGAAGGCGCGGTGAATCTCCGGTTGCTCATGTGCATCGCGCTGGGCGTTTTCACCACGTACCTCGGCATCGTCATGCTGGTGGCCAGTCTGCGGCGGCCTCCGCCGATGGTGCTGCCGCCGAAGCCGAATTTTTCGACGAAGGAGACGACGGTTGTGGATGCGGCGACGGGTGAAAAGACGATCTACCGTGAAATCACCGTCACTACGAAACTTGGGCCGGGCCCGGCCACACCGCCGCCGGAAAAGCCGCGGATCGAGGAGCCGGTGCAGCCGTGATGGCGGCGCGCGAGCGTGGCTGTAGGGGAAGCTGGCAGCTTCCCCT
>JAYWEP010000215.1:0-4955 GCA_043779205.1 Chthoniobacter sp. | reverse complement strand
GACATGATTTTAACCGCTCTGAAGCACCGTGCAAACCACGCATCGCTATCCATAATCCCACTCCCCGCATCCGCCGCCGCCCGGCTGCCCCGCCTTTCTCCGGGGAGCGCACGCGTCCCGGACACCGCCCTCCGCGCTCCCTGCGCTTGCCCCGCCCGACTTTCCGACTGGACTGCCGACGCCCCTTCCCACAGCCTTCCGCGCAGGGAGGCCGGTTGTCGTCCTCCCGTGAAAACTGCGGAGACTCGACCTATGAAAACATCCTTCCCCACCCTTCTCGCTGTTCTTCTGGCCTCGCTCCTCCCGCTGGCCGGGCGCGCGCAGGTCGCGAGCGGCAGCAATTGCAGCGACGGCGCGTTCAATCCCACGGCCAGTGTCGTCATCGACATGGCGGATCACCCGGATGGGATTTACCAATACACTTCGGTCAACATCCCCGCGGGCGTCACGGTGTCTTTTCTCCCGAATGCGAATAACAAGCCGGTGGTTTGGCTGGTGCAGGGAAGCTGTCTGGTTGCGGGCAGCGTGAATCTTTCTGGTGCAGCGGGAAGCGGAGGTGGGAGCGGTGGTGGTGGTGGCACCAGCGGACCCGGTGGATGGAAAGGTGGAAGCGCCGGGAGTCCTAACTCGCAACCAGGGCAAGGACCCGGAGCAGGAACTGGAAACAACGACCCTGTCTATCCACCGACCTCGGTTACCGCTGGTGGCGGTTCGTATGGAACGCTAGGTGCAGGAGCTACCCCCGGGATTGTATATGGCAATGCCTTCCTTCTGCCGTTGATGGGCGGCTCTGGCGGCGGCGGGCGCTACTATCAAAACCCGTTTGTCGGCGGCAATGTTTTTGACGGAGGAGGAGGAGGTGGTGGTGCGTTACTAATTGCGGCGAACACCGCTGTTATATTGTCCGGTTCGATCAGCGCAAATGGCGGATCTACTGGTGGTGGTCTGCCCGGTTGGAGTTTGGGCGGAGGTGGAAGTGGTGGCGGCATTCGGATCGTAACCCCGCGTTTGAGCGGCAATGGCAGCCTAAGTGCGATAAGCGGATCAAATGGAGGATCGGGCCGGATTAGGATCGATACCTTCGAGAACGCGTTTGCCGGAACAATATCGGGCAACATGACCCAAGGCTTCCAACCAATCATCATCCCCGCTGCCGGGCAAGGTATTCAGCTAGGAATACAAAGCCTCGCAGGCGTGGCTGTGCCCGCAAGTCCATCCGGTGTTCTAGCCAACCCGGATGTCATCATTGCCGCGCAGCAAGTGAATCCCATCCCGGTCGTCGTGCATTGCACCAACCTCCCGCTCAACTCGGAAATCACCGTGAAAGTGCAGCCGGCCAACGGCGCGGCCGTGACGGCGGTGGGCCTCAACAACGCGGGCACCCTGGCCGCCAGCACCGCCACCGTGGCGGTGAACATGCCGCGCGGCGGCGGGATCATTTACGCCACCGCCGTCACCGGCCTCGCCGGCGGCGGCGCCTCCATCGGCCACCCCGCCGACGCCAAAACCCGCACCCTCGCCGAGACCGGCTGGACCGCCGACGGCGAGCGGTTCGTGCAGATGGAAATCACCGCCGCGCTCGGCAGCCCGCAGCGCGTCACCTACATCACCGCCTCCGGCAAACGCTATCCGGCCAATTAAACGTGAGCACGCAAGACGAGCCGGGTAGCGCACGCGCCGCGCGTGCTGGCGAAGGCGCCCCGCCTTCGCGGACTTCCGGCAGCGCGTCCGCCCCGAGGAGCAATGGCCCCCCCGCGAGCGCCGCACACCCTCCGTCGCTGCGAGGCGCAGCGACCAACACGCGAGGCGCGTGCGCTACCCGGCTCGCTGCGTTTCTTCTCCTCGTCACGCTTGCGCTTTCGCAAGCGACGGAGCCGGACACCTTCTCCCCCGTGGTCAGCTATCAATACCTCGACTCCCTCGCCGAACCCGGCACCCCCACCACCATCACCAGCCCCGTCGTCAGCTACCAATACTTCGACTGGCCCGGCGACGAGAACCTCGCTTTCACCAACAGCCCCCACGTCAGTTACTATTTCAGCGGCGGAGTCAGCGCCACGCTCAGCGGCACTTTGCACAACACCGCGGGTGCGCCGGTCGCCGGAGCCGCGGTGGTCTTGATGAGATACGGCACCGTGTTCTGGCAGGGGACGACCAATGCCAGCGGCGCTTTCACAGCGGCCAATATCCAAGCGACAAACTATACGCTGAAGGTGACAAAGGCGGGTTACCGAACACTCATGGATAACATCGCCGACTATGCGGGTGGGGCGGGCACGCTGACGCTGACCATCGCCCCACTGCCGACGGCTCCTGCTGCGACGGATGTGAATAGAACGCCACCATTATCAGCCGTGAACGGAAGTCCGACGGGTGGCTTACTAGAGGGTTATGTTGATGGTAGCTTTACGACGGACGTGACTCTGCATCCTGAACGAATGACGATCGTCCTCACGCATGGCAGGACCAATAGTCCGGCGGATTGGGCGCAGCAAATGGCTGGCTTGATCCTCGCACGGACGACTCTCCCCGAGCCACCGAACATCGTGGCCTGGGATTGGCACGACGCGGCGGCGGGTGGACTGATTGACCAGGTGTATGTCGCGGCGGTGGAAGGTCGCAGCCTGGGTGAGGCCTTGGAACAGGCGCTCGGCCCCGGCTACAGCCAACGCGTTCATTTCATCGGCCATAGCTTCGGCACGATTGTGAACCGCTATGCCTGCGATTACCTGCACGCCAGTTTCCCGCCCGAACGGGCGTCGATGAACTCCTCCGCGCCGTGGCTGGCGAGTGACACGAGGCCGCACGTCACGCTGCTGGATGAGGCGGAGGTCGGCAGCGTCGCGGGCTCACAAGTCATTACTTCCACGCTGGTAACGGCGGGGTTGGTGGGAGTACCTGCGGGTTTGGAGACCGGGGCGATCGTGGCCGCCGCGAATTGGAAATCGGCTATTCCGAAAGCTGCCCGGTGGGTCGATAACTACATCTCCGCCGTCGGCATCCAACATGAAGAAGCGGTGAATATTTGCCTGGTGAAAGCGGCGGAATCCACTTTCTACAGCGCTCTCTATGGCACGCCGAATCTGGCCGCCGCGCATCGCTACGCCCATGAGTGGTATCGCCAATCAATCATCCCCGCGACCATCTATCCGGCACCGCCGATGGGCTTCAGCCGCAGCTTCGAGAAAGCACTCACTTTTCCGCCCACCGGGCCGGGAGCTACAGCCGGTGTGCTTTGGACGGAGAAGACCGCAACCGCTGATCCGCTGGATATGACTTTGAATACCAATCCCTTTCTCGGTGAAGCGACAGAGCAGCTCTCGGCGGCCTTTGCTGTTCAGACGGGAAAGAACATTTCCGAAAATGTGATTGGAGGAGTGACTGTAGTTACCGGTCAGGTCGTGCAGACGGGAGAAGCGGCCGTGCTCGGTTTGGCGAACATCGCGAATGACTATCTCGTGAAGCCAGCCGATGCCGTCGGTCGAGCGATCGTCGCGGAATACAAGACCGGAATGAAGGTGGCAGTCGGGATTGAAACCACCGTCATTCATAAGACCGGCGCGGTCTTCACCGAGACGAAAGAGAAGCTCGGCGATATGATCGATGCGACGCAAGACTACGTAGCGAATACGACCGTTTCGCTCGACCCGGACAGACTGCAACTGGGGCCGGTGACGATCCCGTTCATGCGTATCCGCTTGTTCACCCAGGCGGCTCCGCCATTGGCGGGCAAGGGCGGCGCGCTGGCCGCCGGGCAGCCCGCTTATGCGTGGATGACTGTCCATGTCCCCGCGGATGCCGGGTTTCTGGCGTTCGATTTCACCGTCACCGGGCAGCCGGTCGAGGATCGGATTGTCTGTGCGATCAACGATCAAAACGTCTTCAATCTCCCCGCAAAATTCGCCCCCGATGGTGTGCCCTCCAGCACCGACCTGATCGACGTGTCGGCGTTTGCCGGACAGGATATTGAGCTGCTGTTCGGACTCACGGGCGGGACTTCCACGAACTGCGAGGCGGCGATCGATGGCGTGCGTTTCATCACCGTGCCGCAGCCGCGAATCGGCATCGTCGATGCCGCGCCCAATCTCCTGCTCAAGTGGCCGGCGGCGGCGACGGGCTGGGTTTTGGAGGCGACTGATTCGCTCGCTCCGGCAAACTGGCAGCCGGTGCCGATGGATGCCGGGATGGCGGTGGACAGCGGGGTGGTGACTTTCCAGCAGCCAAAGGCTGGAGGGCAAAAGTTCTACCGCCTGAAGCGCGCTCCATGAGGGCAGTTACTTTCAAGCAGCGGACGAGATTTTCGAGGCTCCTTAGCTCAGCTACTAATGAATAAGACGCTTTCGGCATCCGCGCGTGGGCGGCTGTAGGGGAAGCTGGCAGCTTCCCCTACAGCGGCCTTCGCGTGTGGCACGCGCCAAGAAAATAATCCGGCTGGCGGTGCGCGCGGAAGCTCCCTATCAATGCGCGCTTTCCGTCCCGCACGGGACGCCCCCAAACTCCATGCGCATCCTTTTTCCAAAAGAAAAACACCCCGCCGAAACGCGCGCCGCCGCCGTGCCGGCGACGGTCGCGAAACTCTTGAAGCTCGGTGCGGAGGTGGAAGTGGAAAGCGGGCTTGGCGCGTCGGTGCATTTTTCCGATGAGGACTACCGCGCTGCCGGTGCGAGCATCGCCACCGATCGCGCCGCCGCGCTCGCGGCGGCGGATGCGGTGCTGCGGCTGGGCAAGCCGCCGGCGGAGGAAATCGCGCGGCTGCGGCGCGGGTGCATCCATGTGAGCTATCTCGATCCTTTCAATGAGCCCGCGCTCATCCGGCAGCTCGCGGAGGCGGGTGTGAGCGCCATCGCGATGGAGATGATTCCGCGGAGCACGCTGGCGCAGAAGATGGATGCGCTCAGCTCGCAGGCGAGTCTCGGCGGCTATGTCGCGGTGCTGCTCGCGGCGGAGCACAGCCC
>JAYWEP010000214.1:0-13358 GCA_043779205.1 Chthoniobacter sp. | reverse complement strand
AAACGCCGAGCGCATCTTCTTCCTCGGCCAAGCCTTCGCGAAGGGCTGGGATGTGGAGAAGGTTTATTCGCTCACCAAGATCGACCGCTGGTTCTTGCGGCAGATTGAAGAAATTGTGGAAGCGGAGAAACAGATCGTCATCAACACATCCGATCATTTGTTCAGCCAGATTCCGGCGGACAAGTTGAACGACGAAAGCAAAGCCGCCGCGCTCAGTGGTTACATGCGAAAAATGAAGAAGCTCGGCTTCTCCGACAAGCAGCTCGCCGTGCAGTATGGCATCCCCGAAGCAGCGCTCCGTGCAGGTCGCAAGAAGTATGGCGTGACTCCAACCTACCGCCTCGTGGACACCTGCGCCGCCGAGTTCGAGGCCTTCACGCCCTACTACTACTCCACCTACGGCATCGAGGACGAGGTGCGCGACAACGACCGCAAGAAAGTCATGATCCACGGTGGCGGTCCGAACCGCATCGGGCAGGGCATCGAGTTCGACTACTGCTGCGTCCACGCCAGCTTCGCCCTGCGCGAGCTGGGCTACGAGACCATCATGGTCAACTCCAACCCCGAGACCGTCTCCACCGACTACGACACCAGCGACAAGCTCTACTTCGAGCCGCTGACCCTCGAGGACGTGCTCAACATCTGCGAGCAGGAGAGCGAAAATCTCTTCGGCGTCATCGTGCAATTCGGCGGCCAGACCCCGCTCAATCTCGCCGCCGGACTGCAAGCCGCCGGCGTCCCGATCATCGGCACCTCGCCGCACAGCATCGAGATCGCCGAGGACCGCAAGCTCTTCGGCGCGATGCTCGACAAGCTCGGCATCCGGCAGACGAACGGCGGCACGGCGGTGACGGAGGACGAGGCGGTGAGTGTGGCGGAGCGCGTGGGGTATCCGGTGCTGGTGCGGCCGAGTTTCGTGCTCGGCGGACGCGGGATGATGCTCGTGCATAACGAAACCGACCTGCGCCGCTACGTGCGCGAGGCGATCGAGGGATCGGGTAGCGCAGGCGCCCCGCCTGTTGTCTCCGGCGCCCTCGCCGGAGAGTCGTTGCCGGCACGCGAAGCTTCACACCCCGGAGAGTTTTCGGCGGGGGCGCCGAAAACTACACGCGAGGGCGCGTGCGCTACCCACCCCATCCTCGTCGATCACTTTCTCGAAGACGCCACCGAGGTGGACGTCGATTGCATCAGCGACGGCGAGACGGTCGTCATCGGCGCGATCATGGAGCACATCGAGGAGGCCGGCATCCACAGCGGCGACAGCTCGTGCGTGATCCCGCCCTTTTCGCTGAGCGATGCGGTGAAGGAGGAAATCACCCGCAGCACCAAGGCGATGGCCCGCGAGCTGAAAGTGCTCGGCCTGATGAACGTGCAGTTCGCCGTGCAGAACGAGACCGTCTATGTCCTCGAAGTGAACCCGCGCGCCTCGCGCACCGCGCCGTTTGTTTCCAAAGCCATCGGCGTCGCGCTGCCGAAACTCGCGGCGAAAATCATGGCGGGAAAAACGCTCAAAGAACTTGGCTTCACCGAAGAAATCATCCCGCCGCACTTCTCCGTGAAGGAAGCCGTCTTCCCGTTCATCCGCTTCCCCGGCATCGACATCGTGCTCGGCCCCGAGATGAAATCCACCGGCGAAGTCATGGGCATCGACCGCACCCTCGGCCTGGCTTTCGCCAAAGCGCAGATGGCCGCGCAGCCCGCGCTGCCGGCGAAGGGCAACATCTTCATCAGCGTCTCCGACGCGGAGAAAAAGAAAGTCGCCGACATCGCGCGAGGCTTTGTGGCACTTGGTTTCACGGTCTTCGCCACCAGCGGCACCGCCGCCGCGCTCAAGGCCGCGGAGGTTCCGGCGACGAAACTTTTCAAACTCAACGAAGGCCGCCCCAACGCGCTCGACATGGTGAAGAACGGCGAGCTGGCGATGATCGTGAACACGCCCAGCGGCAAAGTCGCCCGCGAGGACGAGATCAAAATCCGCAGCACCGCGACGGCCAACCGCATCCCCGTCTTCACCACCCTCCGCGGAGCCCGCGCCGCGCTCGAAGGCATCCGCGCCCTGCGCGAGCACGGGCTGAGCGTGAAGCCGCTGCAGGAGTGGCATCGCCTCGCATAAAAATTCGGCGAAGCCGGGTGCGCGCGGGGCCTCAGTCTCGAAGACAGGCTGCGCTTTTCGCTTTCGCCGGGGTCGGAGTTCGGTCATTCCTCAACGCCATGAAACTCCTCCCCGCCCTCGCCCTCGCCGCCGCTTTCACTTTCACCCCGCCCGCCCGCGCCGGCGATGGCGTGACCTACGAGGGCAAGGCCGGGCCGGGCAAAGGCAAGCACATCGTCTTCCTCGCGGGCGACGAGGAATACCGCAGCGAGGAGGCGCTGCCGCAGCTCGCAAAAATCCTCAGCCAGCGGCACGGCTTCAAATGCACGGTGCTTTTCGCCATCAACAAGCAAACCGGCGAGATCGACCCGAACACGGGCGACAATGAGCCGGGCATCGAAGCGATGGACTCGGCGGACCTGTGCGTCACCTCGCTCCGCTTCCGCCATTGGCCGGATGCGCAGATGAAGCACTTCGCCGATTATTACGCGGCCGGGAAACCATTCGTCGCGCTGCGCACGAGCACGCACTCCTTCTCCGGCATCGATGGCAAGAGCGACTACGCGAGATTCAACTGGAACAACGGCAAGGAGTGGGCGGGCGGTTTCGGGAAGCAGGTCTTCGGCGAGACGTGGGTGAGCCACTGGGGCAACCACAAGCAAGAGGCCACGCGCGGCGTGCTCGAGGCCGCGAACAAGGAGCACGCGCTGCTCCGCGGCGTGGGCGACATTTTCGGCACGACCGATGTCTATGAAGCCTACCCGCCCGCCGACGCGAAGATCCTCGTCCGCGGCCAGGTGCTCAAAGGCATGACGCCGGACACCGCGCCCGCGGATTACAAAAAGAAACGCTCCACGGACCAGGAAGAGCAGGGCGTGAACGACCCGATGATGGCCATCGTGTGGACGCGCGAGTACAAAAACGAAGCGGGGAAGACGAACAAGGTGCTCTGCACGACAATGGGCGCGGCGAGCGATCTGCCGAACGAGGGGCTGCGCCGGCTGATCGTGAACGCAGCGTATTCATTCACGGGGCTCGATGTGCCCGCGAAGGCTGATGTGGCCTTGGTCGGCGACTTCCAGCCAACCATGTATGGCTTCGGCGGCTTCATCAAAGGTGTGAAGCCCGAGGCCCACGCGCTCAAATAGCGGCGCGTCCGCGGCGGCGGGAAGGGCGTTTCGCCAAAGCCGTGCGCGATCTTCCGCGCGCCCGCGTTTTCCAATTTTACAACCCCAAACCCGTGGCCTAATTTCCGGCCCGTATGCGCCCCTCCCGCCGCCAAATCCAGCCATTCATCCGGCGCTGGTCGGTGGGGCGTCCGTCGGTCACGGCGCTGCTCATCGCGCTGAGCGCGGGGGCTTTTGCGGCGCAGATGATCGCCGAGTTTTTCCTTGGCAAGCCCGGCGGTGAAAACCTCTTCGTCCCCTGGCTCGCGCTCGGCGGCGCGAGCATTCACGCCGGGCAGTATTGGACGTTTTTCACTTTCCCGCTTCTCCACCACAGCAACCCACTGCACCTGCTCGCGAACATGGTGCTGCTCTTTTTCGCCGGGCGCGAAGTCGAGCCCATCGTCGGGCGGCGGCATTTCCTCGCGCTTTACCTCGGCGGCAATCTGCTCGGCGGCATTGCCCATTGGCTGGCCATGCCGGACGTGGCGCTCGTCGGCGTGAGCGCGGGCGTGACGGCGGTCTTCGTCGCTTTCACCACCATCCTCCCCGAACTCGAAGTCACCGTGCATCTCTTCTTCGTCCTGCCGCTGCGGCTGCGCGCGAAGTATCTCGGTCTCGCCCTGCTCGGGCTGAGCGCGGTGTCGTGGATCACGCTCGCCGCGCCCGTCATTGGCCCCGCCGGGATGGTCGCCGCCGGGCTTTTCGCGTGGGTCTATGTGAAGCAGCTCGGCTTTGGCAATCCGCTCGCCATCCAGCGCTACATCTTTGCGCGCCGCCAGCGCGCCGCACGGCTGGAGCGCATGAGCCCGGATCAATTCATCAGCGTGGAGATCGACCCGATCCTCGAAAAAATCTCCACGCACGGCCTGCCCAGCCTCAGCCGCGCGGAGCGGAAAATCCTCGAACAGGGCCGCGGAAAAATCGCGACCAAGACGGCGCGAAAGTAACGCGCTCTGTAGGGGAAGCTGCCAGCTTCCCCGGCGGGTCGTAACGTGTGGGGAAGCCGGCAGCTTCCCCTACAGCTACAGCCGGACCGAATCCCTCAATTCAAATACCGGAACTCCGCGCTCGCGAAAAGCGAGCGGCAGAAACTCGTCCACGCGGCGGTCGTCGCTTCCGCATTGCGCAGGCCCAGGGTGCTGTTGTCGCCTTTGCTCCATGCCGCGGGGAATTTGCTGAAAAAATTCATCGCCGCTTTTTTCTCCACCACATCCGGCGGGCGGCCGAAGACGAGCCAGTAGGCGTAGGTGATGCGCTCGTCGAGGTTCGCGGACGCGCCGCCATTCGGCCCCGCGGGATACGAGCCGGTCACGCGCTCGCCGAGCCGCTGGGCCTGCACGGCGACGAAAGGGCTGTTCAGCAAATACAAGGCTTGCGAGGGGACGTTCGTGGTCTCGCGCGCGCCGGTGACGATGGACGGCTCGGGGAAGTCGAAGGCGGCGAGCGCATCGGGCAGCAGGTCGCGCACGATGGGGAGATAAACGGAGCGCACATTCGTGGCGGCGTTGACCAGCGCCTCGACTCCGCCGCCGCGCGGGCGGCTCGCCGGCCCCTCACCGGCGAGCGCGATGGGCGAGCCCACGGGCGCCTGGAGCTGGAGCTGCTGGCTGGTCGCGAGGATGGCGTCGCGGATGCACTCGGCATCGAGGCGGCGCGGGCTCATGCGCCATTGGAGGGTGTTCTCGGGATCGGCGGCGAAGGCTTTTTCATCGAAGCCGGAGCCGAGCTGATAGGTGCGGCTGAGCACGATTTCGCGGATGAGTTTTTTCACCGACCACCCGCCGTCGCGCAGGCGCAGCGCGAGGTCGTCGAGCAGCGCCGGGTTCGCGGGCTTCTGCCCGGTCGTGCCGAAATTGTCCGTGCTCTCCACGATCCCGCGCCCGAAGAGCCAGTGCCACACGCGGTTCGCCATGACCCGCGCGGTGAGCGGGTTGTCCGCGGCGGTCATCCAGTCCGCCAGCTCGCGCCGCCCGCTGGTGCGCGCGGGAATGGAGGGCGTCGCGCCGGTGCTGAGCGCGCTGATGAAACCGCGCGGCACTTTCTCGCCCGGCTTGTCCGGCTCGCCGCGCGCAAAGATCGGGCTGTCGGTGATCGCGCCGAACGCTGCCGCGCGTCCGTAAATCTGGCCGCGGATGCCCTCGCGAATCATGCCGCCAAAACCTTCTGCGGAGCTGCCTGCCGGACGATCCATCACGCCCATCGCGAGCGCCTTTGGCTGGCCGGTGGTGTCGTAGGAATTCAGCTCCGCTTCCAACGCGCCGGCCTGCGAAATGAGCCGCAGCACCCGCACCCCGTTTTGCGCATTCTGATTTCCCGGCCCGCCCGCCCGCCGCTCTTTCACGCGCTCGGCGATCAGCTCGTCGCGCTCCTTTTTCAACGCCGCGAGTTCCCCTTCCTTGCGCGTGCGCTCATCGTTGCCCAGCGTCTTCGCAAGCTTCGGCACGGTCGCATTCGTCGGCAGCTCGATGGGCTGCGTGGGATGCCGGTTTTGGAAACCCGCCGCCGTGCCGTAGCGCGTGTCGGTGCTGAGGAAGATGCCCGCCATCGCGTAGTATTCGCGCTGCGGGATCGGGTCGAATTTGTGATCGTGGCAGCGCGCGCAGGCGATGGTCATGCCGAGCATGCCCTGCGAGATCGCGTCGATCTGCTCATCGGCCACATCGAGCGCAAACTGCCGCGGGTTCTGCTCATTGAGCGACTTCGCTCCAATGGCCAGATAGCCCGTGGCGATCTGGTGCTCGGCGCGCTCCTGGTCGTTCTTCGCGGGCAGCAGGTCGCCGGCGATCTGCTCGCGCAAAAACTGGTCGTAAGGCTTGTCCGCGTTGAACGCCGCGATGACGTAATCGCGATACCGCCAGGCGTGCGGGAAGGCGATGTTCGAGTCCTTGCCGCTCGACTCCGCGTAGCGCGCCACGTCGAGCCAATGCCGGCCCCAGCGCTCGCCGAATCGCGGTGACGCGAGCAGCCGGTCCACGACTTTGGCGAAGGCGTCCGGCGCTTTGTCCTGCACGAAAGCCGTGATCTCCGGCATCGCTGGCGGCAGCCCGGTGAGATCGAAATACACGCGCCGGATAAGCGTGAGTTTGTCCGCATCCGCGACCGGCTTCAGTCCCTTCGCCTCCAGCCCTGCGAGCACGAAGCGGTCGAGGTCCGACTTCGCCCACGCCGCGTCCTTCACCGCCGGCGGCGCAGCTTTTTTCGGCGGCTGATACGACCACCATTCCTTCGCCTTCTCCGTGTCGTATTTCTTCACCACCTTCGCCGCACCATCGCGCGGATCGGGCGCACCCATCTGCACCCATTTCTCGAAGTCCTTGATGACCTCATCCGGCAGCTTTCCGCCCGCTTTTTTCGGCGGCATCGCGAAGTCCTTGCTGTCGTAATGCACCGCCTCGATGAGCAGGCTTTCCTTGAGATTGCCCGGCACGACCGCCGCGCCGTTGTCGCCGCCGCGCCGGATGCCCTCGCGCGTGTCGAGCGTCAGCCCGCCCTTGATTTTCTCCGAGTCTTCCGCGTGGCATTTGTAGCACTTGTCCGCGAGCACGGGCCGGATCTTCTTTTCAAAAAAATCGCGCTGCTCCGCGGTGATGGGCGGTGCGGTTTCATTGGGCGCGGCGAAGGCGGAGCCGGCGGCGACGAGCGCGGTGATGATGGCGAGAGGCGTGGGCGTTTTCACGAAATGCGGGATAATGCGTTTCCAACCCTGCGCCCGCGCCGCGGTTGCGTGCGAAGTTTTCCAATCCGATGTCTCAATCCGCCGCGCCGCTGCTGTTAAGCCGGTGAAGTTCAACTCCACATCAATCCACACAACCCAAAATGAAACTGCCCCGCCTCCTCTCCTTCACCGCCGCCCTCCTCGTCATCGCCTCGCCAGCCGCGTTCGCTGGCAAAGGTAAAGCCGGCAAGGGTGACCCGGCCAAAAAGGCCGCCCGCCTAGCCCGCCGCGCCGCCGCGCAGTATGACAAAAACAGCGACGGCGTGATCACCGGCGACGAAAGCGCCGAGCTGCGCAAGGCTTTCGCCGCCGACAAAACCGGCCCGCTCAAGGCTTTCGATCTCAACGCCGACGGCACGCTCGACGACAACGAAATCGCCGCCATCCATGTCGGAAAACACGGCAAGGGTGGGAAGGGCGGAAAGAACAAGAAAAACGCGGTCTAAGCAGTCGTCGAAACTCGTGTGACGATGATTTTTTGACCACGGATTTCGCGAATTTTCGGAAAACAAAAATCCGTGTCATCCGCGAAATCCGTGGTCAAAAAACTGTCGGTCACGGGCGTGCCCGCCCGGCGGTGTTACCTTTCCGAAAACCATGAACCGCGACGCCGAAACCCCGCTCGACCGCAGCAAGCAACTGATGCTGCTCATGACGCAGCACCAGCGGCGCATCTTCGGCTACATCTACACGCTCGTGCCGAATCGCACCGACGCGGAGGACATCCTCCAGGAAACGAGCCTCGTGGTTTGCGAAAAATTTGAGCAGTTCAAGGTGGGGACGGACTTCGCGGCGTGGGCGTGCCAGATCGCGTACTGGGAGGTGCGGCGGGCGCGGCAGAAATTTGCGCGGGCGAAAGTGGTCTTTAATCAGGAGGTCGTGGACGCCATTTCGGAGACGGCGATGGAGCTGGCGCCGGAGCGGAGCGCGCGGCACGAGGCGCTGGCGAAATGCCTGCAAAAGCTGCACCCGCGCGACCGCGAGCTGCTGCTCACGCGCTACGAGCCGGGCAGCGGCGTGGAGCTGGCGGCGCAGCGTTCGGGCCGCTCGCTGGAGGCGGCCTACAAGGCGCTTGCGCGGCTGCGCAAACTGCTGCTCGATTGCGTGACGAATCAACTTTCGCTGGAGGGCGCGCTGTGAACCTGCCCGACGACGAACTGCTCGAACTGAACGCGCTCTGCAACGCGCTCATCGACGGCGCGATCACCGATGCCGAACGCGCGCGGCTGGAGCAGACGCTCGCAGCGTCCGACGACGCGCGCCGTTTCTACGTCCGAACGATGACGCTCTCGGCGGGCCTTTTCGACTACGCCGGCGAAATGCAGGCCGACGCGCCGGATGTGGGACAGCCTTCCAGGCTGTCGGAGTGGGACAGGCATCCCTGCCTGTCCAGCGCGGCCGCCCGGCCGGCCGGCAGGGATGCCCGCCGCACTCCGATAGCCTGGAAGGCTGTCCCACTGCGCTCCGCTGCGCTCGCCGCCGCGGCGTGTGTGGCGCTCGCGTTGTGGTTTGGCTTTGCCGCAAAACGCAACGCCTCGAATGAAACCGCGAGCGCCGAGCAGGAGAGCGGCGATGACTCCGTGGCGCGACTCTCCGGCGCGAAGGATTGCCATTGGTCGGGTGCGGAATTGCAGCCCGGCGCGGAATTGCGGCGCGGCCAGCGGATCGAGCTGCAGAGCGGGTTTGCGGAGATCACCTTCGACTGCGGCGCGCAGGTCACGATCGAGGGTCCGGCCTCGCTCGACCTCAGCTCCGCGTGGGACGCGGTGCTGCGGCGCGGCACGCTCAAGGCGAACGTGCCGCACGAGGCGATTGGTTTTCGCATCTCGAATCCGAGCGTCGAGGTCACGGACCTCGGCACCGAATTTAGCATGGTCGCGGATGAGGGTGGCGCGACGGAGGTCTTCGTTTTGAAAGGCGCGGTCGAGGCTGCGCCGCGCGATGCCGCGGGCAATGCGGGCGAGAGCGTGGTGCTGCGCGAAACGCAGTCGCGCCGCTTCGCCGTGGCCGGCGGCACCGACGTGCGCGACCGCGAGGCCAAGCTGGCGAGGTTCATGCGCAAGGTCGCGCTCGACCGTTTCACCCGCCCGGCGAATTACGTCCACTGGTCCTTCGACGAAGAAGCCGGCCCGGCGCTCGCGCAGACCATCGGCCTGGCGCAGGACGGTTTCACTGCGCAGCTCGAACCGGCCGGCGAAGCTCTCTCCGCCGGCACGCGCACCGCCGGCCGCTGGGAGCGCGCCTTGCAACTCGATGGGAAGCTTTTCGCCAAAGCGCCGTTCCCCGGCATCGGCAAACGCGCGCCGCGCACCGTGGCCTTTTGGATCAACGTGCCCGCCGATGCGCCGCTGCCGGACGCCGGTGCGATGCTCGCCTGGCCGCTCGGGAGCGCGGGCCGCGGCATCGAGATCGGCTGGAATCGCAACCCGCTCGACGGGGCGCTCGGGGCGCTGCGGACGAGCGCCGCGCGCCTTTCGCTCACCGGCACCACGCCGCTGCGCGATGGCCGCTGGCATCATCTCGCGGTGGTTTTTTCACCGCGGCAGAAAGCCGAAGCCCCGCCGCAAATCCGCCAGTATGTCGATGGCCGGCTCGACGGTTTCGCGACCCGCCGCAACGGCAAACGCGCGCGCGGCTCGCCAGCCGGGAACGCTGAGCTGGCGGGCTCCGCCGAGGAGGCGCTCTGGATCGGACGCAGTCTCGGGGGCCGCGAATCCGCGGAGCATTTCCGCGGCGCGCTCGACGAGCTTTTCGTGGCCGACCGCGTCCTCACGCCGCCGGAAATCCGCCACCTGATGACGCACAACAAACCCGCCACGCCCGAGACGCTCGCGGCGCAGTAGGCTTGGCGTTGCGGAGTTGGCCCTCGGTTTGCTAGGGAAGGCGGGAATGATTCCACGCGCGCTTTTTCTCCTCCCCGTCCTGACGCTGCTTTCCGCCTGCGCCAGCCCGAGCTACACCTATCGCTACGTGCCGGGGAAGACGGCGCAAAAGACGGGCCGCTATGCGGTCGCGCCGCCCGAGGCACCACCGGCAGTGCAGGCGGCCATCGCCGCGGGGAACCGGATCGCGGGGCTGCCCTACTGCTACGGCGCGGGGCACGGCGCGGGGGAGGATGCGGCCTACGATTGCAGTGGGGCGGCGAGTTACGTGCTGCGGGGCGCGGGGAAGCTGGGGGAGGCGGAGACTTCGGGGAGCTTCCGCGAATTCGGCGAGCCGGGGCCGGGGGAGTGGATCACGATCTATGCGAAAAAGGGGCACGTCTTCATGTCGGTGGCCGGGCTGCGCTATGACACGGGCTGGACGGATGGGCCGAAAGGCCCGCAATGGACGATGCGCGACCGCCCGGCGGATGGCTGCGTGCTGCGGCATCCGGTGGGGCTGTGAGGCGATGGAAGAAGGGCCGAAGAAACCGCAGGAGTTTGGGTGGGTGAAGGCAGTGACGGTGGGGGTGGTCCTCGGACTGATCCCCGGATGGGTGATCTGTCGCTTCTTTAGCGCGACGTGAGCTGAAACGCAGCGAGGCGGTGGATGGCGTCGCTCCGCGCGCCATGCGAAACCCTCCGCCGAAGGCGCACTTTCCACAGCCACGCGGGAATAAAGATGGGCGCTCCGCGCGAGCTTTTGGCATGGCGCGCGGAGCGACGCCATCCACCGTCCGCGGACTTATTGCACGCTCTCTCAGCCCACTGGCGACGTGTGGCAGGTGATGAAAAGGGCGAGGCCGCAGGCGAGGGCGGGGACGTAGAGCAGACCTTCGACGGCCCATTCGTAAAAACGCTCGGAGCGGAGACGGCGGGTGGCTTGGAGGAGATAGGCTTGGTAAAGGCCGGTGAGAAGGGCGAGAGACGCGAGGGGCAGATCTTCGATCAGCCGTGCATGGATGAGTGCGGCGAGCAGAATCTGCCCGATCACCGCGAGCGCCCACAGCAGTCCGCGCGTTCCCTTTTCGCCGAAGACGACCGGAATGCTGCGGATGCCGCACTGCGCGTCGCCCGCGCGGTCGCGGAGGTCGCAGAGGAGCATATTGAATAAGAGGTAGCACCAAGCCCAAGGGACGAGAAATGCCCCAAAGAAGCAGACGCTGAGGAAATCGTTGGCAACGGGAGGGGCGAACCACGGATTGAAGGGAGGAAGGTCGCGGAGAACCGCGAGGACGAAGATGGCGGCGATGACGACCGTTGGAACGAAGAGTGTCTTGATGAACGGCACATCTTTCCAGCGGTAGCCGACGAGAGGAATGGAGTAGCCGAGGCAGATGACTGAGCCGCCCAAGATGATCGCAAGTGTCGGCCAATCGCGCCGCCAGACCGGCAGGCCGATGAGCACCAACGCCGCGAGCGTGAGCGTGACGGCGCTCGCGGTGCGCAGGCGGGCGCTGGCGGCGGTGCGGGCGGGGACGTTGAGCGCGTCGGCGGGGTCGCGGCGGAGCCGGTCGGCATTGTAGATGAGCAGAGCCCCGCAGAACCACAGCGGACGCCAGCGGAGGGTATCCAGTTCCATGAGCCAGCCCATCGCCCAGCCAAACGCGGCGATGCCCGCCGCGCCGTAGAGGCTGAGCGCGTGGAGGACGGTCTCGATTTCCGCGAAGATCGGGCGGGGCGGTGGGTTCTCGTTTGGCAAGGGCGGGCGCGCGTGATGTAGTGCCGCGCGCTTCCTACCGCCCCAGCCCCCGCCTTTCAACCACGCCATGAGCACCGCCGCCGAACCGCCCGTCACCGAACCGACCGCCCCGCTGCCCGATGCCGCCGGGGCGAGTGCTGCATTTAAGGAAGATGATGTGGAGGCGGTGGCGTATTTCAAGGAGGCGCACGCGGCGATCAAGCATCAGCTCGGGAAGGTCATCGTCGGTCAGGACAAGGTGATCGACGAGCTGCTGATTTCCATTTTCACCCGCAGCCACGCGCTGCTCGTGGGCGTGCCGGGGCTGGCGAAAACGCTGCTCATCTCCACGCTCGCGCAGACGATCAATCTGTCGTTCAAGCGCATTCAATTCACGCCCGACCTGATGCCCAGCGACATCACCGGGACGGAGGTGATTTACCAAAATCCGCAGACCGGCGAGCGCGAGTTCAAATTCCTCAACGGGCCGATTTTTGCGAACGTGATTCTGGCGGATGAAATCAACCGCACCCCACCGAAAACCCAGGCGGCGATGCTCGAGGCGATGCAGGAACGGCGCGTGACCGTGGGCGGCGTGAATCACAAATTGCCCGAGCCCTTTTTCGTCCTCGCCACGCAAAACCCGGTGGAGCAGGAGGGCACCTACCCGCTGCCCGAGGCGCAGCTCGATCGCTTCATGTTCATGATCTTCGTGGACTACCCCTCGATGACCGAGGAACTCGAAATCATGAAGCGCGGAACGGGCGCAGGCGCGGGCACGCCGCGGGCGATCATGGAGCTGGATCACATCATGTATCTCCAGGGCGTCGTGCGGCGGATGCCGGTGGCGGATCACGTTTTCGAATACGCGCAGAAGATCGTCGCCGCGACCCGCGCGAAGAGCCCGCAGGCGCTGGACTTTTGCAAAAAATGGCTCGCGTGGGGCGCCGGCCCGCGCGCGTCGCTCAACCTCATCATGGCGGCGAAAGCGCACGCGATTGTGCGCGGCCAAATCTACGTGAGCTGCGCCGACGTGGCCGCGGTCGCGCCCTCGATCATGCGCCACCGCATCATCCCCAATTTCGCCGCGCAGAGCGAAGGGGTGACGAGCGACGACATCACCCGGATGATCTTGGAAAAAATCCCGCAGGATCGCTAAGCCGGCATGGCCGCGAAGTCTCCGCAAAACACGCTGCTCGATCCCGTCGCGATCCAAAGCGCGGAGCACCTCGGCTTGCAGGCGCGGACGGTCGTCGAGGGCTACATGGCCGGGGCGCACCGGTCGCCGTTTCGCGGCTTCGCCATCGAGTTTGCGCAGCACCGCGAATACGTCCCCGGCGACGACACGCGGCATCTCGACTGGAAGGTGCTCGGTCGCAGCGACCGCTACTACATCAAGCAATACGAGCAGGAGACGAACTTCGTCGCGCACCTGCTGCTCGATGGCAGCGAGTCCATGCGATACGGCTCCGGCGCGGTGACGAAGCTCGACTACGCCAAGGTGATGGCCGCGTGCCTCGCGTATCTCATCCTGCTCCAGCGCGACGCCGCGGCGGTGACGATCTTCGACGACAAGCCGCGCGAGCATGTGCCACGCACCGACAGCCTCGCGAAGATCCTCACGATCTGCGCCGTGCTCAGCGCGTTCAATCCCACGCAGCCCACGGCCATTTCCGAGACACTCGACGACCTCGCGCGCAAGACGCGCCGCCGCGGCATCGTGATCCTCATCAGCGATCTTTTCGACGACGAGGAAAAGCTCGTCCGCGGCATCCAGCAC
>JAYWEP010000213.1:0-27619 GCA_043779205.1 Chthoniobacter sp. | reverse complement strand
CGCGCTGTTATTCCCCGGCGTCGGATCAGTCACTCCCGCGGGCGCTGCCACCGTCGCGGTGTTCACCAAATTCCCCGTCGCCGTCGCCAGCACCGTGCCCGTGATTGTGAAAGTCGCGCTGCCACCCGAGGCCAGGTTGATCGCCGTGTTGATGTCCCCACTCCCGCCCGCCGCCCCCGCCGAGCCCGCGCCCGCATAGACCGCCGTCCATGCTGCTCCGCTGATGTTCGCCGGAATCGTGTCCGCCACCACCGCGCCATTCACAAAGCTCGGCCCGCTGTTGCTCACCACCACCGTGTACGAAATCGCCGTCCCCGGAATGTACGTCGCGCTCCCGTCCGTCTTCGTGATGCTCAAGTCCGCGACGATGCGCTCGCCGAAAGTATTGCCCGTCCCGCCGACGCCCGCATTGAGCACGATCGCGCTGAGCACATCATTCCCCGTGGTGCCACCCTGCGTGCCGATGGCGTCCGTGCCGTCGCCGTAAGCAGGCGGCTGCGTTTCCGTGATTGTGTAGCCGGTCGCATTGCTCGGCCGCAGCGTGCCAAACGAATACGCGCCGGTCGCGCCAGTCGTCGCGGTGGTGCTGACCGCGTTGCCGAGATCGTCGGTGCCGGTGAGCGTCACGGTCACACCCGCGAGCCCGGTCTCCGCGCCCTGCCGCACGCCGTCATTGTTCGCGTCGATATACACGCTGCCCGCGAGGGAAGCCGGCGCGAGTTCCGCGAAATTGTTGTTCGCGCCATTCGTCCCCTCGGTCAGCGCGATGCCGCTGAAGACATCATTCGCCGTCGTCCCGCCGGGCGTGCCGATCGTGTCCTTGCCATCAAGGAAACCGGCGGGCTGCGTCTCGCTGAGCGTGTAAGTGCCGGGCCGCAGCGTGCCAAAGGAATACGCGCCGCCCGCGTTTGTGGCGGTGGAAACATTCACCGCATTGCCGCGGTCATCCGTGCCGGTGAGCGTGACTGTCGCGCCGCCGATGCCCGTGTCTGCGCCGTTGACGAGCCCGTCGTTATTGCCATCGCTGAAGACCGCGCCCGCGAGCGCGGCGGGCCGGAGGTCGGCGAAATTGTTCGCCGTGCCCGTCACGTTCGCGACGAGCGTGATGCCGGAAATGGTGTTGCTGTTCGTGGTGTTATCCACCGTCCCGCTGGCCTGCGTGCCCACGGTTTCGCGGCCATCAAGCAGCCCCGCCGGCTGCGTCTCGGCGAGCGTGTAGGTGCCGGGCCGCAGATTGCCAAACGCGTAGGCGCCGCCCGCGCCCGTGGCCGTGGAGACGCTGACCGCATTGCCAAGATCATCGGTGCCGGTGAGCGTGACCGTCACGCCAACCTGCGCCGTTTCGCCGCCCTGGAAAATGCCGTCGTTATTCGCGTCGAGGTAGGCCGAGCCGCTCAGCGTGGAGGGCGGGAGTTCGCCGAAATTGTAACCCGTCGCGCCGGTGCCCGCCGTGAGCACGACCGCCGAGATGACATCGCTCAGCGGATTATTCACCGTCGTGCCGCCGGAGGAACCCGCGGTGTTTTTCCCATCGAGAAAAGCGGCGGGCTGCGTCTCGGTGATCGTGTAACCCGCGGCGCTGCTCGGGCGCAGACTGGCAAAGGTGTAGCTGCCGCCCGCCGCCGTCGTGACCGAGACATTCACCGCCGCGCCGAGGTCGTCCGTGCCTGTGAGTGTGACGGTCACGCCGCCGATGCCCGTCTCACCCGCACCGGCGATGAGCCCGTCGTTATTGAGGTCGCGATACACCGTGCCGGAGATCGAAGTCGTCGGCAGTTCGCCGAATTTGTAGCCCGTGCCCGTCGTGCCGGACACCACGGCGATGCTCGAGATTTGATCGTTCGTCAGCGTGCCCGCGGGCGTGCCGTTGCTGTCGAGGCCGTCGTTGAAACCGGCCGGCTGGGTCTCGGTGATCGTGTAGCTGCCGGGCCGCAGATTTGTGAACGATACGTTGCCGCTCGCGTCGGTCAGCAGCGCCGTACTCACCGCGTTGCCGCGGTCGTCGGTGCCGGTCACGGTCACGGTCACGCCGGAGATGCCTGTCTCGCCCGCGCCGGACTGCACGCCGTCGTTGTTCAAATCACGATACGCCGTCGCCGTCAGGCTCGACGGCGACAGCTCGCCGAAATTATTCGCCGCGCCCGTCTGGCCCGAGGCGATGACGATTCCGCTGATCGTGTTGCTGTCGATCGTGTTGTTGACCGTGCCGGGCGTGGTCACGCCGCCACCCGCGGTTTCTTTCCCGTCGAGCAGGCCCGCGGGCTGCGTCTCGGTGATCGTGTAGGTGCCGGGCCGCAGCGTGGTGAAAGAATACGCGCCCGCGCCGTTCGTCGTCGTCGTGAGGCTCACGGCGTTGCCGAGATCGTCCGTGCCCGTGAGCGCCACGGTCACGCCGGGCTGCGCGGTTTCGCCGCCTTGGAAAATGCCGTCGTTGTTCGCGTCGAGGTACACGCTTCCCGAAATCGTCGCGCCTTGCAGCTCGCCGAAATTGTAGCCGGTCGCGCCCGTGTTCGCCGCGAGCGTGATCGAGCTGATGATGTCGCTCGGCGGATTATTCACCGTCGTCCCGCCCGCCGTGCCCACGGCATTTTTCCCATCGAGAAAACCGGCCGGCTGCGTCTCGGTGATGACGTAGGTGCCGGGCCGCAGCGTGCCGAAGGCATACGCGCCGCTCGCATTCGTGGCGGTGGAAACATTCACCGCATTGCCGCGGTCGTCGGTGCCGGTGAGCGTGACCGTCGCGCCGTTGATCCCGGTCTCACCCGCTCCGAGTTGCACGCCGTCATTGTTGGCGTCGATGAAGACCGTGCCCGCAAAACTCGAAGCCGGAAGTTCGCCGAAATTGTTGCCCGTGCCGTTGACGCCAGTGCCGAGCGTGATCGTCGAGATGGTGTTGCTGTTCGTCGTGTTGTCGATGGTGCCGCTCGCCTGCGAACCGACCGTCTCTTTGCCATCGAGCAAGCCCGCGGGCTGCGTCTCGGTGAGCGTGTAAGTGCCGGGCCGGAGCGTGGCGAAAGCATAGTTCCCGCTCGCGTCGGTCGTCGTCGTGAGACTGACCGCCACGCCGAAATCATCCGTGCCGGTGAGGGTGATCGTCACGCCGTTCACGCCCGTCTCGCCCGCGCCAAACTGCACGCCGTCGTTGTTCAGATCGCGATAAACCGCACCGCTGAAGCCGGACGGCGACAGCTCGGCGAAGTTATTCGCGACACCCGCCTGCCCGCTGCCGAGGACGATTCCGCTGATCGTGTTGCTGACCGCCGTGTTGTTCACCGCGCCCGCCGTGGTCGTGCCCGTGCCCGCGGTTTCCTTGCCATCGAGCAGGCCGGCGGGCTGCGTCTCCGTGAGCGTGTAAGTGCCGGGCCGCAGGTTGCCAAACGCGTAGGCGCCGCCGCCATTCGTCGTCGCCGTGAGCGTGACCGCGTTGCCGAGATCGTCCGTGCCCGTGAGCGCGACGGTGACGCCGCCGATCGCGTTGTCGCCGGCCTGCTGCACGCCGTCGTTGTTCACGTCGTTGAAGACCACGCCCGCGAGCGAGCCGGGCGCGAGCTCGCCGAAATTGTAGCCGGTCGCCGTGGTGTTCGAGGTGAGCGTGACCGCGCTGATGATGTCGCTCGCCGGATTGTTCACCGTCGTCCCACCCGCGCTGCCGACGGCGTTTTTTCCATCGAGGAAACCGGCGGGCTGCGTCTCCGTCACCACGTAGCTGCCGGGGCGGAGATTGGTGAAAGAGTAAGCGCCGCCGGCATTGCTCGTCGCGGTGAGATTCACCGCCGCGCCGCGGTCGTCGTTGCCGGTGAGTGTGACCGTCGTGCCGCTGATGCCGGTCTCGCCCGCGCCGGATTGCACGCCGTCGTTGTTCACGTCAATGAAGATCGTGCCCGCGAGCAAAGTTGGCGGCAGTTCCCCAAAATTGTTACCCGCGCCGTTGACGCCCGCGGCGAGTGTAATCGTGGAAATCGTGTTGCTGTTCGTCGTGTTGTCGATCGTCCCGCTGGCCTGCGAACCGACCGTCTCTTTGCCATCGAGCAAGCCGGCCGGCTGCGTCTCCGTGAGTGTGTAGGTACCGGGCCGGAGCGTGGCGAAGGTGTATGCGCCGCTCGCGTCGGTCGTCGTCGTGAGATTCACGGCGGCTCCGAAATTGTCCGTGCCGGTGAGCGTGATCGTGACGCCGCTGACGCCCGTCTCGCCCGCGCCGGACTGCACGCCGTCGTTGTTCAAATCCTGATACACCGTGCCGCTGAAGCTCGACGGCGGCAGCTCCGCAAAATTGTTGCCGGTACCCGTCTGGCCGCTGGCGACGACGATGTTGCTGATCGTGTTGCTCACCGCCGCGTTGTTGACCGTGCCGGGCGTCGTCACTCCGCCGCCGGCGGTTTCCTTGCCGTCGAGAAAGGCGGCGGGCTGGGCCTCGGTCAGCGTGTACGTGCCGGGCCGCACGTTCGCAAATGAGTAAGCGCCGGTGCCATTGGTCGTGGTGCTAGTGCTCACGGCGTTGCCGAGATCGTCGGTGCCGGTGAGCGTCACCGTCACGCCCGCGATGCCCGCGTCCGTACCGTTGAGGATGCCGTCGTTGTTGCTGTCGCTGAAGACCGTGCCGGCGAGCGAGGTCGGCGCGAGTTCGCCGAAGTTGTAGCCGGTCGCGGCCACATTCGCCGCGAGCGTGATCGCGCTGATGATGTCGCTCGGCGGATTGTTCACCGTCGTCCCGCCCGCCGTGCCCACGGCATTTTTCCCATCGAGAAAACCCGCCGGCTGCGTCTCGGTGATGACGTAGGTGCCGGGCCGCAGCGTGCCGAAAGCATACGCGCCGCTCGCGTTCGTGGTCGTGGTGAGATTCACCGCCGCGCCGAAATCATCGGTGCCGGTGAGCGTGACGGTCGCGTTGCTGATGCCGGTCTCGCTCGCGCCTGCCTGCACGCCGTCATTGTTCGCGTCGATGAAGACGGTCCCCGCGAAACTCGACGGCGGGAGTTCGCCGAAGTTGTTGCCCGAGCCGGTCTGGCCCGAGGCCACGACGAGGTTCGAGATGGTGTTGCTGACCGCCGCGTTATTGACCGTGCCGGGCGTGGTCACGCCAGCGCCTGCGGTTTCCTTGCCGTCGAGCAAGCCCGCAGGTTGCGTTTCGGTCAGCGTGTAAGTGCCGGGCCGCATGTTCGCGAACGAGTAAGCGCCGCTCGCGTTGGTCGTGGTGCTCGTGTTCACGGCAATGCCGAGATCGTCCGTGCCGGTCAGCGTCACGGTCACCCCGGCGATGCCGGTCTCGCCTGCGCCGAGCTGGATGCCGTCGTTGTTAAGGTCGTTATAGACGCTGCCGCTCACACTCGTCGGCGAAAGTTCGCCGAAGTTGTAGCCGGTCGCGGCGACGTTTGCCGCGAGCGTGATCGCGCTGATGATGTCGCTCGGCGGATTGTTCACCGTCGTCCCGCCCGCCGTGCCCACGGCATTTTTCCCGTCGAGGAAACCAGCGGGCTGCGTCTCGGTGATGACGTAGTTGCCCGGCCGCAGCGTGCCGAAGGCATACGCGCCGCTCGCGTTCGTGGTGGTGGAAACATTCACCGCATTGCCGCGGTCATCCGTGCCGGTGAGCGTGAGCGTCGCCCCGCCAATCCCCGTCTCGCCCGCGCCGGATTGCACACCGTCGTTGTTCGCATCAATGAAGACCGTGCCCGCAAAACTCGATGGCGGAAGTTCGCCGAAATTGTTGCCCGCGCCGGTGACATTCGGCGTGAGCGTGATCGCGGAAATCGTGTTGCTGTTGGCCGCGTTGTTGATCGTTCCGCTGGCCTGCGTGCCGACGGTTTCCTTTCCGTCGAGAAAGGCCGCGGGCTGTGTCTTGGTGAGCGTGTAAGTGCCGGGCCGCAGCGTGGCGAAACTGTACCCGCCAGTCCCATTCGTGGTCGCCACGGTGCTGACCGCTGCACCGAAATCATCCGTGCCCGTGAGCGTGACCGTCACGCCGCTGATGCCCGTTTCCCCCGCGCCGAGCTGGATGCCGTCGTTGTTCAAATCCTGATACACCGTGCCCGCGAGCGCCGAGGCCGCGACCTCCGCGAAGTTATTCCCCGTGCCCGTTTGCGCGCTGTTCACGACGATGTTGCTGATCGTGTTACTCACCGCCGCGTTATTGACCGTGCCCGGCGTGGTCACACCGCCGCCCGCGGTTTCCTTGCCATCGAGAAAGGCGGCGGGTTGCGTCTCGGTCAGCGTGTAAGTGCCGGGCCGGACATTTGCGAACGAGTAGGCGCCGGTCCCGCTTGTCGTGGTGCTCGTGCTCACGGCAACGCCGAGATCATCGGTGCCGGTGAGCGTCACGGTCACACCCGCGATGCCGGCATCCGCGCCGTTGAGGATGCCGTCGTTGTTGTTGTCGTCGAACACCGTGCCGGCGAGCGAAGATGGCGAAAGTTCGCCGAAGTTATAGCCGGTCGCAGCCACATTCGCCGTGAGCGTGATCGCACTGATGATGTCGCTCGGCGGATTGTTCACCGTCGTGCCGCCCGCGGTGCCCACGGCGTTTTTCCCATCAAGGAAACCCACCGGCTGCGTCTCGGTAATGACGTAGCTGCCGGGCCGCAGTGTGCCAAAGACATATGCGCCACTCGCGTTCGAGGTCGTGGAAACATTCACCGCATTGCCGCGGTCATCCGTGCCCGTGAGCGTGACGGTCGCACCGCTGATGCCGGTCTCGCTCGCGCCTGCCTGCACGCCGTCGTTGTTCGTGTCGATGAACACGGTGCCCGCGAAGGATGACGCCGGAAGTTCGCCAAAGTCGTTCCCAGTGCCATTGACGTTTGACGCGAGGGCGACGGATGAGATCGTGTTGCTGTTGGTCGTGTTATCAATCGTGCCGCTGGCCTGTGTGCCGACCGTTTCCTTGCCATCGAGCAAAGCCGCGGGCTGGGTCTCGGTGATCGTGTAACTGCCTGGCCGGAGATTCACGAAACTGTAAGCGCCAGCCGCGTCGGTCGTTGTCGAAAGACTGACTGCCGCGCCGAAGTCGTCCGTCCCAGTCAGCGCCACGGTCACGCCGGCCACCCCCGTTTCACCCGCACCCGACTGCACGCCGTCGTTGTTAATATCGCGATAGACCACGCCAGCGAGCGAGGACGGCGGGAGTTCGCCGAAGTTATTTCCCGTGCCCGTTTCCCCCCCGCCGACGACAATGCCGGAGATGGTATTGCTGACCGCCGTGTTATTGACCGTGCCGGGCGTGATTACACCAATGCCGGCGGTTTCCTTGCCATCGAACAGGCCCGCAGGCTGCGTTTCCGTGAGTGTGTAAGTGCCGGGGCGCAGGTTGCCGAATGAATAGGTGCCAGCCGCATTGGTCGTCGCAGTCGTGCTGACTGCGTTACCCAGGTCGTCCGTGCCGGTCAGCGTCACCGTCACCGCCGCCACGCCCGTTTCACCCGCACCGGAGATGATCCCGTCGTTGTTCAAATCCCGATAGACCGTGCCGGCGAGTGAAGTCGGCGGGAGTTCGCCGAAGTCGTAGCCGGTGGCGGTGGTATTGCCTGCAAGCATGATCCCGGAAATAACGTCGCTCAACGGGTTGTTGACGGTCACGCCACCCGAGGTGCCGACAGTGTTTTTACCATCCAGGAAACCGGCCGGCTGGGTCTCGGTGAGGGTGTAGCCCGTGGCGTTGCTCGGGCGGATGCCGAGAAAGCTGTAGTTGCCGCTCGCATCCGTGGTCGCCGTCAGATTCACCGCCGCGCCGAGATCGTTCGTGCCGGTGAGGGTCACGGTCACACCGCTGATTCCCGTTTCACCCGCACCCGCGACGACGCCGTCATTGTTAAGGTCGCGATAGACCTTGCCAGAGAGGTTGGAAGGCAGCGGATAGATGGTCAGTGCGTAGTCTTCCACCTCGCCCGTTCCGCCCAGTCCGATGGATCGTTCGTCGATATTGGGAGTCGCCACATTATCCGTCAGGGCGCCGTCATTCAGGCGCAGGCGCAGGTAACTCTGCCCCGCCGTCATCGCCGGAATCGCATTCCAGGTCAGCGTGACATTCTGCTGGCTGGCATTGGTCGGCACGGAAACGCTGGCATACTCGCCGGCCTCAAAGGTGCCGTCCCCATTGAAGTCGATCCAGCCTTGCAGGGTTTTCGCCGAACCCGAGTTATTCAAAACGGACACGACCACCGAGTAAGCGGCATCGCCCACGATAAGCGTGGGCAGCGTCGCGATTCCGTCGTCGGCGGTGTCGCCCGTTGCCGTGACTCCGCTTTTCGGGCCTGCATCCGCCGTTACGTTGGCTCCGATCCTCAGGGTGTTGGAGATGGCGTCATTTGCCGGATTGGATGGGCTGCCCTCGTAGCTCGCCGGGGCGTCGCCGTAATCGAAAATGTTGATGTTAAACGCGAAGACAATGTGCGTGTCATTGCCGACATTCTCGTTGACTGTGTCCTTGCCAGGCGGCGTGCCGATTTCGCTGGCGGGCCAGTTAGTCGAGTGAGTCGTGGTCGCCAGGTAAGTGAGATCGGTAACAGGGTTGTAATACACATGCCCCTGCCCAAGAACGACACCGGTTTGACCGACATAATCATTGCCACTCCCGCCGAGGTAAGTGGCGTAATCCTTCGTTTGCAGGTTGCCGGAATAAGTCGCGATGAAGATGTCGTAGGTGCCGCCGCCAAACGTATTGCCATAAAAGAGACTCGTCGGCGTGGTGTCCTGCGTCGGGAACGCCCCCGTGGTGGTGCCGAAAAGGAAGACCCGATCCTTCACGGGGTCGTAGGCGATCCCACCCGAGATGTCCACACCGGTGCCACCCACGTAGGTGCTTTGAAAGCCAGTGCCGGCACTGCCATTGATCGGGATGTAAGAAATGAAGGCGTCGGAAGTGCCGCCGCCGAAGGTCGTTTGCGCGCCGTTCGCGGCACCGCCGCTGGCCACTGTCACACCGGGCAGGTTGGCGGAGTTGGTATTTCCCGCGACCCAAAAGCCCGTGTTGCTCGCGGCGACCATGGCGGTCACCGTTTGACCCGCCAGCGTGCCCTCGTTGCCGCTGCCGCCGAGGAAGGAAAAGACGTTGAAGGCCGCCGGTTTCGTCGCTTGATCGGTCAGGACGCCCACGAGCAATTCTGTCGTGCCCGCCGCGCCCGCTGTGGAATCCACCGCATTTACCAGACCCGAATAGCCACCCGCGGCCGTGACCGCAGTGGTCGTGGCGAAAACGAGCTTGGTATGATCCGGGGTCATCGCGACGGTGGTGAAATACTCATCGCCGGCACCACCGACATAAGTCGCCCAATCGGGCGTCGGCGTGGTCGTGGCACCGGAATAACGGACGATGACTCCCTCGAGACCAAGGGCGCCGCCGGCATAGGTCGAATCCGGCCCGATGTTCGCCAGCGGGATTTGCGCGACGGGGATGGCTGCCGCCACGCGACCGCTGGCGTAAAAGGAGTTATTGTCCACAATCGCCACGGAGTTCAGCGCATCCATCGTCACCGGGGAGGCATTGTAGGATCGGGTGGACAGATCGGCCGAATAGATTTGCAGGACACCCGAGTTGAACGCCGCGAGCACCCGCCCGTCCGGGAACAGTTCGAGATCCACCACCTCATCGACCGTTGCTCCGTTCAGCTTTTGATTGACTGCGCCTGAATTGTCGTTTGTCCGGCCCGTGTTTGTCCAAGCGGTGATGTGCAAGCCATCATTGCTGAGGCGGTAGATGTAGTTTTGGTTGATCGCGGTACCCTGTGAAAAGCCGGCATTCACCTCCATATAGTTGCCAAATGACCCATTCGTGATGATTTCCCGCACCCATCCCGCGACATAAACCCCATTGGCATTGCCGGCCACCGCGAAGGCATAGGAATCGAAAGGCGTGGCCCCGTCATTGAGGTCAAAGAACGTGGCCCACTGCACGTTTGGATCGATAACCAGCGGCGCATCCGCCACGATCTTACCCGTCAGCTCGTAGCGAATCTCGCCGGGGCTGTTACCCGCCACCATCCTGGAGCCGATGATCTGTTTTTGGCCGTTGATGAGCTGATAGGACTCCGGGATTTTCAGCGTCAAATTCTGATAGCGCAGATTGATCGTCGCCGACCCATCGGAATTGAAAGTCAGTCCATCCTGCCCGCTGACCGCGATGCGAATCTGTCCCGCGTTTTTCGCCTGACCCACGATCCAGTCGAATTCGAGAACGCCGTTCTGCGCCGAGTAAAGGCGCAGATCGACGCCGGCATACACATTGCGCAGCGTCAGTTCATTGAAAATGCCCGGCTGCAAGGCATTGCCATTCGCCTGCTGATACGCGCCGGTCACTGCCGACTGCCCGCCGGGCACGATGTCCCAGTTTCCCGCCGAGCCGGTGAAGCTGATGTCCACCGCCTGCACTCCGACCGCACCGGTCGCGGCATCCGTCTGGTTCGAGATGATGCGCAGGTGATCGGCATAGACCAGCATCGCACCGAAGTTCGTGCGAAAGCCGTACTGCACGCCGACGGGATACTGCCCCGCATTTTTCTCAAAATAGATTTGGTTCGTCGAATCCCGCACCACGGATTGGATCGCGGCGCGCTGCACGTCGGTGAGTTGGGCGGGGGCACCTGCGGTCGGAGTCAAGGCGGCGGCGGATGCCGGATCGGGCGCAGCGGGCGTGGGTGCCGGGACAGCGGCCGTGACCGCCACGGGCGGGGCGGCGACAGCGGCGGCCGCCTTTTGCGGAGCGACCGCGGGATCCACGGGCACGCTGGCACTGCAGAGGATGCGGTCTTCAAAGGTCTCGAGCAGAAGTGGGCGACGGGGCATGGGTGCTGAAGGTGAGCTGATTGCGCGGTGCGCCACCGGAACGGCTCCGGTTTCGCAGGTTTGGGAAAAAGTTCTAAGCAGGAAGCCCGCCGCGACTTCCACCGAACTTCTGCGGCGCTAAATTGTTTACGGCGTTCGGCGGATCGCACCCGGGGGTCGCGGTTACTGGCACGGCATCTGCGACTCTCATTTTCGCTTTCCGCCCGAAAGTCCCGCTCCATGAAATTCCACCGCCCGTTCCCAAAACCGCCTATCCTCCTCGGCCTCTGCCTCGCCGCTTTCTCGCCACTCCAGGCCGCCGACGGCCCCGCGCCGCTCCTCCCCGACAGCACCGAACAGACGATCCTCGACGACTACAAAATGGAAGCCGCCAGCCTCGGGCACGGCGTGAAGAGCTTCGGAAAAACGTCCGACGCCAGCATCCCCGCCGACTTCTCCCCGTGGTGGATTCGCGGGCAGAAAAACTCCATCGGCGACCGCAAGGGCAAGCCCATCACCATCGAGGATCTCTACCTGCGCGCGATCCGCTATTCCAAACAGATCCGCGTCTTCGGCGATCTCCCGCTGATCCGCGAGACCGGCATTCAGGAAGCCAAAGGCGCGTTCGACACCAATGCTTTTCTCCAGGGAAAATTCGATCACCTCAACGATCCCGTCGGCAACACGCTGACCACCGGCGGCGCGACGCGCTTCCGCCAGGATGAATGGTCCTTCGAGGCCGGCGTGAAAAAGAAATTCGTCACCGGCACCGAGGTTTCCCTTTCGCAAAACCTCTCCCAGACCGCGAACAACTCGATCTACTTCACGCCCAACGCGCAGTCGAAAGGCCAGCTCTCGCTTTCCATCGTCCAGCCGCTCTTCAAAGGCGCGGGCGTGGAATACAACCGCAGCATCATGCGCATCGCGCGGCTCGATTCCGACATCGCCATGAGCGAGTTCATCCGCCAAAGCGAATCGCATCTCCTCGAAGTCACCCGCACCTACTGGGCGCTCTACGCGGCGCGCGTGACCTATCTGCAAAAGGCGCGGCTCGTGGATGAAACGGCCCGCGTGTCCGATGAACTCAAGGCCCGGCAGAAAGTGGACGCGCAGCAGTCGCAGCTCTTCCGCGCCGAATCCGCGCTCGCCTCGCGCCGCTCCGATCTCGTCCGCTCCGAAGCCGCCGTGCGCAACGCGCAGGACCGTCTCAAGGCGCTGACCAGCGACCCCAATCTCATGGATTCGCCGAACGTGGAACTCATCCCCGGCGACCGCCTGATCCTCGGCGGGGCCAGCGTCGATCCGCAGGCCGCGGCCGCCGTCGCGTTGGAAAACCGCCCGGAAATCAACCAGGCCTTTCTCCAGCTCCGCGCCGCCACGATCCGCGAAAAAATGCAGCGCAACGAACTCCTGCCCGAGCTGAACCTCGTGCTCCAGGGTTCGCTCGGCGGCCTCTCCGGCGGCGATTTCGGCAACGCCTACGGCAAGCAGTACAACACCGGCGGCCCCGGCTACGGCGCGGGCATCGTCTTCAGCTTTCCGCTGGAAAACAACATCGCCCGCGCCCGCCTCGAACGCCGCCGCCTCGAACTCCGCCAGCAGCTCGACCAGCTCAAGACGACCATCGACACCGTCCTGCTCGAGGTGAAAATCAGCGCCCGCGAAGTCGCCACCGCGCACCGCGAGACCCAGGCCAAATACTCCGCCGTCAAGGCCTTCACCTCCGACGTGGATTCCCTCCTCGCCCGCCGCGCCCTCCAGACCGCCTCGCCCGCGCCCGGCGCCGACGACGCCTCGCAAACCGCCTTCTACCTCAACAACCTGCTCGACTCGCAGGACCGCCGCTCCAACGCCGAGGAGGAATTCATCCGCAGCGCCGCCAACTACCAGATCGCCATCGTGAATCTCGAACGCTCGAAAGGCCGGCTGCTCAATTACAAGGACATCACCGTGGTCCGCGACAAGGACCCGAAAGGTCTGCCCGAACTGCACCTCGAAAAAGGCGCGCGCGATGGCAAGTCCGCGCGCGACGCGAAGTAACCGCCGCCCGCATGTTTCGCGGCTTTGACCAATTCTCCGCCGCCGGTTCCGCGCGGCGGCCCGGTGCCGCGATTGAAAAAATCAAACACCTCGGCGCGACTTTCGCCGGGGAAAGTGAAAGCCGACTCCGCGAGCGCGCCGCCGCTCTGCGCACCGAGGCGCGCACGGCAACCGGCGATGAATTGCACATCGCCGCCATCGCACTCATCACCGAAGCCATTCGCCGCACGCGCGGCCTTTCGCCTTACGATTGCCAGCTCCACGCCGGCCTCACGCTGGCCGGCGGACAGTTTGCCGAAATGGCCACCGGCGAAGGCAAGACCCTCGTCGCCCTGCTGCCCGCCTTCTGCTTCGCGCTGCACGGCCACGGCGCGCACATCGCCACGGTCAACAGCTACCTCGCCGGGCGCGACTGCGATTTCGCGCGCCCCGCTTTCGCCCTCCTCGGCATGAGCACCGGCCTGCTCGCCGAGCGCACCGCGCCCCACGAAAAACGCGCCGCCTATGCGTGCGACGTGACCTACGGCGTCGGCACCGAGTTTGGTTTCGACTACCTCCGCGACCAGGTCGCCATCCGCGACGTGAACGCCCGGCACCGCACGCAGCATTTTCACAACGTCCTGCTCCGCCACACCGCGCCGAAAGCGGACATCGTGCAGCGCGGCCACGCCTTCGCCGTCATCGACGAAGCCGACAGCGTCCTCATCGACGAAGCCTGCTCCCCGCTCATCATCGCCACCGGCGCGAAAGCGCCGAGCGCCACGCCGCAGGTCTATCGCCTCGCGGATCGCATCGCCGCGCAGTTCCGCAGCAGCGAAGATTTCACGCCGCAATCCCCCGTCAAACCTCTCGCGCTCACGCCCGCCGGCGAGCGCCGTGCGCTCGACCTGCTGACCGACGACGCCCTCCCGCACCTCCGCCGCCTCTGGTCGCACTACATCGAATCCGCGCTCCGCGCGCGGCTCCGCTACCGGCGCGACGTGCATTACGTGGTGCGCGACGACGAGGTCGTCATCGTCGATGAATTCACCGGCCGGCTCTGCCCCGACCGCACCTGGCGCGAAGGCATGCACCAGGCCGTGGAAGCTGCCGCGGGCGTCACCATCACCGAGGAAAATTCCTCCGAGGCCACGATCTCGCGCCCCGCCTACTTCCGCCTCTACCGCACCGTCTGCGGCATGACCGGCACCGCCCGCGAAGCCGCCTCCGAGCTGCGTCAGAGCTACGGCCTGCGCACCTCCATCGTCGCCCTGCACCGCCCCTCGCGGCGCGAACTTTTTCCCGACCGCGTCTTCCGCACGCGCGACGCCAAGCTCTCCGCCGTCGCCGCCGAAATCGCGCGCCGCCACGCGCAAAACCAGCCCGTCCTCATCGGCACGCGCACTATCGAAAACAGCGAAGCACTCCTCGAAAAACTGCTGCAGTTCGGCTTCCCCTTCCGCATCCTCAACGCCAAGCAGGACGCCGAGGAAGCCGCGATCATCGAGCAGGCCGGCGAACCCGGCATCGTCACCATCGCCACGAACATGGCCGGGCGCGGCGCGCACATTCCTGTGCCGGAGGAAAGCCAGCGCCACGGCGGGCTCCACGTCATCGGCCTGGAGCGCCACGAATCCAGCCGCATCGACCGCCAGCTCATCGGCCGCACCGCGCGCCAGGGCCAGCCCGGCAGCGCCCAGTTTTTCCTCTCCCTCGAAGACGACCTCCTCCAGCGCCACGCCCCCGCCCTCGCCGCGCGGCTCGCCGAAAATTCGAGCGACGAACTCCCCGCCAGCACCGCCGCCCACTTTCTCCGCACGCAACGCAAAGTCGAAACCGCCGACCGCGAACAGCGCCGGCAACTCGCAAAATATGACCACTGGCTCGATGAACTCAAACAAACGCTGTGAGGAAAATCCGAAATCCGAATATCGAAATCCGAATGAATAGAAATCCTGAAAACAACTGCGGAAGCGCCCGCACGCTCGGATCGCGTTTTTCCATTTCCCAATTTTTTCCGCCCGTTTGTTTCGGATTTCGGATTTCGGATTTCAGATTTTCGGCGCGGCTAGCCGTCCTCCTTTTTCTCGTCTCCCCACTCCGCGCCGACGACTCGCTCGGTTACGTCGAGCCCTACCACATCATCACCCTCTCAGCCGCCGAGCCCGGCGTGATCGCGGAGGTGCTCGTGAAAGAAGGCGACGCCGCGAAGAAAGGCCAGATCCTCGCCAAGCTCGACACCGCCACGCTCCAGGCCGAACTCGAAATCGCCCAGGCCGAGGCCAGGCTCCAAGCCACCCGCAAGCAGCGCCTCGACGAACTCGCCGCCGCCAGCCGCGCCTCGCCCGAGGAGCTGGAAAAAGCGCGCGCCGACCTCACGATCAAGGACGCCCAGGTGCGGAAGATTCAGGCGATGATCGAGACGCGGCTCCTGCGCAGCCCCATTGATGGCGTAGTCAATGAAATCAAGCGCGACCCCGGCGAAGCCGTCTCCCTCGCGAACCCGCACGTCCTCACCGTCGTGCAGATCGACAAACTGACCGCCAATCTTTTCCTCCCGCCCGCCTGCGCGCTCGCGCTCAAGACCGGTGGACAGGCCGCGCTCCTCCTCGACGACCGCGAAAAAATCGTCGCCACAATCGAATTCATCAGCCCCATCACCGATCCCGCCAGCGGCACCGTGCGCGTGAAATTCATCATCGAAAACGCCGCCGGCCACCTCCGCAGCGGCGTCCGCTGCGCCCTCGCGCAGTAAATATGGAGTGCGGCGGCAGAGCGTAGCGCCGACGCCGCTTTGGCATGCGCCGGAGGCGCGCGGTGGGCGCACCGGAAGCACGCGTGCCGGAACCAGCCACGGCTCTCCGAGCCCTTCCGAAAGCGGCGTCGGCGCTACGCTCTGCCGCCGCACTCCAAATCAGCCCTGCCGATCCGCGTAACGCTTCACCCAGCGCGCAAAGGCGCTCTGCCACTGCCCCCACAGCGTCGCCGGACGCGGGCTGCGAAACCGCACGCGCGCCATCTCGCCGGGGCACAGCGCGTCGCGCGCGATGAGCCGCGCGGTCGCGACGAAGTGCGGTTCCGCCAATTCGTATTCCGCGCCGCGCCGCGCATTCGGATCGTCATTGCGCCGGAGCGCCAGCGGGCCACCCGCGAGCGCGGTCAGCGCGGGGTCGATGAGATCGCGCGTCGCCCGCGGCTCCAGGCGCACAAACTCCGCGTCGAAAACTTCCCCGCGTCCTTCGATTCGCACGCGCAGCGGATGCCCCGCCGCCTCGCGCCAGTGCGGCTCGTCCTCCTGGCTCACGGCGATCTTCACATCGCTGCCCGCCGCGCGCCCGAGGCGCAGCGCCTCGTCGCCGGCGGCGAGAAAAGTTCCCGTCATCTGCGCCAGCTTGCGGTTCGTCACACGACCGTCCATCGGCGCGCGGATTTGCATCGTCGCGAGGTAGCTCTCGCGATCCGCCATCGCCGTGCGCAGCGACGCGGCCTTGGCCTGCTCGGCCTGGAATCCCGCGACATCGCCGCCCGCGTAGGCCATCCGCGCGCGGAGTTCTTGCTGCGCGAGATCGATGCGGCTCCGCGCGAGCGTCGCGGCGGCTTCCTCATTCCGCAGTTCGAGAAGCACCTGCCCCTGCGCGACCGTCTCTCCGTCGCGCACATTCACTTTTTCCACGAAGCCCGGACACTCGACGCGCAGGCTCTGCGTGTCCGCCAGCTCGACCACGCCGGGGCTCGTCACCGAGCGGTGATAGGGCACGAACAGCAACGCCGCGGGCACCGCCACGAGCACCGCGAAACGCAGTGCGACGCGCGCCCAATTTCCCGCCGCGCCACCCACGGAATCCGCGAGCCCCGCACCGAAACGCCCGACCGGCACGGCCACCCACATCACCGCGGCGAGCGCCGCGAGCGCCAGCCCGCCGCCTTTGAACATCGCACTCGCGCCCACGATCAGGCCCACGCCCACCAGCACCTGCCACCACATCGCCGCGAGCCCGTACGCCGCGACGATCCACTCCTCCCGCGTGCGCAGACGCGCGGGCTTCCACGACCGCGCGCCGGAGAGCAGCCAGCCGAGCGCGCGCTGCGCCCAGTTGCGTCCGCGCGTGCCGAGATTCGGGATGTCGAGCAGTTCGCTCAGAACGAAGTAACCGTCGAAACGCATCAGCGGATTCGCATTGAAAAGCAGCGTGACGAGCGTGCCCGCGATCACCGCGTTGTGCGCCACGGTATTGAGCGTGCCCGGCCCGGTGCGCGCCCAGACGATGGCGGCGATGGCGGCGAGGAAAAACTCCACGTAGAGCCCCGCGCACGCGACCATGATGCGCCGCCACCGCGATGCCAGCCCGAGGCTCGCCGTGGCATCCACGTAACCCATCGGCACGAAGAGCACGAAGATCACACCGACCTCGCGCACCGCCGCGCCGTAGTGTTTGCAGAAAAGACCGTGCGAAAATTCGTGCGCGCATTTCAGCGCGGCCCAGACGACGAAAAACCACAGCCAGTTGTCGCGCGAAAGGATGCCCTCAAAGCCACCGGCGAAACGCGGCCAGTCCATGCCGACATGGGTCGCGCCGATGAGGATTACCGCCAGCCAGACCGCGAAGCCGAAGCCGCCGAGCGCCCAGCGCAGCGCGGGCTCCACGGCGGTGAAAAAGCGGTCGGGGCGGGCGAGCGGGAGCTTCAGCATGAGCGGATTCAGCCACGTCATCGCCGAGTGCAGCGCGCGCTCGGTCTGCTCGCGTTCGCCGCCCGTGCGCGTGCTCTCCACGGCGAGCAGATGATTGTCTTTCAGCCAGCGCACCATCTGCATCGCCTCCGCTTCATTGAACGCCTCGCCGCCGCCATCGCGCGCGAGTCGCGCGAGGATCGACGCCATCGACTGCGTGCCGTCGAGCGCGCGGAAAAAACGGTACTCCGCCAGACCCACGCGATGAAAGCGCGAGGCGTGCGGATCCTCGATCACGCACGCGCGCCGCCCGCCACTTTCCTGGATGGAAAAGCGCAGCCCGTCGCGCAGCCGCGGGCGCAGCATCTCCGCTTCGCGCACCGAACGGTTTTCGTCGCCCGTGCTCATTTACCAAAAGACCGACGAGACCACGAAGTCCCACAGCCGGTGCGTGAGAATCCAAATGAGCGGACGGCGGTCACCCTCGATCACCGCGCGCCCGTGCATGCCGGGGCGCAGGTCGAGCGCGCGGTTCGCGTTGGCGATGCCGGCCTCGCAGACGAAGACGTTGCGCCCGTCGCGCTGCTCGCTTTGCGGATGCAGCTTGTCGAGCGCGCTGCTCCAGCGCTCGCCGCTGAAGGCATCGAGACGAAAGCGCATCGGCTGCCCCGCGCGCACGCGGCTGATCTCGCGATCCGGCACGTCGATTTCCACGATCATCTGATCGAGCGGCGCGACCTCGAAAAGCACCTGCCCCTGCTGCACCGGCTGCCCCTCCGAGCGCCGCAAATCGCCGGAGACCACCACGCCTGCGAGCGGCGATTGCAGCGCGAGCATGGCGATTTTCCGCTGCACCAGCTCCAACTCGCGCCCCACGCTTTGCGCCTCGAAATTCGCGACCTGCGCCGCGGCGAAACCACCCTCATCGCTCCCGGTCGTGAGCGCCTTGTCGCGCTGCTTGAGCGCCTTTTCCCGCGCTGCGATCAGCTCGGCCTCCTTCAGTTTCAGCTCGCGATTGTCCATCTCGGCCAGCGGCTGCCCCTCGGTCACATGATCGCCCGGCAGCACGAAACTCTTTTTCAACTGCCCCTGAAACGGCGCGGCGATCACCCGCTTCACCGTCGGCGCGAGGCGGCAGTCCGCCTTGATCGAATAATGAAACGGCCACGCGAGCAGCACGCCGAGCGCGACCAGCGCACCGAGGACGACCCGTCGCCGCACGAGGCTGAGTTTGCGCCAAACGCGCTGGCCGGCGAAGACGGCGGCGTTCGGACGCGCGCGTTCGAGCAGGTCGAAAAGTGCGGGGAGAAAAAGCGCGGTCGCATCGAGGAGCGAAGCCGCACCGGCATCCGGCGGCGCGCTCCATTCCAGCAGCACCGCGCCGCGCTGCCGGAGAAACGGGACGGTGGTGAGCTGCGCCGCGCCGGTTTCGCGCTGGAGGATTTCGTGCGCCACGGTCTCCGCCGCGGGCGCGGTGTCGGCGCGGAAATCGATCCGCTGCGCGGCGAGCAGCGCCTCGCTCATCGCCGCCTCGAAGGCCGCGTGACTGGTGCTCTTCGCATCGAGCCGCGCGATGCCGGAGATGGCGCGCAACTGCACGCCCGCGCCGCGTTTCGTGCCGAAAAAAACGCGGCTGCAACCGAGGTAGTCGCGCAGGTCATCGACGGCGATGCGGCAGGCTTTTTCAAAATCGAGTTCGGTGCCCGCGCGCCGGAAAATCTCCAGCACGCCGGAGGTGCGTTCGAGCGCCCAATGGACCTCCTGCGTCGCACGCCGCTGCTCGCGGTAGAGGATGAAGCCGGAGAGCGCCTGGAGCAGCACGAGCATGGCCTGGAGGTCGCGCGGATTCGGCACCGCGAGCTGCGCGATGAGCCAGTAGAGCGGATCGTTTTCCCGCACGACCGGCACGGCGAGCGTGTAGCCATCGGCCCCGAGCACCGGCGCGGGCTGCACCGCCACGCGGCCCGGCTCCAGCGTGCCGGCGAGTTGCGCGAGCGCACTCGCCTGAATGCCGCGGGTCGTCACCACGCAGCTCGCAAGGCCGGGCATTTCGCGCACCGGCAGCAGCGCCACGGCGCGCGCATTGAGCAGCGCGCGCACAAACTCGAGCAGCGGCCGCAGTTCGCCGACCGGTGCGGCGTTCACCCCCGTCTCCGCCAAAGCGGCGAGCTGGCCCTGGAGTTTCTGGCCGTCGGGTGCGCCGGACGACTCCGCGACAGCGCCCGGCAGTGGAGTGGGCTGCTGGCTCATGCGGTGCGGGAGAATTCGCTGCGGAATTTGGAAGGTTGGTTCGACACGGCGGAGTGCCTATCAGTTCGCCATTCCATTGCAAAGGCCGCGCACGCCCGCGGGCATTATGGGATTGTCTCCCGGCCCGCGAGGGCAAAGGCTGTCGGCGGAATGCGGCCGAGAGCGCGCGGCGTTCCCGCACCTCGAAGCATGAACCCAACAGCGTTACCGGAGCGGATTTTGAAAATCGCGAAAAACGCGGAGTTCGGGGCCGTGGCGGTGGTTCTGCACGATTACGAATCGGGGTGGGATTTCGCGCTTGAAGGCGACCGCGTTTTCCACGCGGCGAGCACCATCAAAGTCGCGATCCTGCTCGCCATCTACAAGCTGGCCGAGGAGGGCCGAATCCGGCTCGACGATCCGCTGCATGTGCGCAACCGCTTTCGCAGTCTCGCGGGCGGCGGGGTCTTTCGCGTGACCGCAAATCGCGACGGTGACGGCGCCGCCCATCGGCGCTTGGGGCGCTCGATGCGGGTGCGCGAACTGGCGCGGGCGATGATCACACGGAGCAGCAATCTCGCGACGAACCTGCTCCTCGATCACCTCGGGATCGAGGCCGTGCGGGGCGTGCTGGGGGAGGCAAAAATCGAGGGGGTCGAGATCGCGCGCGGGGTCGAGGACACGCGCGCCTTTGAGCAGGGCATCAGCAATCGCGTGACTGCGCGCGGACTCGTGGGGCTGTTCCGGCTGCTTGGCGAAGGCGACTTTGTCCGCGAGGAAACGCGGGCGCAGATGCTCGAGATTCTGCACGCGCAGGAGTTCAACGGCATGATCCCCGAGGGTCTGCCAAAGGACGCGCGGGTGGCGCATAAGACCGGCGAAATTTCCACGGTCTGCCACGACGCGGGCATCGTCTTCCTTCCTAACCGCAAACCCTATGTCGTCGCGATTCTCACCGAAATGCCCGCCAGCGTGGAGACGCGCAGCGCGCCGGTGGCGCAGATTTCCCGCGCGATTTTCGAGGCGCTGAAAACACGATGAACGAGCCGTTCCAGGTGGTCGATGGACTGACGCTCTCCGCGGAGCACCGCCGGCTGCTGCGACCGGGCGAGGCGATGACTGACGCCGCCGGACGCACGCACTTTCTGCCGCGGTTTTTTTACCGGATCGAAACGTGGGCGGAGGCGAAAGAACGGCGGCTGGCGGACTGTTTCACCTTCGCGGAACTGATGGCCGTGGATTGCCGCGAAGCCAGCGGCCTGCTGCACACGCTGCCGCATTACGTGCCGTGCGCGGTGGCGGTGCTGGGGCGGTTTTTGCAGGCTTTCCGCGAACGCGTGGAGGCTCCGGTTTTCATCGCGATCAATGGCGGCTACCGCTCGCCGGCGCACGCGCACACGCGGCACGCCACGCCGCATCTGTGGGCGGCGGCGGCGAATATCTACCGCATCGGCGACATGTTTCTGGACGAGGAAAAGGACATCGGGAAATACGGACGCATCGCCGAGTCCATCGCGCCCGGCGTGCAGGCGAAACCTTTCGGCCACGGCCCGGACGAAACGGATGACCATCTGCATCTCGATCTCGGCTACGTGACCTGCGTGCCGCGCGCCTGCGACGAGGCGACTTTATGAAGACGGCCAAGACGCAAAAAGGATCGGCGCAAATCCAGCCGCAGCGTCCGGTGATCGGATTCGAGGCGGAGTTCACGCTTTTCGTGCGCGAGGAAAAACGCAGACCCGAGGATGTTTTCGGAACGCCGCAGCGCATCGTGCGCGAGCGCATGATTCCGCGCACCGGCCGCTCGTTTCACCTGCCCTCGGGCGGGGCGGTTTATTTCGACACGGGCGTGATCGAGGTGGCGACGCCGATCATCGAGATCGAGCACGGCTGCTGCCTCCGCGCCGGGCGGTCGCTCTGGGATCAGATCGCGTTTCTGCGCGGCGAGCTGGATGCGTGGGAAAAGCGCGCCGGATCGGTCGCGCGGCTCGAAGGGTTTTCCATGCACTTCAACGTCTCGGTGCCGCCGGAGCACGGCCTGACCGAAGCGGGGATGCGGCAGTTGGCGCGGCTGCTCACCGGCCTCCTGCATGTGCCGGTGATGCTCCTGGCCGCGAACCGTCTCAGCACGGGCGTCGGCGTGCGCCCGCGCGGCGACCGCCTGGAAGTGACCGTCGATTTCACACCCGATCCCGAGCTGATGATCGCGGCGGCGGCGCTGGCCATCGGGATCATCCTCGCCGTGCTGCGCTGGCCCGCTCACAGCTCCGGGGAGCTGACGCGCAGAGGGTTCCCGCTCATCGCCGGATTCAAACCGCGCCGGCACACCTCGCGGAAAGGTTTTCTCGCGCGCTTCGATTGTTTTCCCCGCAATCCCTTCGCCGCCGACCCGAACGCCCGCGACTGGCTCACGACCGACAGCCGCACGATGAGCCTGCGCGAAATCGCCGCCGAAATCGCCGCGCCGTTTCTCGCCGACATCCGCGCCGTTTCCGGCGGCGATTGCGTGGAGCACATCCTCGCCGTTTTCGACGGGGGCTCCCGCTCGCTGCTCGACTTTTCCGAGCGCCCGCCGCCCTACGAAGACGTGGGCCGCGTCATCGACTGGAACCGCCGCTCCCTGCGCACGCTGCCGCGCTCGGCCTACGAGCGCGTGATCCATCGCATCCTCGAAAAGCGTCCGCTGCGCGTGGGCCGCGAGACCTTTCAACCGGAGCGGATGCAGGGCTGGTACGAGATCGTCTTCCGCAACACGCGCAACGGCCGCCGCCGCGTCTTCAATCTCGACGAACTGGTCGAGGCGTGCCGCTGAGCCCGGGTAGCGCACGCGCCCCGCGTGCTGGAATCGGCGCCCTCGCCGATTCTCCCGATCCCGCGCCCGCTGGAATCGGATGTTCCACCTGCCGCTGTGTCCGGCGAGGGCGCCGGACACCACACCCGAGACGCGGGCGCTACCCGGATCGTTTCGCCTCCGCTAATGATTGCCCGACCGCGGCGGCGGCGTGGGTTTGGTTTTGACGGGAGCGGGTGTCGCCGGCTCGACCGCCTTGGTCGCAGCCGTTTTCTTCACCGCGGTCTTGACTGACTTTGTGGCGGAATCTGCTTTGCGCGGGGTCTCCAAATCGACTGCGGGCGCGGGCATGGAGTCGAGGTATTTGTCCAGCTCCCTTTGGCTGAAAGATTTGTCCACCAGCTCGGTGCGATCCATCTCATCGGCGGTCGCGCGGGTGAGGCCCGCAGTGTTGTTGAGGATGTAGGGCGTAAGAAAAATCAGCAGCTCGGTTTTCGTGTCGCTGGTGATCGTGCGGCGGAAGGGAGCGCCGAGATACGGGATGTCCCCGAGCAGCGGGATTTTTTGCACGGACGAGGTTTTCTGCGTCTGCATGAGGCCGCCGATGACGACCGTCTGCGCGTGCGGGGTGACGACGACGGTTTCCGCGGAGCGCTTCGAGATGACCGGGGCAAAGGTGTTATTGCCGATGGGCACGGTCTGGTCGGTGAGCGCGGAAATCTCGGGCGCGACGACCATTTCCACGGTGCCCTCGGCGGTGATGAAAGGCGTGACGCGAAGGATGATTCCGACGTTGTCGTATTTGATGGTGTTATTCGTCTGGCCGGTCGAGGTGAGCGTGCTCGCGGTGATGAAGGGCACCTCGGAACCGACGACGATGACGGCTTCCTGATTGTTGCGCGCCATGATCGAGGGGCGGGAAAGAATCTCGACTTTGCCTTTGCTGGAAAGCGCGTGGAGGGTGGCGGACCAGTCGTCGCTGGCGAGGCGGACGAAGCTGCCCTGGGTCAGCGAGGAAAGGCCGAAGAGGTTTTGCAGGGTCGCCGTCCGCCCCGTATTGGCGGCGGTGCCGATGTCCGAGGCGAGGCTGGAATTGGTGGTCGTCGTGGTCGTGCCGCTGACGGCGGTGTTCGCCGTCGTCGTGGTCCGCGTGCCGGTGGTGGCGGAGATGGGATTCTTGAGGTTGAAGGTGTAGCTGCCCTCGACACCGAGATCGAGGCCCGTGTTGTAGGTCACTTCGAGAAAGACGACTTTGATGAGCACCTGCGGCTTCGGCTGATCGAGCGTTTTGATGACGCCGACCATTTCGCGGTGCGTGTCCTCGTCGGTGACGATGACGAGCGAGCGCGTCTCGGAATCGATGGTGATGATCTTGCGCACCTCGTCATTGATCTGGTGCAGCGCGCCGTAGAGCGTCGTGGTTTTTCCGCTGCCCGTCGGGCCGGTGACGAGCGCGATGCCGTGCGGCATTTCCAGCACGCGGTCGAATATCTGCCGCTCGCGCTCCGCCATGCCGATGCCGCTCAGCCCGATCATGCTCGAATCCTGCCGGAGCAGGCGCAGCACGACCGCCTCGCCCTGCAGCATCGGGATGACGGAAACGCGGATGTCCACCTCGCTCGCTTTCACGCGAATCTTGATGCGCCCGTCCTGCGGCACGCGCTTTTCGGCGATGTTCAGGTTGCTCAGGATTTTGATGCGCGAGACGATGGCCGGTTGGAAGCGCTTGATCTGCGCGGGCACGGGGACTTCCTGCAAAAGCCCGTCGATGCGATAGCGGATGCGCAGCTCGTGCTCGAAGGGTTCGACGTGAATATCCGAGGCGCGCTGCGAAATGGCGTCGCCGAGGATCTGGTTGACGAAGCGGATGATCGACGCGTCCTCGGCCGCCGTGTCGAGGTCGCCGTCATCCTGGTGCTCGTCGGCGACGACTTGGAAAAAGTCCTTCTGCTCGAGCAGATTCAGCGTGTCCGCGCCGACGCCGAGATGCCTCTTGATCTCGCGCTGGAGCGCCTCGCTCGGCGCGAGGATCGGCGAGAGTTTGAGGCTGGTGATCGCGCGCAGGCTGTCGAGGCCGGGCGTGGCGAAAAGCCGGCTGACCGCGACCTCGATGACGCCGTCCTTTTCGCGCAGCGGCAGCAGCTCCTCTTTCAGCAAAATGCGCGCGGGAAAGCGCGCGAGCAGTCCGCAGTCGGGCTCGATTTTGTCGAGCGGCGTGTAGCCGAGGCCGTACTCGCCGGCGAGCCATTGCAGCACCGCCTCCTCCGAATCCGTGGGCACGGCGCTGCCGGCCAGCACCTCGGCGTCCATGGCGGAGAGCTGCTGGCGCTCCACCATGGACGCGAGGAGATCCCGGCGCGGCTCGGACGCTGAGGTGAGGAGGCTCCCGGTCACGCGCGGGCGGGATTATTCGAGGAGGCCCATCGAGACGAGCACGGCTTCCTGCCGCACGGTCACGACCTTTTTCAAATCCTCACGCGCGACGGCGAGATCAGCCGCGCCTTTTTTCCGCACAGCGCGCAGGGCGGCGCTTTCCGCGGCACCGGGGCGGGTGTCCGGGGGTTGGTTGTCGCCGCCGCCGGGGTTATTCGCGCCCGCGTCTTTGGGCGCGTCTTTCGGCGCGGCGGGATCCTGGGCGGTGGCGAGGATGGTGGATGCGGCCAGCGCGAGCGCTGAGAGGAGGATGGTCGGTTTCGATTTCATGTTTGGTTTGCTGCGTTGTTGGTTGCGGTTGGTTGCCGGGGGTGGCGGGTTTCGGGACAATGAACACCCTCATTGTTAAGCGCCCGTTGGAAGCGGCCCGGAAAATTGTTAAGAGTCCGTTAAGTTTGCCGCGCTTCGCCGGCCTTCATCTCCTTCTGCCTCCCGTCTTTTGGAAGAAGAAGAGGAGCTTTCCGATGGGTGCCGAAAAAAACAGGTGCATCCCCGCCGCACCCGGTCGTAAACTCCGGGCGTGGTGACATGGCTGGGCAAAACTCCGTTTCTTCCCGCTTATGAAAAAGATACTCCGCTCCACGGCGATGATGGTGGCATCCGTCGCCTCGCTCATCCCCTTGCCGCAGGTCGCCGCCGGGCCGGCCAAGCAAAAGAAACAGCGCACCACCTCGCACCCGCCGCGCGCCAGGACCACCGCCGCCAGCGGCGATGCCGGGCGGGACCGGCCTCCAAAAGCCGCTCCGCCCGCGCGCGTCGCGGCGCTCACCGCCCCCGCCGCCACCGCGATCACTTTCGCCCCCACCCTCGTCTCCGCGCCCGCGCCCGCAGTCTCCCAGGACCGCTACCCGTGGAAGCGCGACATCGTCACCACGACCTTCTGGATCGGCGAAAAGCCCGCGAAGAACAATCCCGTCCCCAACCACGCCAGTTCGTGGGATGCAAGCTGGGCGATGCACTACGGCGGCACCGATACGCCGGACAAGGCCGACCGCGTGGACTTCCGGCCCGCGTCCTTTGTGCCCGGCCAGAATCCCTTCTACGTCGCCCTGCCTTACAACGACATCCAGGCCGACGGCCACAAGCCCGAGGCGGCCAGCATCATCCCGTGGTTCAAGGCCGACTGCAAAGGGCCGGGCAAAACCGTGTGCAAAGGCCGCTGGCTCGCCATCCGTTTCAAAGACCGCGTGACCTATGCGCAGTGGGAGGACTGCGGCCCCTTCCGCACCGACCACTCCGCCTACGTCTTCGGCAACGAGCGCCCCAAGCCCAACCTCAACAAAGGCGCCGGCCTCGACGTCTCGCCCGCCGTCCGCGACTACCTCGGCATGAACGACACCGACGTGACCGACTGGAAATTCGTGGACTTCGACGAAGTGCCCCCCGGCCCCTGGTCGAAATTCGGCGACAACAACACCTTCGTCATCAACAAGCGCCTCAACGAGGCGCGCGTGGCTGCACTCTCCAATGGGAAGGCCGCGCCGCGATAGGTGCGGACGAAAAAACGGCGGCGTGCCGCGTCACGTCACTTTTTGATTTCGCGCCCGAGCGCCTTGAGGATTTCGCGCTTCAGTTCGATGCCATCGATCGGGCCTTCCTGTTTGTAGAGCACGTCGCCTTTCGCGCTGAGGAGCACGGTGTAGGGCAGCGCGCCGCTCCACGTTTTGTCAAAGGCGGCGATGAGCGCGTATTTGTCCGTGGTGCCGAAAAGCAGGTTGCGATTCGAGGCCTGCTGCTTGGTGAGAAACTTGAGCACCTCGTTTTTCTCATCGGGGAAATTCGCGGCGACCGCGACGAACTCGAAATCGCGATTGCGATACATCCGGCTGATCTCCACCAGCTCGGGAAACTCCGTCACGCACGGCCCGCACCACGTCGCCCAGAAATTCACGAGCCGCACTTTGCTCCCCTCGCCTTTGCGCAGTGCGGTGAGACCGTCGGCGTCCACGAGATCGACCGTCACCGGCTCCTTCGCGAGCTTTTCCATGAAAGCCGCGACCTGCTCCTGCTTGCCCGCCCATTTCACCGAGCAGCCAAAGGCGGGCGTCTGCGCGGGCTCGGGCGCGCGGCCCGCGAGCACGGCGTCGAGCGCGGCGCGGAGGTCCTGCGTTTTCACGAGCGGCAGGCGCTCGCTGTCGTCGATGCGGCCCACGTAGCGGAGCTTGCGCGCGGCGTCGAAGACGAAGGCATGCGGCGTGACCGTCGGCCCGTAGGCGCGCGACACGGCCTCGGTGTCGCCGTCGTAGAGGTAGGGAAAATTGAACGCACTGGCCTTCGCGCGGATTTTCATGTCGTCGAAACTGTCGCCCAGCTCGCTGTAGCCGAGTTCGTCGAGCCGCACGGATTTCGGATCGTTCGGCGAGATCGCGACCACGGCCACGCCCTTCGCCTTGTAGTCCTCCACAATCTTTTTCAACCGCTCCTCATAAGCCTGCGCCGTCGGGCAGTGGTTGCAGGTGAAGACGACGACGAGCGCCCTGGCCTCCGCGAAATCCGCGAGCGCCCAGTCTTTGCCATCCACGCCGGGCAGCTTGAAATCCGGCGCGGCGGCCCCCGGCGCGAGCGTTTCCACTTTCGGCGTCTCGGCGAAAAGCGCGCCGGCGGCGGTGAGCGTGAGGAGCAGGAGGGCGGGCATTTTCATGGCGCACGAACGGACGCGGAACGCAGCGGGAAGTCAATCGCGCGCAAGCCCGCGGCTCCCACGGCTGTAGGGGAAGCTGTCAGCTTCC
>JAYWEP010000212.1:0-22378 GCA_043779205.1 Chthoniobacter sp. | reverse complement strand
GCTGCGCCCTTCCCGCCCACCGAAACACCACCAACCCAAACCCCGAAAACCAACAGAAACTCTCATAGCGAGTGGATCAAAAACCGGGGGCAGGCCAGGCGCTGGTGAGCGATTGCTCCTCCACCTGATGACGCTTCAGCACCGCATCCGTCGCATATCGGTCCACGCCCAGAACCCGCGAGAGCTGGAAATGGTTGAGCTTGCCCTGGCGGAAAAGCTCCACCGCATACGCCTCCTTCGCGTCGGCATCCAAATTCGGATTCTCCCGGCGGAGCCGTTCTTCAATATCCCTCGGCAGTTCGACAGTGACAGACATGCCCAAGCAGTCGCACGCACCGGGAAATCCGTCCACGCCCGCCATTTGCCCTCGTGCCGAAACTCCGTTTCGGCACGCACTGAGGAGGGGAACTCTGTTCCCCAACGGAGGGGGTGTCGGCGGGCGGGGCGCATCGACTCCCGCCCGCGGACACTCCGCCCACGCGAAACGGAGTTTCGGAACGAGGGGAACCCATGCCCCTTCCCAACCTATGTCCCCCAAATCGGGGCAGGCTCACGAGTTCATTCAACGGGTGACGCAACGAGGTTCCGAAATCCCTCAAACTTCAGCTCCAAAGTATGACTGTGCAGCACCGTGTCCGGACGCTCACCGATATAATCGTATTTAAGTAGATCAGATGCGGCGATTTCGATGATGACGCGTTCCTTACTTTCATAGCCGCTGCTGTATCCAGCGTGCAGTGCAAAGACGACCATCACCGTCCATTCGCTCGCTCTCACAAATTGTGGTTGTCGCGCTGCACGGAACGTTTCCGCCTGCCAGATGACGGTTTGCGCAGATGGCATCCTCCATCGCCCCCCGGCAGCTCTACGAACGTTTTCACTAAGGGATTCAAAAACTGAGGATACGTTGGGGTTATTCCGAATGAGACTCGAAGCATAGATTGCTACTTCCCGCTCAACATCGAACACCCGTCCACGCGAGAAGGTGACGTGAAGATCCGAGGTGAGAGCAAACGGGCTTGCTTCCACACCGAGGCTTAGTAGCAGATGTTCAAAGTCGCTATTATATTGCACCTCGCGAAATGGCAGGTGAACGACTCGAGCGATTTGCCTTGGAACAGCGACTTCATTCTCAAGGATCAGAGGTATCATTGTTGGCCGCCCCTCTGGGTTATTTATGCCGCAGTAATGTGCGTGGCTGATTTCTGCTTGAACTGCTCTTGATGCGGTCGCCGCTTGAGAGAGGAGCACAACAACAAAATCACTCTTCTCGATTGTCTCAAGGATGGTCGCCCAAGCATCAGTGCCAGGGACAGCAGAGAGATCGAATTGCCACGGATCACATCCAGCCCTTTTTAAGTCTTTCTTTAACCGCTGTGCGATCTCCCGATCCTTTCCACAGTAGCTAATGAATGTCTTGGGAGCCATATACTAATGGAGGTAGAGGGAGCCGGTGGGCTTGAGGGCGCGGCGCAGTTCGATGAGGCGCGGGGCCATCACCGCGAGGTAGGCCATCGGCTCGCCCGGCCCGGGGGCTCCAGCGGCACAAAATCAATCTGCCGCTTATACGCATCGACGCGCGCGACGATGACTTTGAAGTCGTCACCGACTTTATAGATGCGGCCGGTTTTCCGGCCGATGAAACGGAGGCGCACGGAGTCGAAGGTGTAGAAGTCGTCGGCCAGCGCGCTGACGTGGATGAGGCCGCTGACGAGGACATCCGGCAGCTCGATGGAGAGCCCGTAGCTGCGGACATCGACGACGTGGGCGCGGAATTCGTCCGGCTTTTTCGAGGCGAGCTGGCGGAGGAAGAACTCCATCTTTTTCAGCATGGTGCTGTCCTTTTCCGCGTCGGCGGAAGTGCGCTCGGTGGTGGAGATGTGCGTGGCGAGTTCGGTGAGGTCGCCGATGGGGCCCATCTTTTCGCGGGCGAGCGCGCGGTGAACGAGCAGGTCGGCGTAGCGGCGGATGGGGCTGGTGAAGTGGGTGTAGTCGGACTTCGCGAGGCCGTAGTGGCCGATGGGCTGGGTGCCATAGACGGCGCGCTTGAGGCTCTTGAGCAGGGCGAGCTTGATGGCGTATTCCTCGGGCGTGCCTTTGGTCGAGGCGAGGAGCTTTTGCAGCTCGCGGCGTTTGCTGATGTCGCCGGCGCGGAAGCCGTAGGTGGCGGCGAGGGTGCGGAAGTCGAGGAGGCGGTCGTTGTCCGGGTCTTCGTGGATGCGGTAGATCGCGGGGGTGTTGCGATGCTTGAGTTCGCGGGCCACGACTTCATTCGCCGCGAGCATGCACTCCTCGATGAGCTGGTGGGAAATGTCGTTGTCCATTTTCTCCAGCCGCTCGGCGCGGCCCTGGTCGTCGAGCCAGATTTTGACCTCGGGAAATTCGAGGTCGAGCGAGCCGGCGGCAAAGCGGTTCTTTCTCAGCAAAGACGCCAGCTCCCAAGCGACATGCACGCGGTCGCGCAGCTCGGGCGTGACATTCAGCGGCACGGGCGCGGAGTCGAGATGCACGGTGCCGCCGCGCTCGTAGTTCGGCGTGGGCGGCGGCGTGCGGTTTTCCAAAATGGCAAACGCCTGCCGGTAGGTGAGCCGCGCGGCGCTCTTGATCAACGTGCGGGCGAAGCGCGTCTTGCGGACATGCCCGGCGGAATCGAACTCGATGAACGCGGAAAACGTGAGCCGCTCGACGCCGGGCTTGAGCGAGCAGATGCCATTGCTCAGCCGCTCGGGGAGCATCGGGATGACGCGGTCGGCGAGATAGGTGGAGTTGCCGCGCGCGCGCGCCTCCTTGTCCAGCGCGCCGCCGGGTCGGACGTAGTGCGAGACATCGGCGATGTGGACGCCGAGATGCCAGCCATGCGCCGTGCGCTCGACGTTGATCGCGTCGTCGAAATCCTTCGCGTCGTCCGGGTCGATGGTGATGACGAAACCGCCGCGCAAATCCTCGCGCCGCGCGATCTCGTCGGGCGCGATGTTTTCCGAAATGCGCTCCGCTTCGCGCTCGACCGAGCCGGGAAATTCCAGCGGCAGATTATGCTTCCGAATGATCGAAAGCATATCGACCCCCGGCGCGCTCGCCGGCCCGATGACCTCGATGATCTCGCCCTCTGGATTGGTGTGGCGGCTTTCCCATTCGTCCAGCCGCACCACCACCTTGTCCCCCACCCTCGGCGTCGGCATCCCGCGCCGCGCCGGCGCGTGGCCCCGCTGGCCGCGCTCCGGTTTCCCAATCGCCGGCGACTCCCCGCCCACCACCCCACCCGCGGGCCGCACATAGATGTCGTGCTGCAGCCGCGAATCGTCCGGGATCACGTAGTAGAATTTCTTCGTCGATTGCAGCGTGCCGACGACCGTCGTGTTCGCGCGCTCCAGGATTTTGATGACCCTCCCCTCCTCCGTCCCCGCGCGCTGCTGCCGCCCCTCGTGCATCACCCGCGCGACCACTTTGTCCCCGTGCATCGCCGTGCCGAGATTCACCGCCGAGATGAAGATGTCCTTTTTCCCCGCCGTCGCGTTGAGCAGATGCGCATTGCCGCCGGTGTGGACTTGCAGCGTGCCGGTGATGAGATCCGCAGTCTGCGGCAGCACGTATTTGTCATCCCGAATGCGCGCGATCTCCCCCGCCTTTTCCATCTCCAGCAGCATCTCCTTCAGCACCCCGCGCTTCTCATTCGGCCAGCGCAGGACTTTGCACAGCCCCACCTTGTCGAGCGGACGGTAGCCGGGGTCTTGGAGTTGTTTGAGGATGCGTTCGCGCAGCGGGAGTGATTTCACGCGCCCTTCCTACACACCGCATTCGCGCGAGGCGAAGAAACTCTGCCGCTACTTCCGCGCCGCCCGCACCGCTTTCACAAAATCCTTCGCGCGCTGTGTGAGCGTTTTCCAATCGCGCGCCGCGAGCACCTCCCGCGAGACCAGCGCGGAGCCTGCGCCGAGGGCCACGCTCCCTGCTTGCAAAAATGCGCCCGCCGTCTCGGGCGTGACGCCGCCGGTGGGGATGATCTGGAGCATGGGCAGCGGGGCGAGGATGTTTTTGATGTAAGCCGGGCCGGCTTGGTCGGCGGGAAAGAGCTTCACGAAATCCGCGCCGGATTCGTAGGCGAGCAGGCATTCCGTGGGCGTGAAGGCGCCGCTGGCGATGGGCTTGCCGTAGCGGTTGCACAGGCGGATGACCTCGGGCCGCGTGACCGGCGTGACGACAAATTCCGCGCCCGCGAGCAGCGCCGCGCGCGCCGTCTCCGCGTCGAGCACGCTGCCCACACCAATGAGCACGCGGTCGCCGAATTTCGCGGCGATGTCGCCGATGATCTGGAGGGCGTTCGGCGTGGTCATGGTGACCTCCATCGCGGTGACGCCGCCCGCGAGCAGGGCCTCGGCGGCGCGCAGCAGTTGCTCCGAGGAATCGGCGCGGATGATGGCGATGATGCCGGGGTCGAGGAGGCGCTGGATGATCTCGGGTTTGGTCATGGGGATTTGCTTTTTAAGACGGGATTTACGGGATGAACAGGATTTAGAGACACGGCGCGCACCGCGCTCTTGCTTGCGCGCGGGCGGGCGGCCATTGCTTTCGCCCGTATGAAAACCCTCCTCGCCGCCCTCACGCTCACATGTCTCCTGCCCATCGCCGCGCGCTGCGCCGAGCCGGAGCCGATCCGTCTTTGGCCGAAGGAAGCGCCCGGAGAAAAGGGCGACATCGGCGCGGAAGCGGATACGACGAAACCGACGGACGGGCTCGTCGGCGGCAAACGCCTGATGCGAATCGGCAATGTCGCGCAGCCGACGATGACCATTTTCTCCCCGCCGAAAGACAAGGACACCGGCGCGGCGGTCGTCGTCTGTCCGGGCGGCGCCTACAACATTCTCGCGTGGGACTTGGAAGGCACCGAAGTCTGCGATTGGCTGAACTCCATCGGCGTGACCGGGGTGCTGCTCAAATACCGCGTGCCGAAACGCGCGGGCCTCGAAAAGCACACCGCGCCGCTCCAGGACGCGCAGCGCGCGCTCGGCCTCGTGCGTTCGCGCGCGAAGGAACTCGGCATCAATCCGCAGCGCATCGGCGTCCTCGGTTTCTCCGCCGGCGGCCATCTCGCCGCGGCGCTGAGCACGGGCTTTGACACGCGCACCTACGAGCCGCTCGACGACGAGGACAAGGTGAGCTGCCGCCCGGATTTCACCATCCTCATCTACCCCGCCTACCTCACGCTCAAGGACGGAGGCGACACGCTCGCGCCGGAAATCAAAGTCACCGCGCAGACTCCGCCCGCCTTCATCGCCATGGCGCAGGACGATCCCGTCCACGTCGAGAACGCGCTCTTTTACTCGCTCGCGCTGAAGAACGCGAAGGTGCCGTGCGAGCTGCACCTTTATCCCGACGGCGGTCACGGCTACGGCCTGCGCCCCAGCGACCACGCCGTCACCACCTGGCCCGCGCGCGCGGCGGAGTGGATGGAAAAACGCGGCCTGCTGAAAAAGTAGCTTGGGCTCCGCGCTGTAGGGGAAGCTGGCAGCTTCCCCTACAGCGCGCGGAGCCGGCGCTACTTTGCCGCCGCGCCCTTCGTGATGCGGATGCGGTCCAACTCCGCGCCCTCGATGCTGATTTGTTTCAGCACGAGCTCATTCGGGCTCAGTTCGAGGAACGTGAAGGAGTGCTTGTCCGCCACATACTTCGCCGTCAGCGGCACGTAGTTGCCCGGATTTTCTTTCTCCAACTGCTCCACCGTTTTCGCAAAATCCTTCGCGTTGTAGAGCGACGCGCCGCCGCCGCCGGTGACGACATGGATGATCCCCTTCGGCACCGTCCGCGTCACGCCGTCGAACTCATCGTCGAAGGTGAAGTCGCCATTCACGCGCCCCTTCGGATCGCGCGCCGGCGGGTTTGGCGTGAAGCGCAGCGGCTTCGAGCGCTGGTAATTGTGGACGTGCCCGGCGAAGACCATGTCCACGCCGTTTGCCTCGAAGACCGGCTCCAGCAGCCGCATCTTCTGCTCCGTGTAGTGCTGCGGCGAGGTGTGAAACGCGGGCGCGTGCATGCACACGAATTTCCACCGCTGCTTCGATTCCTTGAGATCCTTTTCCACCCACGGCGCGAGCTGCATGAAGCTCGCCGTGTTGTAGCTGTTCGTGTCTAGGATCAGGAAATGCGCGGGGCCGTAGTCGAAGGAATACACGCACAGCGCCGGAAAGCTCGCGCCCGCCGCCGCGCGAAAATCCGCGGCCACTTTCGCATCCTTGCCCAGCGGCGGATTCCACGGCCCGAGGCCCGGCCCGTTCAGCGGCCCGTGGAAAAAATAAAACGCGCCCAGCGCATCCGGCGTCTCCGGCAGTTTCGCCATGTCGGCGTCGTGATTCCCGATCACCGGATAAAACGGGATCGACTTCATCAGCGGCGCACCGGTCTTCGCGCTGATCGCCGGCGGGTTGTTGTACGTCGTCCAGAAATGGTGCATGTACTGGCTCACGCGGCCCGCGGAATAAACGATGTCGCCCAGCACCACCATGAAGTCGGGATTCGTCCGCCAGATTTGAAACGCCACCGCGTTTTGCTCCTTCGACCCATTCGCCAGGTCGCCGATCATGACAAATTTCACCGGCTTCCCCGCGCTCGCCCGCGTGCGGAACTTTTCCTCCCGCACCACCGTCGCGCCGAGCCGCACGCGATACGTCACCTCGCTGTCGAAAGGCAGGTCCGTGAGCGTCGCCGCGTATTTGAAAAAGTGCTGCTCCTTCTCCGGGATCACCGGCGACGCCTCGTGGATGATGTCCCTGCGCAAATCCTCCAGCGTCACCGGCACATTGCCCAGCGGCGCGAGCGGCAGCTTTCCGCCCGGCGTCGAGAAAGGCGAGGCCCGCGTCGCGGGCGCGGGCGTGCCGGGTTTGTTGGCCAGCGGAGTTGCCTTCGGCGGCGGAGGCTTCGGCGGCTGAAAATCGAGCGCCACCCGCTCCGCTTTCGCCGTCCGCATCGGCCCGCCCGTGGCCGCAAACTCGACCGCAAACTCCCCCGGTTTCTGATCCGTCACCCACGCGATCACCTTCACATCCATCCCCTGCAAAGTGCTCCCATTTCCCGGCTGCACATAAGGTTTCACCAGCACCGTCTGCGCGCCGACGACCGGGGCGAGGAGCGCGATGACGGCGTAAAACAGGATCTTCATTCGGGAGCGGTGGGGCGCATAGAAATGAGCAACCCCACCCACTTCGCAATCTTTGATTTCGCGGCCGCGTCATGCACCAATCACCAGCCCGACAGCGTTCGGTCTTTGGATAAAGCAGCGCGGCAAACTCCGGGGAGCGCGCGCGTCCCGCGTGCTGGCGAAGGCGTCCCGCCTTCGCGAACTTTCGTTGTGCGTCGAATGCGGGAGGCGCGCGCCATCACTCCGCACGCCGCGGGAAGTTCGTCGTGTCGGGACGACACGACCAGCACGCGGGACGCGCGCGCTCCCCGGAAAAACTCCGCGCCGCCTTCGCCTGCCGGTCAGTGCGCCACACCGCACGCGCAGCCGGCACCGGCGGGCGTCGCGGGGTCGTAGTTGAGGTTCGGGCCGAGCCAGCGCTCGACCTCCTGCACGGTCATCCCTTTGCGCAGGTGGTAGTCGAGCACCTGGTCGCGGTCGATTTTCCCGAGGCCAAAATAGCGCGCCTGCGGGTGTGCGAAGTAGAGCCCGCTCACGCTGCTGCCGGGCCACATCGCAAAGGATTCCGTGATCTTGATGCCGGCGTTTTTCTCCACGTCGAGGATCTGCCAGAGCGTGCCCTTTTCCGTGTGGTCGGGGCACGCGGGGTAGCCGGCGGCGGGACGGATGCCGCGGTATTTTTCGGCGATGAGTTCGTCGGTCGTGAGGTTCTCCGCTTTGCCAAATCCCCACTCGTCGCGGACGCGTTTGTGCAGACATTCGGCAAAAGCCTCGGCGAGCCGGTCGGCGAGAGCCTCGGCCATGATGGCGTTGTAGTCGTCGTGGTCGGCCTGGAATTTTTCCACGATGGCCTTGAGCCCGATGCCGGTGGTGACGGCAAAGCCCGCGATGCGATCCGGCAGCTTTGTGTCCAGCGGCGCGATGAAGTCGGCGAGCGATTGGTCGGGCTCGCCTTCTTTTTTGGCGATTTGCTGCCGGAGAAAGTGGAGTGTCGTCAGCTCCATCGTGCGCGCTTCGTCGGTGTAGAGCACCACGTCATCGCCGACGGCGTTCGCGGGAAAAAATCCATAGACCGCCTGCGCGGAGAGCTGCTTGCCGGCGATGATTTCATCGAGCAACGCCTGCGCGTCGGCGAAAAGTTTGGTCGCCTGCTCGCCATATTTTTCGTGCGTGAGGATGGCGGGATAAACGCCGCGCAGCTCCCAGGTGTGAAAGAACGGCGTCCAGTCGATGTACTCGCGCAGTGTCGCCAGCGGGAAGTTTTCCAGCTTGCGCACGCCGGTGAATTCCGGCTGCGCGATGTCCTCCGCGCGCCACGCGATCGGCGTGCGGCGCACGCGCGCTTCGTCGAGCGGGATGAGCTGCTGCCGCGTGCCGGAATGGGTCGCGCGCAGGCGGTCCTGCTCGTCGCGATTCTTGACCGCGAACGCGCCGCGCTGCTCTTCGCTGATGAGCGCGCTCACCACCGGCACGGCGCGGCTGGCGTCGAGCACATGCACCACGGGCTGCGAAAAATGCTGCGCGATTTTTACCGCGGTGTGCGCCTTGCTCGTGGTCGCGCCGCCGATGAGCAGCGGCTGCTTCATCCCGGTGCGCTCCATCTCGCGGGCGACGTGAACCATCTCGTCGAGGCTGGGAGTGATGAGACCACTGAGACCAATGACGTCCACGTTTTGCTCACGCGCGGTGGCGAGGATTTTGTCGCACGAGACCATCACGCCGAGGTCGATCACGTCGTAGTTATTACACCCGAGGACCACGCCCACGATGTTCTTGCCGATGTCATGCACGTCGCCTTTGACCGTGGCCATGAGCACCTTGCCCCGCGTCCGCACGGTGCCGCCCGCGGCGATGGTCGCGGCCTTTTCCGCCTCCATGTAGGGCAGCAAATGCGCGACGGCTTTCTTCATCACGCGCGCGGATTTCACGACCTGCGGCAGGAACATTTTCCCCGAGCCGAAAAGATCGCCGACCACGTTCATCCCGTCCATGAGCGGGCCTTCGATCACGCTCAGCGGCTTGTCGTATTTCAGCCGCGCCTCCTCGGTATCCTCGGTCACGAAGGCGTCGATACCTTTGACCAGCGCATGCGTCAGCCGCTCCTCGACGGGCAGCTTGCGCCACTCCTCGGTCGCCTTTTCCACCGGGCCGCCGGCCTTCTGCTTCATGTTTTCGCCAAAGGCCACGAGCCGCTCCGTGGCGTCGGGCCGGCGGTTCAGCAGCACGTCCTCGACGAGTTCCAGCAGGTCTTTCGGAATCTCCTCGTACACCTCCAGCAGGCCCGCATTGACGATGCCCATGTCGAGCCCCGCGCGGATCGCGTGGTAGAGAAATGCGGAGTGCATCGCCTCGCGCATGTGGTTGTTGCCGCGGAAGGAAAACGAGATGTTCGACACGCCGCCGCTGACCTTGGCGCGCGGCAGGTTGGCTTTGATCCAGCGCGTCGCCTCGATGAAATCGACCGCGTAATTGTTATGCTCCTCGATGCCCGTCGCCACGGTCAGGATGTTCGGGTCAAAGATGATGTCCTCCGCCGGGAAGCCGACCTTTTGCGTGAGCAGCTCATAAGCGCGCTGGCAAATCTCGCATTTGCGCGCCAGCGAATCCGCCTGGCCCTGCTCGTCGAACGCCATGACCACGACCGCCGCGCCGTAGCGCCGCACGAGCCGCGCGTGGGCGAGAAATTTCTCCTCGCCTTCCTTGAGCGAAATCGAGTTCACGATCCCCTTCCCCTGGATGCACTTCAGCCCGGCTTCGATCACGCTCCACTTCGAGCTATCGACCATCACCGGCACGCGCGCGATCTCCGGTTCGGTCATGATGTAATTCAGGAAGCGCGTCATCGCCGCCGCGCCATCGAGCATGCCCTCGTCCATGTTCACGTCGATGATCTGCGCGCCGTTTTCCACCTGCTGCCGCGCCACCGTCACCGCCTCCTCGTAAGCGCCCGCGAGGATCAGCTTCTGGAACTTCGGCGAGCCCGTGACGTTCGCCCGCTCGCCGATGTTGATGAAGGTCGAGCCCGCTGGCTGTAGCGCAAGCGTCTCGCTTGCCGGCCGATCCGCAACCGGGACGGTTGCGCTACCGCGATAGGTCAGCGCGTCGATCCCGCTGAGCCGCAGATACGGCTCGACCACCGGCACCACGCGCGGCGCGATGCCACGCACGGCCTGCGCGATCTTTTCGATGTGCGGCGGCGTGGTCCCGCAGCAGCCGCCGACGATGTTGAAAATGCCCGCGCGTCCCCATTCCGCGAGCTGCGGCGCGAGCGATTCCGGCGTCTCGGGAAAGCCCGTCGGGAGCAGCGGATTCGGCAGGCCCGCGTTCGGATAAACGCTCACGTAGATCGGCGCGATCTGCGACAGCTCCTCGATCAGCGGGCGCATCTCCTCCGGCCCGAGCGCGCAGTTCATGCCCACACAGAGCAGCGGCACATGCGAGATGCTGTTCCAAAACGCCTCCACCGTCTGCCCCGTCACCCCGCGGGTGCCACCCTTCTGGATGAACGTCACCGACGCCATGAGCGGAATTTCAGATTTCTGATTTCTGATTTCAGATTGTTCCGAACCGGGACGCGAATAACCGAGCGGCTTAAGCCCGCGCTCGTCAAAGATCTCCTGGATCGCGAAGAACGCAGCCTTCGCGTTCAGCGTGTCGAAGATCGTCTCCACCAGCAGGAGGTCCGCACCGCCATCGAGCAGCGCCCGCGCCTGCCCGCCATACGCGCGCACCAGCTCGTCCCACGTCGTCCCGCGCGTCGAGGCGTCATTCACATCCGTGGAAATCGACGACGTCTTCGTGGTCGGCCCGATCGCCCCCGCGACGAAACACTTCCGCCCCGGCTGCGCCGCCATCACCGCATCCGCCGCCTTCCGCGCACACTGCGCCCCGGCAAACGCCAGCTCATAGGCCAGCGCCTCCATCCCATAATCACCGAGAGAAATGAACTGCGCGTTGAAAGTATTCGTCTCCGCGATATCCGCGCCCGCCTCGAAGTAGCGCCGGTGGATTTCCTCAATGATCTGCGGCTGCGTCAGGTTCAGCAGCTCGTTGTTCCCCTTGAGATCCTTGCCGGTCCAGTCCTTAAACCGCTCCCCGCGAAACTGCTCCTCCGTCAGCTTGTATTGCTGGATGGTCGTCCCCATCGCGCCGTCGATGATGACGACACGTTCCCGGAGCAATTCTTCGAGCGGATGAAAGGCGGACATAAGGGTGTGGAAATAAACGCACGCCCGCACCCGCCGCAAGGAACAAATCCTCCCATCATGATGGGAGGATGGGTGATGTGCCCGCCCGCGCTGATTGTAAAATAGGGGTTCGCGCCGAGGCTGGAGCTTGTCATGCACTTTGGCATGGCATGCGCCGAAGAGGGCCAAAGGCCTGGCGACAAGCCAGCCCAGGGCAACGCCCTGGGTAATGCGTGGAAACAGACCCAGCCCTGAAGGGGCGTAACAACATTGTGTCGCCCTTTCAGGGCTTGGCTTTTTTCTCGCGGCTTCCCAGGGCGTTGCCCTGGGCTGGCATGTCTTCGCACCGTTGGTGCTCCCTCCCGCCAGTCGCGCAAGGCGGCCTTGCGGGATTGGCGCGCAAAACCGCAGTCAGCCGTCAATCGCTGCATGAGGCACTTTCACCGGATGGAAACCCGCGACTCCGAACTTTTCAAACCGTCCTCGACGGGCTCGGAATTCGCATGAGTTTCAAGCCGGTTTCTCGGCATGCGCGCGTGCCTTAGAGCCAATCAGCGGCACTCCGTTGCCCCGAAGCTCCAGCTTCGCGAGGCGACGAGTGGGAAAAGCCACGCCACCGAGTCTGTCGCCGTTGACGAAGCGGAGCTTCGCAGACATCGGCGCTACCTAGCAGGAGCTTGGTAGCGAGGAGAAGTTTTGACTTGCGATGTAGCCAGCAACATCGGCAGCCTTTCCCGTCGTGAACGAACCCTCGGAAATCCGGAAAAAAGTGCGGGAGGTGCTGGCGCTGCATGGCCGGCGGCGGCTCAGCGAGCAGATGATCTTCGAGGCCATCCGCCGCACGCTGCCGGGGCGCCTCACGGCCGATGAGTTCAACGCAGCGCTGCAATGGAACCTCAGTCGCCGCCTCATCGCCGCCGAGTATAACGAGGACGAGGAACGGGAGGAATATTTCATCGGCTCCGAGGTTCATCCCTGCACCTCGCCGCAGGCCTTTCAGGTCGCGGCCCAGCTTCGCGCTTTAGCCGACGAACTCGACCCGCCAAAGCAAGGCCAGTCCCAAAGCTAAGCGCCATGAGCTGGTGGGATTGGAGGAAACAGCCGCCACCGGCCGCGAAAGTTCGGACGCTGACATTCGATGAGTGGCGCGCCCATTGGGGCGAGGCGCGGGTTGCGGACATCCAAACCAAGGCTAGGGCGAGCGGCGCGCATCGATGGGCTGAGCGTGGCAAAATGATGTGCATCTTTCCATGCTGGGAGCTGGTTCCGTCGTCCTTTTGGGCGGAGGATTGGCCGATGATGACGTGCCTGTGGAAGAAAGCCGGGGGCAAATGTTTCGAGGGCACCCGGCTGATCGCGGCCAAGTGGAGTCCGGTCTGGGAAAGATTCGGCGCTAATTTCCCCCAAGGCTACGGAACTCCGCATCCGCCCTATGCTCTCAGCAGTTGTGCGAACTGGCGGCAGATCGGCCCGGATGAAGCGATCGTGCTCGGCGTCATCAGTGAGCGGGATCTGCGTGATCACCGGTCGCCTGAAACCGATGAAGAGCGAAGAGAACGCGAGGCGTGGATTGCGAAAATACCGCCCAAGGAACTTGCCGATTTCTTGCGGGAGCGCGGAACCCGCGCCGAGCGCTATGCCGAGGAGAAGCGCGAGCGGGCGGAGAAGTCCGTGGAAATGGCGCGGGTCTATGCCGAACAGTGCCGCGAGCGGGAGGCCGTGGATGCGATGTTCGTGCGGATGAGTCGGATGGATGAAATCTTCGCGCTGAAACAGGCATCGCGGCCCGAGCCGCCCGGCGTGCTGATGGCCGAGTTGCAGGAGCTGATGCGCACGCCCGTCTTTGACCGCTACCCGCACTGGAAGGCGCGGGCGATCCGCTACGCGGGCGTGCTGCTGGAGGAGCAGGGGCGGTTCGCCGAGGCACTCGAATACTACCTTTCGGCGCTCGATTGGAATCCGGCGCTCCTCCTGAAGCGGAAAATCGCGGCGCTGAAAAAAGCGACGGGGAAGTAGATCCGGCGGGCCTTGGCGGGTGGTTTTTTCCCCTCGTTCCGAAGTTTCACTTCGGAACGAGGGATTGTAAGGATGTGCTTTCACCGAGCCGACCTTTCGCTTGAAATCGGTGCATGCCCAACCCAATCCCGCCCATCGATCCCAGCCCCATTCTGCAAACAGCGTTCGCTTTCTGGTCGTCCAAGGTGCTCCTCACGGCGGTGGAGTTCGGCGTGTTTACGCAGCTCGGCGGGCAGCGGGTGAGCGGGGCGGAACTGGGCGGGGAACTGGGGCTGCATCCGCGCGGGATCAGCGACTTTTTCGATGCGCTGGTGGCGATGAAGTTTCTCGACCGCGAGGGCGATGGGCCGGCGGCGCGGTATTTCAACACGCCGGCGGGAGAGCTGTATCTCGACCGCAACAGTCCGCGCTACGTCGGTGGAATCCTGGTGATGCTGAACGCGCGGCTTTTCAAATACTGGCACGATCTGCCGGAGGCGCTGCGCACGGGGAAGCCGCAGAACGAGGTGAAGCACGGGGAGAAGGGAATTTTCGAGGCGCTGTATGCCGAACTGCCGAAGCTCGAACAGTTCATGGGCGCGATGACCGGGCTCTCGCGGATCAACTTTGAGGCGTTCGCGGCGAAGTTCGACTTCTCGCCTTTCAAAACGCTGTGCGATGTCGGCGGCGCGACGGGGCTGCTGTGCATCGAGGCGGCGAAGGTGCATCCGCATCTCCGGTGCATCTCGTTCGATCTCCCGCCGGTGGAGCCGATCGCGCGCAAGCACATCGCCGCCGCCGGATTGAGCGAGCGCATCCAGACGGCGTCGGGCGACTTTTTCAATGACCCGCTGCCAAAGGCGGACCTGATCACGATGGGCATGATCCTCCACGACTGGAATCTGGAGAAGAAGATGCACCTCATCCGCGCGGCCTACGACGCCCTGCCGTCCGGCGGCGCGCTGGTGGCCATCGAGGCGCTCATCGACGACGCCCGCCGCGAGAACACCTTCGGCCTGCTGATGTCGCTGAACATGCTGATCGAGTTCGGCGATGCCTTCGATTATTCCGGCGCGGATTTCCGCGGGTGGTGCGGGGAGGTGGGGTTCAAACGGTTTGAGGTCATCCACCTCGCCGGGCCGTCGAGCGCGGTGATCGCCTACAAGTAGCGAAGAACTCCGGGAAGGAGAATGCGCTTGCCAGCGCGTGGGGGCGGATGAGCATCCAGCGCACTGATGATTGCGGCCTCCATTTCGCGAATCCTCCCGCGCCTGCGGGCGGCGCTGGGGTGTCTCGCGATGGCGGGGCTGGGGATGGCTCCGTTGCGCGCGGGGGAAGTGGAGGCGGCGCGGCGGTTTTTGCTTCGCGGGGAATATGAAAAGGTGGTCGCGACGGCGACGGAGCGGATGGCGAAGCAGCCGGACGAAACGGAGTGGCCGCTGCTGCTGGGCGAGGCGCAGACGGAGCTGGGGCGCTATGCGGAGGCGCGGGCGACGTTGGTGCGCGGGATGGAGCGATTTCCGTCTTTGCCGCGGCTGCGACTGGCGGCGGTGGAGGCGCTGCGCGCGACAGGCGCGGTGAAGGAGGCGAAGAAGGAACTGGAGCCGCTCGATCCGCAGCGGGGCGGCGGGCGGAGGTACGGCACGGCGGCGGAGATCGTGGCGCGGGGCCGGGCGGCGCTGCTTTTCGGCACGGATCCGAAGATCATTTTGGAGCAGCTTTACGATCCGGCGCGGAAGGCGCAGCCGGACTTGCGCGACAGCTATCTGGCGTGCGGCGATCTGGCTTTGGAAAAGGGCGACTCCGCGCTGGCGGCGAAGACTTTCGCGAATGCGGTGAAGAAGTTTCCCGAGGACGCGGATGCCTGGTACGGGCTGGCGCGGGCCTATGCGCCGAGCGATGGCGAGGCGATGCGGGCGGCGCTGGAAAAGGTGTTCGCTTTCAATGAGCGGCATGTGGGCGGGTGGCTGCTGGTGGCGGAGAATCAGATCGACGCGGAGAATTATCCCGAGGCGGAAACGGCGCTGGCGGCGGCGCGGAAATTCTGGCGGGAGAATCCGGCGGTGCCGCATCTGGTGGGGCGGAAGCTGTCGCAGAAATATCGCTTCGCGGAGGGCGCGGCTTTGCAGCGCGAGGCGCTGAAATTTGACCCGCAGTATCTCCCGGCAAAGGCGCAGCTCGCGCAGGATCTCCTGCGGCTCGGCAAGAACGACGAGGGCTGGAAGCTCGCGGACGAAGTGCAGCAGGCCGACCCGTATGACGTGGTCGCTTTCAACCTGACCACGCTGCGCGATGCGCTGGCCAAGTTCCGCACGCTGACGAGCGAGCATTTCGCCGTGCGCATGGACCCGCGCGAGGCGGACATCTACGGTGCCGAGGCGAAAGCGCCGCTGCAAAAGCTGATCGCGCTTTACCCCGAGCAGCATGAGGAAGACAGCGCCTACGCGCTCCTCGCCCGCGTGCATTGCGAACTCGGCGAGACCGACGCGGAACTGGCAATGCTCAACAAAGTCGTGACGCTCTGCGACGACGCGCCCGACGCCTGCGCACGGCTCATCGAACTCGCCATCGCGCGGAAAGACTGGCGCGCAGTGATCGCGAATGCGGAGCGTTTCGCCGCGATCAATCCCCTCATCCCAGCGCCCCACCGCTCCGCCGCGGAAGCGCACGAAGCGCTCGGCGAAACGACCGCCGCCATCGCCAGCTACCGCACGCTGCTGCGACTCGATCCACCGAACCCGGCCGAATTCCACTACCGCCTCGCCCGTCTCCTCCACACCACCGGCGACACCGCCGCAAAACGCGAAGTCCACCTCGCGCTCGAAGAAACCCCGCGCTTCCGCGCCGCGCTCGACCTGCTGCTCGCCCTCGACGAAGGCAAAACCAGCAAACCAGCCAAGCCATGATCCTCTCAAAAATCTTCGCAGCGATCCGGTACAGCCGGGTAGGGATGGCACTCCGTGCCGTCCGGGGCGAGCGCAGCGAGGCGGCCGGCGTGGCGCGGACGCCCTCGTCCGCGACCGTCCCACGGACGCCCTCGTCCGTCGATTCGCCGGACGGGGCGTCCGGCGGACAACCGCGGACGGGGCGTCCGCGCCACGCGGCGCTCGTGCTCGGATGCGCGGCGGCTTTCTTTTTCGCCGTGGTCAGAGGCACCCTCGCGCAGGAGGGCCGCCTCCAGCAAATCCGCCCGCAGCAGCCCGGCCAGCCACTCTCCGCGCGCGATTTCGCCCAGCACTCCGACGAGACACCGACGTGGAAAAACCCGCCGGGCTTCGAGCGCGATGTCTTCGCGTTCGTCCGCATCCGCTACCACACGCACTATGGCGGCTACCGCGGCTCGCGGAGATGGGCCACGGATTTTCCCGACACCGACCTGAACTTTTCCTGGCGGCTCCAGCAGATGACTTCGCTCAAGGTCGATCCCGATCCGAAGGTTCTCGAGATCACCGACCCGGTGCTCTTCCGCTACCCGTTCATCTACATCGTCGAGCCCGGCGATCTTGCCTTCACCGATGAGGAAATCCCCATCCTCCGCCGCTACCTGCTCAACGGCGGCTTCCTCATGCTCGACGACTTCTGGGGCGAGGACGAATGGGACAACCTCGCCGAGCAGATGAAGCGCGTCTTTCCCGACCGCGCCTTCGCCGACCTCCCGCGCAAGCACCCGCTTTTTCACAGCGTCTTCGACCTGCCCGAGACGCTCAACCTGCAATGCCCCAACATCCGCCTCGGCATGATGAGCGAGTACACCGGCGTGACTTGGGAGCGTGAAGGCGCGCGCGATGTCCACATCCGCGGCATCACCGACGACAAAGGCCGGCTCATGGCGGCGTGGAAATTTTGCAGGACACCGCGGAAGGCCGGCACCTCGTCTTCATCCCCGGCCCGATCTTTGGCAACATGGTGCTGGCCGACGAAATCAACCGCACGCCGCCCAAGACCCAGGCCGCGCTGCTCGAAGCCATGCAGGAGCATCAGGTCACCGCGAGCGGCAAACGCAGCCCGCTGCCCGAGCCGTTCTTCGTCCTCGCCACGCAGAACCCCATCGAGATGGAAGGCACCTATCCGCTCCCCGAGGCGCAGCTCGACCGGTTCATGTTCAACGTCGTCATCGACTACCTGCCCGAGGCCGACGAGGTCGCCGTGGTCCAGCGCACCACCTCGGCGGGCGGCGCGAAAATCGAGCCGCTTTTCACCGGCGACGATGTCCTCCGCTTCCACGCCCTCGTCCGCCAGGTGCCCGTGGCCGAAGACCTCGTGCGCCTCGCCGTGCGCCTTGCCGCCGCCACGCGCCCGCGCCAGACGGGCACGCCGGATTTCATCAATGACTGGGTGAGCTGGGGCGCCGGCACCCGCGCCGCGCAGTTCCTCATCCTCGGGGGGAAAGCCCGCGCGCTCCTGCAAGGCCGCGCGCATGTGACGAAGGAGGACATCATCGCCCCCGCCGCCCCGGTCCTGCGCCACCGCGTGCTCGTGAACTACCGCGCGGAAGCGGAAGGCGTGAGCGTGGGGAAAGTGATCGAGCGGGTGCTGGCGGAAATGAAATGATTGCTGGCTTATGACTCATCGCTCGTTGGCGAGGAAACCTTCGCCCTGCTAGACTCCGCCATGCACAAACGCGAACCGCTCGATCCTTATTGGCACAAAGCCCGGATCGCCGCGCGCATCTATATGAAAGGGTTGCGCGGGATGAAGCTCACATCGCGCGAAAAGCGGATGGCGTTGTGGCTTTCGGAAGAGCGAGGCGTGAGCAATCGCTTGATTCAGCAGGGCGTGCTGGGCGCATTGGGTGGTCCCTATCGCGTCTATCAAACAAAGTCCGGGCCGAAGCAGGCGCTTTACGTGATCGATGATCTGGAGGATTTGGCGGATGCCTTGGGTCACGCACGTTGATTGGGAAACGACCGCCGGGAAGACGCTGCGGCGATTGATCGACGCGCTGCCGTCCGACCGCGAATGGTCACTCACCCTTTTTGGTTCGTCGCCGCTCCAGCTCGCATTGGAATCGGGCTTCATCAGTCAGGACGTGGATTTGTTTGTCAGCGATTTCGGCGAGTCGAGCGACGAGGTGGCCGCGGCCATCGAACGCGCGGGACTTTCCAAAGAACAGACCGACGGGCAGTACGTGCAGCTTTGCGATGAGGGAAACTTCCGCACCAGCCCGCGCTGGAAGGCCCGCGCCTTTACCACGCAAATCGGCAACGTGCGGCTCACGCTTCCTCATCCCATCGACATTCTCATCGCGAAGCTCCATCGACTCGCGGACAAAGATCTCGCCGCATTTCGCTTGGTCATCGAGCGCACCGGCCATCCCACCGAGGATGAACTGCGCAGCGAACTGCAAGCTGCCGTGGACCTTTTCCGGCCAGGATTTGACGAGGAAATGATCGGCGACATTACGACCAACACCGCCGTGCTCTGGCAGGAGCTTTGGGGCAAGAACATCAACGTGCGCCAAGAGATCATCGCCATCGCGATCGAACGCCGGAACAAAGGGTATGAGCCCGACATACCGCGCCGCGATTACAAAGCCGAGCTGCGGCGACTCGCCGAGGAATGAGCGCCGCAGCCAAAGCCTCCAGCTTCCTCGACCCTGCGGCGCTGATGAGCATCCGCAATCTGGAGCTGCGGGCGCGGACGGTGGTCGAGGGGTTTTGACACGGGCTGCATCGCTCGCCGTATCACGGCTTCTCGGTCGAGTTCAGCGAGTACCGGCCTTACGCGACGGGCGATGATCCGCGCTGGCTCGATTGGAAACTCGTGGGCCGCACCGACCGCTATTTTATCAAGAAATTCGAGGACGAGACGAACCTGCGCGCCTACCTGCTCGTGGACAACAGCCGCTCGATGAGCTTCACCGGCAAAGCCGGCGTGGCGAAGACCGACTACGCGCGCACCCTCGCCGCCACGCTCGCCTACTTCCTCGCGCAGCAGGGCGACGCCACGGGCCTGCTGACCTTCGACGAAACGGTGCGCGAACCTCCCCGCGCGGCATCGCCCCGGCCATCTGCGCTTCGTCGTGAACCTCGCGCCCGACGAAAGCCGCACCTCGCCACTCCCGCTCGCGCGCTTCACCGCCCTCGGCGTCCCGCTGCCGTCCGCGGTCGTCGAGGCGTGCCCGCCGACGCCGCAGCAGCTCGCCCAGCGCCAGGCCGTCGAAATCGAGGGCCAGTAAAAGCTCTGGCGCTGGCTAATCGTCGCCGCCCTCGGAGTGTTGTTGCTTGAAACGCTGATTGCCGGGAAACTTTCGCGCGCCAACCGCAGTTCAACCACCGCACCTGCATGACTACTCCGCTGCTCATTCTCGTTCTTGAGCCGATTGTCCGCCGGCATCGCACGCAACGCAGATTGATTCTCTTGGCCGGAGCAATCCTAACGATGCTCGCGATTTCACTCGCTGGTCGAGCGATCGACTTCCGCCTTGGAGTCGGTCTAGCTTTTTACGTCCCGTTTATTTGGTGGGCTGCTCGTCAAAGGGCAAACTCGTGGACTCCGGATTACCGCGAGATCGCGCGCCGCATTGAGGAACAGCATCCCGACCTGCATGCACTGCTGCTGACTGCTGTTGAGCAGCAGGCCGATGAAAAAACCGACCGCCTCAGCTTTCAAGGAACTCCAGACCGCGCTCCAGGAGGCGAAGACCGAGCCGCAGAAAGAGGAGGTGCGCCGCCAGCTCCAGCGCTTGCGCGAGGAGGAGCAGCAGATGCTCGCGGATGTCGATGAGGCGCGGCAGAAGATGGAGCAATCGGCGCAGCAGGCGCAGCTCGCCGACCAGCGCGCGCAGCTCGACAAAACGCGCGGCGAGGCGCAGCAGGCCGCGCAAGCGATGCAGCAGGGCGCACCATCGCAGGCGCTGGCCAGCGGCACGCGCGCGGCCAGGGATTTGGAGGCGATGCGCGATGAGTTTCGGAAAAAGACGAGCGGGCAATTCAAAGACGAGATGCGCGACATGCGCGCCGACGCCCGCGCACTCGCCGAGCGCCAGCAGCAGATCGCCGACAAACTCCAAGCCAAGCCCGCGCAGGCGGAACGGCCCACACTCGATGGCTCCGGCGAGCGCGAACAGCTCGCCGAGAAATTCACCAAACAGCAGGGCGATCTCGGCAAGCTCACCGGGCAGATGCAGCGCGTGAGCGAGCAGGCCGAAGCCGCCGAGCCGCTGCTCGCGAAGGAGCTTTACGACACGCTCCGCAAGACCGCGCAGGCCGGCACCGGCGACACGCTCGACAAGACGCAAAAACTCGCACAAGCCGGTTACGCGAAGGAGGCACGGAAGTTTGAGGAAAAGGCACGTCAGGAAATCGAGGAGCTGAAGACCGGCATCGAGCGCGCCGCCGGCAGCGTCCTCGGCGATGAAGCCGAAGCACTCCGCCAAGCCCGCGCAGAGCTCGACACGCTCACAGACCAACTCAAGCGCGAACTCGCGCAAGCGCGACCGGATTTGGCGCAGCCGAAATCAGGAGACGACGCGGATGCGCAAGCTCCGGGTAGCGCACGCGCCCCGCGTGCTGGCGAGGACGCCTCGTCCTCGCGAACTTCCGGCAATGCGGAAAATGGAAAGCGCGTGGCGAACCCGCAAGACCGTTCCGGCGGGGCGCCGGAACCAGCACGCGAGGCGCGTGCGCTACCCGGAGACGCACAGCCGCGCGAGCAAAATCAGGACGGACAAAATGCGCAGGGAAGCGCGCAAGGTCAGGGCAAAGAGGAGGGTCAGGGCAAAGGGTGAGGGGCAAGCCGGGCAGATGGCGCAGGGCTCGGGCGGCGGCGGTGCGCAGGCCAGCCCGACGGTGCAAAACGCCAACCCCACGGGCCGCCCCAGCGAGCGTCCCCCTCTTTCCACGGCACCGCCACGCCAGCGCGGCGGCATCCGCAGCGGCAACGAAGGTGCCGCCGGAGTGGTACGCGGGCCTGCGGGTGGTCAAGAAGCCGAAGGATGGCAAAGCGCCGGACGGCCTGCGCGCGAGCCAGCTCGCGCTGGTGCCGAGCGCCGCGGAGCGCGGGCTTTCACCGGAGTCGCGTGCGCAGCGCGACGCGCTGGAGGCGGAACTGGGAAAGCTGCGCGAGGCGAAGGCGGCGCTGCTGTACGACAAGCGTTAACGCGGGTAGCGCACGCGCCCTCGCGTGTTGCGGGCGGCGCCCCGCCGCCCGACGGTGGATCGGTTTGGCGGGATCGGAGGAGAATCGGCGGGGCGCCGATTCCAACACGCGGGGCGCGTGCGCTACCCGCGGAGGAGTGCCGCTTCGCGGGATTGCTACGCCGCGGGCGTGAAGCCCATGACGATGTCGAAGCGGGCGGCGAGTTCGCCGGCCTTGGCGTCTTTGAGCGCGGCGAAATCGACGGTCACGGACTCGCGCTGCTTTTCATCGCGGATGCCGCGCCAGACGCCGTCCCTTTCGTTGCTCGCCTCGCCTTTGATGTAGCACTGCGTCGTCCACTTTTCGCGGCCCTTCATCTTCACGGCGTAGTGGATGTGCGGGCAGCGGCCGGGATACGCGACGGGCTTGATGGTGCGGAAAAGATACTCGCCGGTGCTGCCGGTGAAGAAGCGCCCGAAGCCCTGGAAATTTTTGTCGCGCTGGTCGGCGTTGCCGGTGCGGCTGTGGAGATACGCGCCGCTGTGGTCGCACTGCCAGATTTCCACGGTGGCGTTGCGAATTGGTGCGCCGCTGGCGTCGAGGATGCGCCCGCTGACGTAGGTGATCTCGCCGACGGCGGGCGTGAGGCTGTCGTTGACGACGATGAGATCGTTGTCGGTATCGAGCGGGAGATGGTCGGGATAAAACGGCCCTTCGGTTTGCGGCGGCGTGCGGAGGAGTTCCTCGGCGAAGGCGCCGGGCGTGGCGAAGAGCGCGAGGGCGAGGCCGCTGCGGGTGAGGAAGCGGCGGCGGTCGATGGCTGATGGGATGAGGATCGGGGAGGTTTTCATGGGCGGATGGGGTGAGGCTGAAACTGCGCGAAGTTGCGGAAGTTTCAAACGCGATGCGCGCGGTGTCGAGTTTCGGATGGGGGCATGAAACACGGCGGCGCGACTGTAGGGGAAGCTGACAGCTTCCCCTACAGTCG
>JAYWEP010000211.1:0-5216 GCA_043779205.1 Chthoniobacter sp. | reverse complement strand
TTCGATCTTCCATTTCCCACGCGCCGGCTCGAAGCCCTCGGGCGGGGCGATCTCGAGCAGATGCCCGACGGCTGAGGAAATGACCCACTTGTCGTCCTCGTACCAGTCGCCGATTTTCTTCACGCCCAGCACTTTCGCGAGGTCAGTGGCGACGCTGGGTTTCTCGGCAATGACGAGGGTCTTGGACATGTGCAGTAGGATTAGGCGAGGCGGACGAATTGCTGGCCGGGGAGCTGTTTGACCCGCCTTTTCATTTCGAGGGCGAGCAACGTGGACGCCACTTTCGGCATCGGCAAGCCCGATTTTGTGACGATGGAATCGAGCGGGGTCTCGCTGGTCTCGATGGTGGCGAGGATGGTTGCCTCGTCGGCGGAAAGCTCCACGGATGCGGCTTTCGGGCGTTCGGGCGGGAGGAGGAGGTTGAGTTCGTCGAGGATGTCCGCCGCGCCGGTGACGAGTTTCGCGCCTTGCTGGATGAGGCGGTTGGTGCCCGCGGAAGTCGGGCGGTCGATGGGGCCTGGGACGGCATAGACGGTGCGGTTGTGCTCCAGCGCCTGCCCGGCGGTGATCAGCGCGCCGCCTTTCAGCCCCGACTCGACGACGAGCAGCCCGCTGCTCCAGCCGGCGACGATGCGGTTGCGGTAGGGAAAGGTCTGCGGCGTGGGCGGAAAGGTCATCGGGAACTCGCTCACGACCGCGCCCGAGGCGGCGATTTTTTCTGCCAGCCCCGCGTTTTCCACCGGATACAAATCCATGAGCCCCGAGCCGATCACCGCCACCGTGCGGCCCTGCGCGGCGAGCGCGCCCTGATGCGCCGCCGTGTCGATGCCGCGCGCCAGTCCGCTCACCACGGTCAGGCCCGCGTAGGCGAGCTGGTAGGCGATTTTCTTCGCGCACTCCAGGCCGTAGTGGGAGGTCTTCCGCGAGCCGACCACCGCCAGCGCGTGCTGGTCCCGTTCGGTCAGCTTTCCCCAAACGTAGAGCACGATGGGCGGATTGTAGATTTCACGCAGCAGCCGCGGATACACGGCATCCGCCTGCGTCACCACCTCCGCGCCGAAGTCCCGCACCCGCGCCAGCTCCGCCGCCAGGTCCACCGTGCTTTCCCACTGCGCGATTCCCTCGCTCACCTCCGGCCCCACGCCCTCCACCTCGCGCAATTGCCCGCCCCGCGCCCGCAGCACCTGCTCCGGCGTTGCAAACCGCTCCAGCAGCCTGCGCAGCCGCACCGGGCCGAGATTCGGCACCATATTCAGCGCGATGCAGGCTTCCGTCTCGGTCATGCGCCACCCATACGCCAGCCGCCCCGCGCGAGACCAAGCTAAATCTCAGGCGGAGCAATGCCGATGGGAGAGGTTTTTCGTTGAACGCAGAGACGCAGAGGCGCAGAGATCGCAGCGATTCTCCAACCCGAAAGCGAACGCACCGGATGTGATTGCTCCAGAGCTTTCGCTGCGTCCGGCACGCCTCTGCGTCTCTACGTTAAAAAAGCAAAACGTCAGCGGGTGGCCACGTCCAGTCGTGCCACCACCGGGCTGGCGGGCCGGGCGGCGACCCGCGCCTTTGCCGCCGGCACCTGCCGCGCCGCCGTGCGGGTGGGATGTGCCTGCGTCCACAGGTCTTCCGCCACGATCCCGAGGGCGACGGTGAAGAGCAGCGAATAAGCGGTGATGATCGGCAGGTTTCTTTGCGAGCGCATAATTTCCATAATTAAAAGCAGCCATCATGCCTCCGTTTCATCCCGTCCGAAACTTTGATTGACCCCCGCGGTTGCACCCGCTTTAACCCAATCCCTATGAAAACGCACCTCCGGCTCCTCCTCGCCATCGTCTTCACCCTCACCCTCGCCGCCACCCGCGCCGAGGAAAAAAACGGCCTCAGCCTCACCGTCGGCAAGACCACCATCGAGAACAACGACACTCACGGCAACGGCTACTACTCCGACCGCATCAACCGCGTTCAGGGACTCAAAGCCGTCATCAAAAACCTCTCCTTCAAGGAAATGCCCGAGGGCGAAGTCGTCTGGACCATCCTCGTCAAAAAATACTACGGCACGACCATCACGAGCTACACCGGCTCCGAAAAGCTCAAGGCGCTGAAACCCGCGGAGATCACCGAGATGGTCATCGGCAAGGCCGAAGTCGGCGGTTACAAGGACTACGGCCCTGCGGAAAAGGACAAGGCCGAGTGGCAGGTCATCGTCAAGCAGGACGGCAAGGAACTCCTCAAAGTCCAGAGCACCTCGGCCTTTGAAAGCATGGCCAAGCACGCCACCAAACCCAGCAAGAACAGCAACTGACCCACCCGCGCGGCCCCGCTCCCGTGCGTATCTCCCCCTTCCTCGCCGCGTGGTGCGCGGTTCTGGTTTCCGCGTTTTCGGCTCCGCCAGAAAATCCCGCGCGTGAACTGCCGGGGCCGCTGCCGGATGGCGCGGTCCTCCTGCCGAACCAGTGGCAGCTCCGCCCCGCGGGCGAGCAGGTCGGAGTGGGGGACTTTCCCGTCAATCTCGCCCTCCATCCCGGCGGTAAATTCGCCGCCGTCCTCCACTGCGGCTACGGGCCGCACGAGATCGTCGTCCTCGACCTCGCCACCCGCGCCATCGTCTCCCGCCAGCGCGTCCCGGAAGCGTTCTACGGCCTCACCTTCTCGCGCGATGGCACCCGCGTCTTCTGCTCCGGCTCCTCGGATGAAACCGTCCATGTCTTCCGCTTCGACGACGGCAAGCTCGAGGAGATGAGTCCCTACCCGCTGCGCGACAAAAAAGAGCGCGGCGTCCCAGCCGGCCTCGCCCTGAGCGCCGACTCCTCCACGCTCTACATCGCCAACCTTTGGGGCCAGAGCGTCACCCGCCTGAACCTCGGCAAGGACGGCCCGCCACCCGACCACCTCGCCCTCGGCGAGCCCGCCGCACCCGCGCCTGAGCAGGAGCCCACCACCGACGACCCCTCCATCACCAAACGCGACCGCGCCCTCCTCGACGCCACCGACCCCTCCGCCCCCTTCCCCTACGCCTGCGTCCTCGATGAAAAGCGCCACCGCCTCTACGTCTCCTGCTGGGGCCGCAGCCACATCGCCGTCATCGACACCGCCACCTTCACCCTCCTCACCCGCTGGGCCACCGACGCCCATCCCAATGAACTCGTCCTCAGCAAAGACGGCCGCCGCCTTTTCGTCGCCACCGCCAATACCAACACCGTCGCCCTCCTCGACACCGACACCGGCCTCCCCGCCGAGACCCTCCTCGCCGAACTCACCCCCGGTGCCCCACCCGGCACCACCCCGAACGCCCTCGCCGTCAGCCCCGACGGCCAGCGCCTCTTCGTCGCCTGCGCCGGCCTCAATGCCGTCGCCGTCTTCGACATCGCCACCGCCGGCGCCGCCCGCGCCCTCGGCTTCATCCCCACCGGCTGGTATCCCACCAGCGTCCGCGTCACCGCCGACGGCAAAACGCTCCTCGTCGCCAACGGCAAAGGCAGCCGCTCCTTCCCGAATCCCAAAGCCGGCCCGCGCCCCGGCGATTTCAAGGGCGACAAGTCCCAGTACATCGGCGGCCTCATGCAGGGCAGCGTCTCCTTCATCCCGCTGCCCCAGAGCGAAAAGTGGGAGCCGCAGATGAAAGCGTGGACGGCCCTCGCCTACGCCGGCATTCCGCGGAATGGGGAAGGGGAGAACGTTCAACGTTCAACGACGGAGGATGCCGGCGCCGCTGCGCCAGCTTCCGCCGGGCAGGCGTCGGACTTGAACCTTAAACGTTGGAAGTTGGACGTTGAACGTTCTCCTCTCCCCCCGGTCGAGCACGTCCTTTACATCATCAAAGAAAACCGCACCTACGACCAGATCCTCGGCGACATGAAAGAAGGCAACGGCGACGCCTCCCTCTGCCTCTTCCCCGAGAAAGTCACCCCCAACCACCACGCCCTCGCCCGCCAGTTCGTCCTCCTCGACAACTTCTACGTCGATGCCGAAGTCTCCGCCGACGGCCACGAGTGGAGCATGGGCGCCTACGCCACCGACTTCGTCGAAAAAACCTGGCCCCTCTCCTACGGCCACGCCAAGACCGGCAAATACCCCTATCCCTCCGAAGGCGACTTTCCCATCGCCACCCCCGCCCGCGGCTACCTTTGGGACGCCGCCAAACTCGCCGGCGTCACCTACCGCAGCTACGGCGAATTCGTCCGCAACGGCAAAACCCCCGCCGACCCCGCCACCGCCCGCCTCCCCGCCCTCCGCGGCCACTTCGACCCGCTCTTCCGCTCCTTCGACACCGGCTACCCCGACCAGCTCCGCGCCGACCGCTTCATCGCCGAACTCCACCGCTTCGAGGCCGAGGGCACCATGCCCCGCCTGCAAATCATCCGCCTCCCCAACGACCACACCTCCGGCACCAGCGTCGGCAAACCCACCCCCAGCGCCGCCGTCGCCGACAACGACCTCGCCCTCGGCCGCCTCGTCGAAGCCGTCACCCGCTCGAAATTCTGGCCCCACACCGCCATCTTCGTCCTCGAGGACGACGCCCAAAACGGCCCCGACCACATCGACGCCCACCGCAGCCCCGCCTTCCTCATCTCCCCCTACGCCCGCCACGGCGCGGTCGATAGCCACATGTATTCCACCAGCTCCATGCTCCACACCATCGAGCTGCTCCTCGGCCTCCGCCCCATGAGCCAGTTCGACGCCGCCGCCCGCCCCATGCTCCCCGCCTTCCAGCCCGAGCCCGACCTCGCGCCCTACACCGCGCGCCCGGCGCAGGTCGATCTCGGGGAGAAAAACACCATCTTCAGTTTCGGCGCACGCGCCTCGGCGAAGATGAACTTCACCCGCGAAGACGCCATCGACGACCGCACCCTCAACGACCTCCTCTGGCACGCCCTCCGCGGTGCCGACAGCCGTCCGCCCGCCCCCCGCCACGCCGCCTTCGTCCTCACCGCCAAAAAGAAGCCCGGCGCGGACAAGGACGACGACTAAAAGGCAAGCAGCCCCGATGCAGCGCTCCTCGTTCCCAAGCTCCAGCTTGGGAACGCACTTGTCCCCGAAGCTCTGCTTCGCCGCGCCCGCCAGCAGTGCGGCCGTCGGCTTGAGCCACGCCATTGGAAGCGGAGCTTCCAAGACAACTGGCATTCCCAAGCTGGAGCCAGTAGTGTTCGGCAGCCTTCGTGCTGTGGGCGAGGAGCGGAGGCGGTTTCTGGTCTGGGAGGGGAGGTTGGGCCGGTGCTGGG
>JAYWEP010000210.1:0-9012 GCA_043779205.1 Chthoniobacter sp. | reverse complement strand
GAAGCTGTAGCCGGTCGGGATGACGAGGCCGACGGTGGATTCCGCGCAGCCGAGGCGGCGCAGTTTTTGCATGATGCCGGGCAGCGCCGTCTCGCTCGAGCTGGTGCCGAGCACGAGGATGAGTTCGTCTTTGATGTAGGCCAGAAAGCGCAGGATCGAGAAGCCCGCCACACGCGCGATGGAGCCGAGCACGACGAGGATGAAAATGATCGCCGTCAGGTAAAAGCCGGCCATGAGCGCGAGCAGATTGGCGAGTGAGCCGAAGCCATATTTTCCGACCGTGAAAGCCATTGCGCCGAACGCGCCGAGCGGGGCGAGTCGCACGACGAACCGCAGGATGTTAAAGAAAATCTCCGAGCCAAACTCGACCGCGCGCAGCACCGGCGCGGCGTGCGCGCCCATGCCGGAAATCGCAAAGCCGGTGAGGATGGAGACGAGCAGCACGGGCAGCAGATCGCCGGACGCAAACGCATCGAAGAAGGTCGTCGGGATGATGTTCAGCAGGAACTCCACGGTGCTCAGCGAGTGCGCCTTGGTGGCGAATTTCTGCGCGTCCGCGACATCGCCCGCGCTCGCGCTGTGATGAAAGCCCGCGCCGGGCTGGAGCACGTTCACGACGATGAGACCGATGACGAGCGCGACAGTCGAGACGACCTCGAAATAGAGCAGCGTCTTCATCCCCACGCGCCCGAGCTTTTTCAAATCGCTCATCGAGGCGATGCCGTGGACGACGGTGCAAAAGATGATCGGCGCGATCATCATCTTGATGAGCTTGATGAAGCCGTCGCCGAGCGGCTTGAGCGATTCGCCGAAGGCCGGTCGGAAGTAGCCGATCATGATGCCGAGCGCCACGGAGATGAGCACCTGCACGTAAAGATGGCGGTACCAAGGCTGTGGATTGGACGGCGGATTCATTTTGGCAGGCGGGAGTTGCCAGCAAATCCGGCGCGGCGGCAAGTGCAGGCGTTGCTGCAGGGGAAGCTGACAGCTTCCCCTACAGCCGCTCTGCGCTCGCAAAAAGAAAGACCACCGGCGCGCGAGGCACCGGTGGTCTTTTGAAATGAACGCGGAAGCCGCGCGGTTATTTGCCCGTCTTGAGCACGATGTCCTTGAACTGCACGGTCATCGGCGTGCCGGCGTGGAGCTGGAGCGCGAGGACGCCGGTCCTTGCACCGATGGCGGTTTCGTCGGTCACGTCCACGGTCTGCTTGCCGTTGATGAAATGCTGGAGGTGCCCGCCCTTGGCGATGACGACGTACTCATTCCACTCCGCGGGATGAATCCCGGCCTGGATTTCGTCGGACTTACCGACCTCGCCGGTGACTTCGATCTTCGGTTTGTTCGGTTCGTCGCCCTCGTGGATGACGACCTTCTGCCCGCGCGAGGCGAGGATGCCGCGGCCTTTTTCCTCGTAGAGAATGCCGCTGTAAGTCTTGCCGCATTCCATGTCGGCCTGATAACCGGCGACGACGGAGTATTCGGGCTTCACGACCTTGCTGCGGTACTGCACGCCCGAGTTGCCGAAGCCGTCGGCTTTGCCGTTGGCGTCCGTGAGCTTGTATTTGAAGTGCAGCTCGAAGTCGCCGACCTCGCCGTCCCAAATGAGGAAGGTGTTTTCCTTTGCGGGCACTTCCTTCGTTGTCTGGCCGGTGATCGCGCCGTCTTTGACGCTCCAGAATTCCATCTGGCCTTTCCAGCCGGTGAGGTCTTTGCCGTTAAAGAGTTGCTTGTCTTCCGCCTGCACGAGGGTGGCGGCGGTGATGAGGGTGAGGAGGATGGGGAGTAGTTTCATGGTGGATTGGGAGAGGACGGAATTACGGAATTTTACCAAATGAACGGAATGGGATTGGAGGTTGAGGTTGGGCTTGGAGGGAATCCGAAATCATTCCGTTCATTTGGAAAAATTCCGAAATTCCGTTTCCAAAGAGTCCTACTTCTTGCCGAAGAGTTTCTTCATGTTCGCGAGTCCCTTGACCGCGATGTCGTCGCGCTTCGGCTCCATCTTGCGCCAGATGGCGGCGGCGCGGGCGATGACTTTCACGTCGGTCGTGAAGCTCTCGATGACGATGTCGCCCTGGTAGCCGATCTTTTTCAGCGCGGCCACGATCGGCTTCCACTCGATGTGATCGCCGCCCGGCGTGCCGCGGTCGCAGCCGCACGCGTGGAAGTGCGCGAGATGTTTTCCGGCCTTGAGGATCGCGGCGGCCTGGTTCTTTTCCTCGATGTTCATGTGGAAGGTATCAAGGTGCAGCTTGAAGGCTTTGCTGCCCACGGCTTTCACGAGCTTGAGCCCTTGGTCGCAGGTGTTGAGAAAGTCGGTCTCGAAACGGTTCAGCGGCTCGACGCAAAGCTGCACGCCCTTCTGCTCGGCGTATTTCGCGAGCGGCTTGAGATTTTTCACCACGAGGTCGAACTGCTGCTTTTTCTCCGCGTCGTCATGCGCCCCGGTGAGCCCGACGACGGAATACAGCGGCCCGATGACCGACGGGCAGCCGAGCACCACGGCCTGGTCGATGAGCCCGCGCACATACTCCACCGCCGTCTTTTGATCGTCCGCGCTCCCGCGGAAATCGCGCCCCGGCCCCATGCACGCGCAGATGCTGCCGATCTTCAGCCCGGCCTTGTCGGCGGCGGCTTTCACCTTCGCGGGGTCGATGTGTTCGAGCGCCTCGACGGGAATCTCGACGGTTTCAAAGCCCCATTTTTTGAGCTTCGCGAAAAGTTTGGGCGCGTCCGCGGTGGTGAAGGGGCTGGCGTAAAGGAAGGTGTTGAGACCGAGGCGAGGCATGATGTGAGGAGGGTTGAGGTTGGAGTTTTGGGACGCGCATTTGGCGCGGTTCGCGCGGGCGAGTCAAGCTCGGCGGGCTTGATGGTGGCGGGTCAGTAAAAACCGCCGTCATTCTGAACAGAGTTTCGCCGTGGGCGCCGGCGGGGGCGAAACGCAGTGAAGAATCGCTGACAGAAACGGGCGGAGGCGGTGGGTGGGAAGGCGCACACATTTCACCAGACCGCCTCCGCCCGCGGGACTGTCAGCGATTCTTCGCTCCGTTCCGGTCGCAAAGCCTCCCGAAACTCCGCTCAGAATGACGGCGTTCTTCAAACTGCTCCACCGCCCGGCCCCGTAGAAGTCATCGGCCAGCTCAGGAGTGGCGACCCGCTCGTAATACTCCATGATCTTCGCGAGGTCGGCATAGACCTGCGGGTGAAAAACCGGCCGCATTACCCGCGGCGACGGGCGATCCGCTGATCGAGTTGCTCCAGGGAGATTCCGGCCTCGGGATGCGCGTCCAGTTCCGCGTCCCGGAGCAGCGCCTCGGCGATCCCATCGTCGTCATCGTGCAGCACCGGCGGGAGCGATTCGAGGAGATGCGCCGCGAGGACGGCCCGCTGCGTCTCGGGAAGGTCAAAAGCCAGCTTCTCGACTTCGGTGATGGTGGGCATGCGCGGACGGTAATGAAGCCCGGTGCGGGAGCAAGCGCCATGAGCCGCTGCAGATTTCCTTAGAGGGTGTCTAAAAAGCCGGCCACCCTGAAAATAGCCCAGCACTTTAGTGCTGGGTGCCGATGGAAAAACGCGCGAGTCCCGCAGGGACGGAAGAATTTTCTGCCGTCCCTGCGGGACTGGTTTCGCTCTTGATGAATGACCCAGCACTAAAGTGCTGGGCTATTTTCGGAAGACTCAAAGGGCGGCCTTTTAGACGCCCTCTTCCACCCGACCGCAACGGTCGTCCGGGTGGGAAAGCCAGACCGCCTCGCCAGCACGGGGGCTGGAGAGGCGGTGGGTGGGTGAAACTAAAAGGCCGCGGGGGCCGGGGATCAAAGGGCCGAAGCGCGACGCCGACGCAGCAGGAGCATCGCTCCCGAGCCGAGCAGCAGCGCGGCGGAGGTGGGCTCAGGGGCGGCGGTGAAGCTGAGGTTCACGGTATCAATCGAGATTTGGTGAAAGTAAGACCCGTCGGGTGAAGACGTGTAGCCTTGGAAATAAACCTCCAGATTCTGTCCTAGGAATGCACCAGAACTGGGAACCGTCCAATTGAGGATATATTGCTGCATGCTGCCGACTGGAGCTATGGCACCTATAACGTCAAACCTTGCCAGATCACTGGTTCCACCCTGCGAACGCAGACCGGCATCGACGTTGATGGAATTGGCGGTGCCGACAGTGGTGCGAACCCCGGCGTAAAAGCTGAGCGTGTAGGTTTCTCCAGCCGTAATGGGATGGGTGGTGTCCTGATAGGCGTAATCTGGAGTCGCCTGCGAAGTGCCGCTCGGGAAATTGATAATGTCCAACACGTTGGGCGCGGTGTTAGGCGTGATGCCCGCACCCGAGGCTTCATAATAGTTCGATGTCCAGCCCTGCGGTGTTGTGTCGAAGTCGGGATTGACGAGCGAAATCAATACTGCGTGGGTCGGTGCGGTTCCGGCGGCCAGCAGGAGCAGCCCCGAGATGAGCCGGCAAAGGGCGTGGTTGGTCTTCATGGTTGTCTTCATGCGTGTCTTTCGATGTGGGTTTTTGTTTTTGCGATGGCTGTGGGTGGAAGCCCCGCGCCGCCATCGCGGCAGTTTGGGACGATTGTGAATGGATGGCCTTCGCCACCGGCCCGGAGCAGTGCCGGTGCGGGGGAACGCACAGGGCGTGGATGAGACGCGCGGCAGAGACTGATGGCCTGATTGACCATTCCCGTTTGTCTCGAATAGCGCGTGCGACCCACTGGGCCGCACGGCAAACCGCGAAAGAGTGGAGGCGTGTGTACCCCCCCCCTCGGCAGAACGGCGAGAAGTATTTCGGGTTATTTTCAACGCTCCCGATGCAGCGTGTGGAATCGGTCGGCTTCTCTAAGAGGGTGTACCGATATTCCAAAATGGCGTGTCATCCTGAGCGGAGTTTTGCCGTGGAAAGGTGGGGGCGAAACGGAGTCGAAGGACCTCGGCGGTCCGAACAAGTGCTGCACGTTCTCGGACCGCCGAGGTCCTTCGACTGCGCTGCGCCCGCCTTTCCGCCTCCGCTCCGCTCAGGATGACACGCCATTTTGGAATATCGGTACACCCTCTAAGCCGGAGGCCGCGCACGGGTTGACGGGCATTGAAACTTCCGCGACTTTCGCGAAAGTCCCGCCCGCCCATGAAAGCCATTCTCCCCACGCTCGCTGCCATCTTCATCCTCGGCTCGATGCCGGGGAGGGCGGGGGACAAGGTGGATTTCAACTACGACATCCGCCCGATCATTTCGGCGAAGTGTTTTCAATGCCATGGGCCGGACGAAAAGGCGCGCAAAGCCAAGCTGCGCCTTGATCTGCGGGAGGAGGCGCTGAAGGAGCATGAGGACGGACGCCCGATCGTGCCGGGCGACGTGCAGGCGAGCGTACTGGTCGCGCGCATCACCTCGAAGGACGCGGACGAAGTGATGCCGCCGCCGAAGGAGGATCACGCGCTGAGCGCGGCGGAGATCGAGCTTTTGAAAAAATGGATCGCGCAGGGTGCGGAATACAAGCCGCACTGGTCGTTTCAAAAACCGGAGCGGCCGGCGGTGCCGGTGGTCGGTGCTCAGGAGTCAGCGGTCAGAAATCCCATCGACGCTTTCATCCTCGCGCGGCTCGCGGCTGCTGGATTGAAGCCATCGCCCGAGGCGGATCGTCACGCGCTCATCCGGCGGTTGTCGTTCGACCTCATCGGCCTGCCGCCGACGCCCGCGGAGGTCGATGCGTTCGTGAGCGACCAGAGCGCGAACGCTTATGAAAAGCTCGTGGACCGGCTGCTCGCCGCGCCCGCGTACGGCGAGCGGTGGGCAAAGATGTGGCTCGATCTCGCGCGCTATGCGGACTCGACGGGCTATGGCTCGGATAAGTTTCGCCTGAACATCTGGCCGTATCGCGACTGGGTCATCGGCGCCTTCAATCGCAACCTGACTTACGATCAGTTCACCATCGAGCAGCTCGCCGGAGACCTTTTGCCAGAGCCGACTCGCGAGCAATTGGTCGCGACCGCCTTTCACCGGAATACGATGACCAATGTCGAGGGCGGCACCATCGACGAGGAGTATCGCGTGGCGGCGGTGAAGGATCGCATCGCCACGACCGGGCAGGTCTGGATGGGGCTGACCGTGGGCTGCGCGCAGTGCCACACGCACAAGTTTGATCCGATTTCGCACAAGGATTACTACGGATTTTACGGCGTCTTCAATCAGACCGAGGACAGCGACCGCGAGGACGAGGCTCCGACGATGCCGCTGACCACGCCGGAGCAGCAGACGAAGATCGACGCGCTCAAAAGCGAGATCGCCGCGCTCGAAGCGAAGCTGAAAGGGGCGTCGCCGGAACTGGAGGCCGAGCAGCACGAGTGGGAGGCGCAGATGCTGCGCGCGGTGAAGTGGCAGCCGCTCGCGACGGTGGGTGCGAAGACCGAGCACGGCACGGTGCTGACCGCGCGGCCCGACGGCTCGGTGCTGGCCACCGGCGAGCGGCCCGAGGCCGACACCTACACGCTCAAAGTCCGCGCGGACGGGCGGGAAAAGATCACCGCGTTTCGCCTCGAAGTGCTGCCCGACGACTCGCTCCCCGGCCACGGGCCGGGCCGCGCGGACGGCGGCAATGCGGTCCTGACTCAGCTCCTCGTGAGCAGCGTGAAAGCTGACGCCAGGCCGGTGCGCGGGCGGTTCGTGCGGGTGACGCTGCCGGGCGCGGACAACGGGCTCGCGCTCGCGGAGGTCGAGGTTTTCAGCAAAGGCGAGAACGTGGCGCGGCGCGGCACGGCCACGCAATCGAGCACGGATTTCGGCGGCGAGGCGCCGCGCGCAATCGATGGGAAGACCGATGGGGACTTTTACAAAGGCCAGTCGGTGACCCACACCGGCAAGGACAAGGAACCGTGGTGGGAAGTCGATCTCGGCGCGGATGCGGACATCGAGCGGATGGTGATTTGGAATCGCACCGACGGCGATGCGGGCAAGCGTCTCGCGAATTTCCGCGTGAGCATTTTCGACGCGGCGCACAAGCTGGCATGGGAAGAGACGGTCGCGCAGCCGCCGCAGCCGAGCGTGACCGTGGGGCCGCTGGAGGGGAAGGTGGTCGCGCTCCGCAATGCGAGCGCGGACTTTTCGCAGGAAGGTTTCCCCGCGGCCAAGGCGCTGGACGGCGACAAGAAGACCGGCTGGGCGCTGGCTCCTGAAATGGGCAAGGCGCACGCGGCGGTCTTCGAGATGGCGGCCCCGCTCGACAGCCCTGCGCTGCTCATGTTCACGCTCCGCCAGGACTACGGCACGAAGCACACGCTCGGGCGTTTCCGCATCTCCGCGACCACCGCCGCGCCACCCGTGCGCGAGCTGCCGGCGGGCCTCCGGGCGATCCTCGCGCTGGAGCCGAGCGAGCGGGAGCCGAAGCAACGCGAGGAACTCGCCGCCTACTTCCGCCCGCTCTCGAAATCGTTTGCCGGGCTGAATCAGCAGCTCGCGGCGAAACGGGCCGAGCTGGCCGCGATCAAGCCCGTGGGCCTGCCCGTGCTGCGCGAACTTGCCGCCGACAAGCGCCGCGAGACGCATGTGCTGAACAAGGGCAACTACCTCACGCCGAATGAAAAGGTGGAGCCGCAGTTGCTCTCGGCGTTCGCCTCGTTCGTCCCGCCGGAGACGAAGATCGACCGGCTCGCCGCCGCGCGCTGGATCGTGAACCCGGCCAACCCGCTGACCGCGCGCGTCGCGGTGAACCGCTTTTGGTCGCAGCTTTTCGGCGTGGGCATCGTCGAGAGTGAGGAGGATTTCGGCACGCAGGGCTCGCTCCCGAGTCATCCCGAATTGCTCGACTGGCTGGCCGTGGCGTTTCAATCCCCGAAGCCGGCAAGCGCCGCCGCTGTAGGGGAAGCTGCCAGCTTCCCCTACAGCGGCGCGCAGCCCGGCCTCGGCTGGGATATGAAGGCGCTGCTCAAGCTGATGGTCACGAGCGCGACCTACCGCCAGTCCTCGCGCGTGACGCCGGAGATGATCGAGAAAGACGCGCGCAACCGCCTGCTCGCGCACGCCCCGCGGCAGCGGCTGGATGCCGAGGCGATGCGCGATCAGGCGCTCGCGCTGGGCGGCCTGCTCTCACCGAAAATGGGCGGGCCGAGCGTCTATCCGCCGCAGCCGGCGGGCTTGTGGAATGTCGCCTTCAATGGCGGGCAGAACGGCTATCCGACTTCACTGGGCGAGGACGGCCACCGCCGCGGGCTCTACACTTTCTGGCGGCGCACGATGCCGTATCCGAGCATGACGACCTTCGACGCACCGAGCCGCGAAGCCTGCACCGTCCGGCGTTTGCCGACGAACACGCCGCTCCAAGCCTTCGTGACGATGAACGATCCCGTCTTCGTGGAATGCGCGCAGTCGCTCGCCCGGCGCATCGTCCGCGAGGGCGGCGCGGATACGGCGGGGCGGCTGCGTTTCGCGCTCAAGCTCTGCACCGCCCGCCCGCCCGCCGATGCGCAGGTGCAGGCGCTCGCCGCTTTGTACGAAAGCGAACTCGCCACCTACCGCGCCGACGCTGCCGGCGCGGCAAAGCTCGCGACAGAACCGCTCGGCCCGCTCCCCGCCAACGCCGACGCCGCCGAGATGGCCGCGTGGACGGTGGTCGCGAATGTCCTTCTCAATCTCGACGCCGTACTGACCAAAAGCTGAACCGCCATGAACCTCCGACTCACCCACGCCCGCGCGCAGTCGCGGCGCGAATTTCTCGCCGCCTCCGGCAAGTTTTCACTCGGCGCAATCGCCCTGCAAAGCCTGATGGGCAAAGGCTTCGCCGCCGACGCGGCAAATCCGCTCGCGCCGAAAGCAGCGCCGCTGCCGAGCAAGGTGAAGGCGGTCATCTATCTCGCGATGAGCGGTGCGCCGCCGCAGCACGATCTCTTCGACTGGAAGCCGGAGCTGGTGAAGCACCACATGGAGGACTGCCCGGACGAGCTGATGAAGGGGCAGACCTTCGCCTTCATCAAGGGCAAGCCGAAGCTGCTCGGGTCGCCGTACAAATTCGCGCAGCACGGCAAGAGC
>JAYWEP010000209.1:0-10184 GCA_043779205.1 Chthoniobacter sp. | reverse complement strand
ACGATCATCACGAGCGAGACGACGTAGAAGGCGGTGTTCATCGAACTCTTCCCCGCGATCCAGCCGATGAGCGGCGGCGAGATGGCGTCGCCGAGCGCGTGGATGATGAAGATGTTCAGCGCAAAGGCGGTCGAGCGCACCGCTGGCGAGGTCACGTTGGCGAGCGCGGTGTTCGCCGGGCCGGTGTTGAAAAAGAGGAAAAACACCGCGAGGAAAACGAAGACCCACGCGCCGGGGAAGGGCGTGCGCAACATCATCACCGTGGCTGGAAACGCGCCGAGAATCGCGATGCCGGAGACGAGGAAATACGCGCCGCCGTAGCGCTGGCGCAGCTTGTCGCCGAGCCAGCCGCCGAGGATCGTGCCGAGCAGCCCGGCGACCACCGCGATGATCCCAAAGGTCGTGTTGATCTCGGCGAGCAGCTTGGCATCCGGCACGAGCGGCGGCGGCATGAACTCCGCGCCGCGCACTTCGTAGATGTAGCTGGGAATCCAAAACGAAATCCCGCCGATGGCGAAAGTCATCGCCGTCATCGCTGCGGTGTTGAGCACGTAGGACGGGATTTTCAGCAGGCCGAGGTAGTCGTGGATCGACGCCTTGCGCACGGCCACCGCCGGTTTCGACTCCCGCGGATCGCGCTGAAAAAAGCACAGCGCCGCGAGCGCCAGACCCGGCGGCACCACGAGATAAAACGCCCAGCGCCAGCCGAGATGCCCCGCGCACCAGCCGCCGAAGACGTAGCCCAGCGCCGAGCCCACCGGGATCGCGAGGTAGAAGACCGACATCACCCGCCCGCGCTTTTCCACGGAAAAAAGATCCGAGAGAATCGTCGGCGCCGACGGGCCGTAACCCGCCTCGCCCACGCCCACAAACATCCGCGTGATGAGCAGCACCACAAACGAACCGGCCAGCCCCGACCACCCGCTCGCGAGCGTCCACAGCGTCACGCTGATGCCCACGAGCACCCACCGCGACATGCGATCCGCGAACCACCCAAAGACCGGCGCGAGCACCATGTAGCTGAGCAAAAACGCCGTCGCCAGCGAGCCCGTCTTGGCCTTGGCGCTCAGATCGCCCGCGGCGAAAAAATCGTGCCGCAGGGTGGGCTCGACCGCCGCGAGGATGGAGCGGTCGATGTAGTTGAAAAGATTGATCGCGAGCAGCAGCGCGAGCGCGCGGCGGGCGGGCGGCTCGGACGAAGGTGTGGGCGGGGAGGGCAAGGAATGACGAATGACGAATGACGAATGACGAAGGAAGCCTGAATGACGAAGGCCCGCACAATTCCACGGGCGGTTCGGCACGGCTCGTTCAGTCATTCGGGCTTGGTCATTCTTTCGTCATTCGTCATTACTCATTCGTCATTTCCTTCCCCGTGCCTACGTCGCCCACCTTCCTCGAACGCCTCCTCCGCACCGTCGGCACGATCCTCGGGCACTTCATCTACCGCGTCTCGGCGCACGGTCAGGAGCGGTTGCCGGCGGGTGGCTTTCTGCTGCTGCCAAACCACCTCACCTGGGTCGATGCCATCGTCCTCCAGCTCGCGTGTCCGCGCCCGATCCGGTTCATCATGTACGAGGACATCTACAATCTGCGGCTGCTCAATCCGATCTTCCGCGCGTTCGGCGCGCTGCCGATCAGCCCGCGCAAAGCAAAGGACGCCGTGCGCGCCGCGGGCGACGCGATCACGGCGGGCGAGATCGTCTGCATTTTTCCCGAGGGCGAGCTGTCGCGGAGCGGCATGCTGCTGCGGTTGAAACGCGGCTACGAACTCATCGCGCGCGCGGCGAAATGTCCGGTCGTGCCGGTCTGGACGGACAATTTGTGGGGCTCGATTTTCAGCTTCAAGGGCGGGAAGTATTTCTTCAAATGGCCGCGCCATTTTCCGTATCCCGTGACCATCGCGTTCGGCGAGCCGATCCCGCAGGAGAAAGCCGACATCGCCACGGTGCGCGAGCGGTTTTTGGAACTCGGGGAGTTTTGCTACCAGCAGCGGCCCGCGCTTCGCGGGCATCTCGGCGACGCGTGCTTGCGGGGGCTGAAACGGCACCAGTTCGACATCGGCGTGATCGACGGGATGGACCACTCCACGCTCTCGCGCGGCTCGCTGCTCGCGGCGGCCATCGCGCTCAGCCGGCACCTTCGCGCGGAGTGTCCGCGGCATCGCGTGGCCATCGTGCTGCCGCCGGGGAAGGCGGCGCTCATCGCCAATCTCGCCGTGCTGCTCGCGGACAAAGTGCCGGTGAATCTGAACTTCACGGCGGGCACCGCCGCGATCGCGAGCAGCATCGCGCAAGCGGAGATTCAGCACTGCCTCACGGCGCATGCTTTCGTGAAACGCGTCGGCGATTTCCCGTGGCCCGCGCACACCATTTTCCTCGACGACATCCTCCCGCCGATGAAGCCCCGCATCATCGCGTGGCGCATCGCCGTGCTCCTCGCGCCCGCATGGTTGCTTGGCCGCGCGCTGTGCGTGCCGCGCACGGGCGACCGGCGCGAGGCGTTTTTGCTCTTCACCAGCGGCAGCAGCGGAGCGCCGAAAGGCGTCGCCCTCTCGCATCGCAACCTCATCGCCAACGTCCAGCAATTCGCGCTCATGCTCGATCTCGAACGCGGGGACAGCGTCCTCGGCTCGCTGCCTTTTTTCCACAGCTTCGGCGCCACGGTCACGGTGCTCTTTCCCATGCTCCAGCCAGTCGCCGTGGTCACGTATCCAAACCCGCTGGAGATCGCCAAACTCGCCGCCCTCATCGAGCGCTACAAAGTTTCGCTCCTCGTCACCACGCCCACTTTCCTCCGCGGCTACATGCGCAAGGCCGAGCCGCAGCAACTCGCCTCGCTCAAGCTCCTCGTCACCGGCGCGGAGAAACTCCCCGACGATCTCCGGCGCGCGTTTGAGGAGCAGTTCAAAATGCGCGTCCTCCAGGGCTACGGCCTCACCGAGACCTCGCCCGTCGCCGCGGTGAATCTCCCCGACCCCGAGCCCTCGCGCCCCGGCGACGCGGTGCAGCCGAGCAGCCGCGACGGCTCCATCGGCAAACTCGCGCCCGGCGTCGCCGCGCAGATCCGCGATCCCGAAAGCGGCGCGCATCTTTCGCTCCACGAGACCGGCATGCTCTGGCTGCGCGGCCCGAATGTTTTCGAGGGTTATCTCGGCGATCCCGCGCGCACCGCCGAAGTCATCGTGGACGGATGGTTCAAGACCGGCGACCTCGCGCGCTTCGACGAGGACGGCTTCTGCTTCATCGAGGGCCGGCTCGCGCGTTTCAGCAAAATCGGCGGCGAGATGGTGCCGCACGAAACCGTCGAGACGCGCATCGTCGAGATTCTCGTGCTGGGCGGCGAAAGCGAACGCGTGTGCGCCGTCACCGCCATTCCCGACGAGGCGAAAGGCGAAGCGCTCGTCCTGCTCACGACCCGCGATTTCGACTCCGCCGACCTCCGCAAAAAACTCGCCGACGCCGGCACCGCGAACCTCTGGATTCCCCGCATCATCAAAAAAGTGGACGCCATCCCCGTCCTCGGCACCGGCAAGCTCGACCTCAAGCGCTGCAAGGAACTGGCCCTCCGCTGACGTCGAAACGCGCGCGCTGCCGGTGTCCGCAAATCCTCAATTTTCAATCCCCAATCTCCAATCCCCAATTCCCATGCCCCTCGACGGTGCTGGCGGGGGATTGGGGATTGAAAATTGGGGATTGAAAATTTTCCGCGGCTGACCCGCCGGCCGCTTTCATCCCCGGTGCCAGTACGCAGCGTGAAGGACCAGGTTCTTGACGCCGCCATCTGAGCCGCGAATGTCACCGAGCCGCCTGCAACGCGGCACCCCAAGTTGTGACCCGACGACTCCTCACATTTGCTGCGACTCTGTTTGGCGCGCTCGCCGCCGCGTTTGCGCACGGCGATTTGCACGAGGCCATTGACGCGGTGTCGCAGGTGATCGCCGAATCGCCGGGCGATGCGGCGCTGCTCCTGCGACGCGCCGAACTGCACCGGATGCACGAGGACTGGCCCGCCGCCGAGGCGGACTACGCGCAGGCGCGCAAGCTCCAGCCGGACATGGAGGTGGTGACGTTCGGCCTCGCGCAGATGCGGCTCGCGCAGGGCCGCGAAAAGGATGCGCTGAAACTGCTGGATGACTTTCTCGTGAAGCGCCCGGAGCACGCCGGTGGACGCGCGCTGCGGGCGGGCATCCTGGAAAAGCGCGGCGACTGGAAAAAGGCGGACGCCGATCTGGCCGCCGCCGTGGCCGCATCGCCCGAGCCGCATTATGCGAGCGCGCGGGCGCAACTCCTCGAACGGCACGGGCAAGCGGACGCGGCGTCGCGCTGTCTCGATCAGGCCAGCCGCGCGCACGGCCGCGTGCCGGTGCTGGAACAGCAGGCGCTGGAAATCGAGGAGCGCGCGGGGCTCACGGACACCGTGCTACGCCGGCTGGACGATTTCATCGCGCGCGAGCCGCGCCCCGACATCTGGCTCGCCCGCAAGGCGCGGCTGCTCGAAAAGGCCGGGCGCGCCGAGGAAGCGCGCGCCGCATGGCGGCTGGCCGGCGCGGCTTTTGAAAAGGTGCCCGCGGACAAGCGCGCGTCGAAGGTCAACCGCAAGCTCGCCGCGGAAATCGAGGCCGCCCGCGCAGCCGCACCATCCCGATGAACGCGCGGCGATTTCTCCTGCTGTCCGCCGGCATGGCGCTGGCCGGTGCGCTGCACGCGCAGGTCACGACGCTCCTCCCCTACGGCGCGACGTGGCGCTACCTCGACGACGGCAGCGACCAGGGCACCGCGTGGCGCGCGCCGGCTTTCGACGATTCCGCGTGGGCGTCCGGCCCCGGCCAGCTCGGCTACGGCGACGGCGATGAGGCGACGGTCACCGGCTTTATCGACACCGATCCCGTGACCACCGGCACGCAGAAGAATGCGACGACTTATTTTCGCACCACCGTCAACGTGCCCGACCCGGCGCAGTTCATATCGGTCAGGCTCACGCTGCTCTATGACGACGCCGGCGCGGTCTTCATCAACGGCACCGAGGTCGCCCGCACCGCGAACCTGGCCGCAGGCGCCGCGCACGACACCTTCGCGACCGCGGCGAGTGTGGACAACGCCAAGCAGACTTGGATTTTGTCGCCCGCCATTCTCGCGGCGGGAGCGAACACGATCGTGGTGGAGATTCATCAGGAGTCCGCCACGAGTACCGACATCAGCTTCGACCTCCAACTCACCGGCGTTTCGGAAGTCACGCGCGGGCCGTATCTGCAAATGAACAACGCCTCCGCCGTGACCGTTCGCTGGCGGACGAACTCCGCGTCGGACAGCGTCGTCCGGGCCGGCACCGCGCCGGGCGTGCTCACCAGCAGCACCACGGATGCGACCGTGACGACGGAGCACGAGGTGCGGGTGAGCGGCCTGCCGCCCGACACGAAGTATTTCTACGCCGTCGGCTCGACCAGCGCCACGCTCGCGGGCGACAATGCGAATCATTACTTCGTGACCGCGCCCATGCCGGGGACGGATCGTGCCATGCGCGTGTGGGTGCTCGGCGATGCGGGAACCGCAAACAGCAGCCAGCGTGCGGTCCGCGACGCCTACTACGGGAGTGCCTCCTACAAATTCAACGACATGGTCCTGCTCCTGGGTGACAACGCCTACAACACCGGCACGGACGCCGAGTATCAAAGCGCCCTTTTTGACATGTATCCGGAGGTGCTCCGGCAAAGCCCCGTCTGGTCGTGCCTCGGCAACCATGAGACCGCGCAGGACCGGACGGGCATTTACCCCGGCGTGTCGTATTTCGACATTTTCAGCTTCCCGACCGCGGCCGAGTGCGGCGGCTACGTCTCGGGCACCGAGCGCTATTTTTCGTGGGATTTTGGAAACATCCACTTCATCAGCCTCGACGTGCAGACGACGAACCCCACGCTGCGCGCCAACATGCTCGCCTGGCTCGACAACGACCTCGCCGCCAACACCCGCCGCTGGACGGTCGCCGTCTGGCATCATCCGCCCTACACGAAGGGCAGCCACAATTCCGACACCGAATCGCAGCCGACCTGGGCCCGCGCGAATCTCGTGCCGCGCTTCGAGGACGCGGGCGTGGATCTGGTCCTCAGCGGCCACAGCCATTGCTACGAACGCTCATGGTTTCTCGACGGTTTTTACGCCACGCCTACACTCATCACGAGTGGCACGATCATCGACGGAGGAAACGGTCGTGTCGGCGGGGACGGCGGTTATGGCAAGGACTACGGCGGCCGTCGGGGCGCGGTGTATGTGGTCGCGGGCAGCTCCGGGCAGGCCACCACCTGGACCGGTGGCAGCACCGCGCTATACAACCCGACTCCGCACCCGGTCATGTATCTCTCCGAGCTGCGGCTCGGCTCCGTGATCCTCGACATCGACGGCAACCGGCTCGACGCGAAATTCATCAACAGCGCCGGCGTGATCGACGACTACTTCACCATCGAGAAAGGTCCGGTCGTCACCGTGAGCACGCCGGTGCCGAATGCGGCGGAATATGGGCCGGTCGCCGGGCAGTTCAGCGTGACGCGCAGCGGCTCGACGGCGGGCCCGCTCAGCGTGCAGGCGAGCATCGGCGGCACCGCGCTGGCGTCGCGCTACGCGCCGATCAGCGTGCCGGTGACGATTCCAGCAGGTGCATCGTCGCAGACGGTGAATGTCACGCCGCAGCCCGACTCCGTGGCGCAGGGTGCGCAGACCGTCACGCTCGCCAGCGGCGCAAATGTCGCATACCGGCTCGGCCTCGTGGCCGGCGGAACGGTGACCATCACCGACACCGCCGCCGGTGCGCCGCCCATCGCGACGTGGCATCTGGCGAAATTCGGCATCGACGCCAACAACGAAGCCGTCCGCGGCGACACTGCCGACCCCGACTACGACGGCACGGTGAACCTGCTCGAGTATGCCCTCGGCCTCGAACCGCTGATCCCCTCAGTCGGCGGCGTGCCGGTCGCCGATGCGTCAGGGATCTATCTCACGCTCAGCGTGCAGAAAAATCCCGCCGCGACCGACGTGAGCTTCAGCGTGCAGGTCAACGGCGACCTCACCAACGCGGCTGGCTGGAGCGCGTCCGGCACCACCATTTTGCAGGACACCCCGACGCTGCTGGAGGTCCGCGACAATGTCCCCGTCAGCGGCGCGCCGCAGCGGTTCATCCGCCTGCAGGTGACGCGTCCGTGAGGGGAACGGGGAAAAGGCGCGCGCCATTCGACGCCAGGTTTCGCGCGCCCGCTTTTCCGCTTTGCCTCCCGGCGAAAGGCGGGCACTTTCCCCGGCCATGCGCACCGCCTCGCTCATTCTGCTCGCCATTTTCACCACCCTCCTCACGCCGCTGCGCGCCGAGGATCCCGCGCCGACGGCGGCCAGCGGGGAGTTCATCATCCTCACGGGCGGCGTCTCCATGTGGAAGTGGGAGAAGTGGAAGGCCCAGCCGCACGATAGCTGGTGGATGAACTTCGTCCGCGCGTCGCGTCTGCGCATCGAGCAGATCCAGGCCGCCACGCCCGACGCGCAGATCACCTGGCTGGTCTATCGCCCCGCCTACCTCAACCGCGGCAAACAGGACAACGCCGACCTGATCGGTAACATCAACAGCGTGCGCGATGCCTACCATGTGAAGCTCATCTACTTCGACAAGGCGGACGAGGTTATCAGCTACCTCAACAACGGGCAGGACCGCTCGCGGGTGAAGATCGCGGACTTCGAGTTCTTCGGCCATAGCAACAAGAAGTGCTGGATGTTTGACTACTCGAATAACATCGACAGCGCCTCGAAGGTCTGGCTGCATGAGGACGACCTGAATAAGATCCGCCGCGGCCTTTTCTCCCGCGATGCCTTTGTCAAAAGCTGGAGCTGCCACACGGGCGAAAGCATGAGCAGCCGCTGGAAGTCCGTCACCGGAGCGGCGATGATCGGGGCCATCGGCAAGACCCAGTACATGACCGACGAGCTACCCATCCTCTCGAGCGAGAATGGACGCTGGACACGCTAACCGACCATGACCCTCTCCGACCTCCAGGCGATCTACGACCAGCCTTTCTTCGACCTCATCCAGCGCGGACGCGAGACCTATCTCGCGCACTGGGAGAATAACGAAGTGCAGCTTTGCACCCTGCTCTCGATCAAGACCGGAGGCTGCTCCGAGGACTGCGGCTACTGCGCCCAGAGCTCGCGCTATACGACCGAGGTAAAGGCCGGGCGACTCATGGAAACGGAAGCCGTGCTGGAGGTCGCCCGGCGGGCGCGGGAGAATGGCTCGACGCGCTTTTGCATGGGTGCGGCTTGGAAGGGTGTGCGGGATGGCGATGCGAAATTCGAGCAGGTGCTCGGCACCATCCGCGAGGTCAGCAAGCTCGGCATGGAGGTCTGCGTGACTCTCGGCCAGCTCTCCCTCCCCGAAGCCCGCAAGCTCAAGGAAGCCGGAGTGACCGCCTACAATCATAACATCGACACCTCGCCCGAGTATTACCCCGAGGTCGTCACGACCCATACCTTTCAAGACCGCGTCAATACCATCCAAGCCGTGCAGGCGGCTGGCATGGATGTGTGCTGCGGCGGGATCATCGGCATGGGTGAGACCGTCCACGACCGCCTGCGGATGCTGGAGGTGCTGACCACCTTCGACCCCGCGCCCGAGAGCGTGCCCATTAACTGTCTCATGGCCATGCCCGGCACGCCGATGGAGAACCAGCCGCCCGTCGAAGTCTTCGAACTTGTGCGCCTCGTCGCCACCACCCGCATCGCTCTGCCCAAGGCGAAAGTCCGCCTCAGCGCCGGCCGCACCCGCCTTTCGCGCGAGGCCCAGGCGCTCTGCTTCTTCGCGGGCGCGAACTCCATTTTCTACGGCGACAAACTCCTCACCGCGAAAAACCCCGGAGCCGACGAAGACCGCCAGCTCCTCGCCGAACTCGACCTCGTCCCGCAACCTCCGCGCCCCGCGTGTCTGGCCGGGACTTAAGGCCGCGTGATCTCCACGCGATAGAACTTCACCGCCCCGCTCGCGCTCAGGTCGGTAATGGTGCGCTGCGGGCCGGAGTCGCTCGGCGCGGAGGGGTTCGTGAGCGGCACGTAACTGCCGGAGGCTAGGCCCGGCTTGGAGGTCACGGTGTAGGTGCGGTCGGTGAGCCGCGGGGCGAAAATCACATTCCTCTGCCCAGGCTGGCCGGGCACGCTTTGGATGGTGAGGGTGAAGCGCGACTTGGCATCGAGCGGGTTCAGGCCGGCGATGTACTTGAAAAGGTTCGTCTGCCCGGTGCCGTCGAAATCCACATTCGGCCCGGCGTTCGCATTGGGCGGCGCACCGAAGTATTGCACCTGCCAATCGTCGCCGACTAAGTCGCCAGCGTAGGCTCCGAAGTTATCGGCGATGCTGTCGAGCACGGTCAGATTGAGCGTGCCGGTGAAGCCGCTGAAAGTTCCCTGCACGGTCGCCTGGGTGTTTTGGAAGACGCTGCCCGCCGTTGCAAGTCCGACCGCGGAGATGGAAGTGATCGGTCCGCTGAACACACTCCAGTTAGTCGCAGCCGCGCTCACTGCCAGCAGCGTCGAGTCGTCCAGAAGTTGCACGCCGGAGAGCTGCCGCGTCGCCGTTTCATTCACCGTCGCCGGTGCGGCGCTGATGACCAATGCGGTCGCGTCGTAGAGTTGGCCGGCGTAGCCAGCTTTGAGGACGACCAGCGGCGAACTGGCGACGGCGAGTCCGACCATGCCGCCGATGCTTGAATCGATGCGGTAAATGTCACCGGGACCGCCCTTGATTTTGCCACCGCCGGCTTCGCTGGATTCGGTCGTGATGGAATAGTCGCCGCTCACAGTCGTGCGTGTCGCCGCGCTGAGCCGCGGCATGATGGCCGAGGATGCGAGAAGGAGAACGACGAGCTTGGAGATGGCTGCGCGGCTCATGGGCGTGTTCATGGTTTTTGGGATCGAGCCGGGAGGAGCGCGGCCTTTCGCGCGTGGGCCGATGGGCGCTTCGCTTTGGCGTCGCCGGCATTCAACGCCTTCTGGAGCACGCTGATTTGCGACTGCATTTCTTGCATGTCGGAGCGGAGCGCAGTGAGTGCGACCTCTTTTTCGTCGAGCAATTGGTTCAGCCCCTGAATCGCGGCTAAGGCCACACCGTCCGCATCCACGGTCGCGATGTGTTTCTCGTCCGTCCCGACAGCAAAGGCGGCG
>JAYWEP010000208.1:0-11272 GCA_043779205.1 Chthoniobacter sp. | reverse complement strand
GCGAAGACGCGGAAGCCGGTCGGGTATTCGTAGAAAAACTCGCTCGCCTTGTTGGGGATTTCCTTCACCAGCTCGGAGCTGCCGTAGAGCAGCAGGAGGTCGTCTTCGGCGAAGGCGGCCTTTTGCAGCGCCACACCCTGGAGTTTGGCGTCGGAGAAATCCGTGGCGAGTTCATGGACGTAGCGGTGCTCGAGGCGCTGGCACCACACGAGCCCGGCCGCGAGCGCCGCGCCGGCGATGAGGAGCGCGGCGAAGGTGGCGGTGAGATGGGAACGGTGGGCCGGGGTGCCTGGGTTCAAGGGGCGTGGAAGGTGGACGGGGGTCGCGCTAAAACAAGCGGAACCGGTGCGCGGGGACAATCCGCGGGATGCGGTTCTGTTGGGCAGTTTTCGATGGCGGCGCGCTGTAGGGGAAGCTGACAGCTTCCCCTACAGCCGCGCCTACAGGCGCGAGATGAGCAGCTCGCGCTGGAAGATCAGCTCTTTCGGCAGGCGGTCGTGGAGGGTGAGGAAAAGCTCGGTCTGCGAGATGAGTTCGCGCTGCCATTCGGCGGCGTCGATTTTCATGCACTGCACGAATTTCTCCCGCGAATAATCCATCCCCGTCCAGTCGAACTCGCTGTAGCGCGGCATCCAGCCGATCTGCGTCTCACGGGCGAGCGCGCGGCCTTGGGTGCGGTCGGTGATCCATTTGAGGACGCGGAAGTTTTCGCCGAAACCGGGCCAGAGGAATTTGTCGTCGGCGTCTTTGCGGAACCAGTTGACGTGAAAGATGCGCGGCGGATCGGTCAGCTCGCGGCGGATGCCGAGCCAGTGGTTGAGGTAGTCGCCCATGTTGTAGCCGCAGAAGGGGAGCATGGCCATCGGGTCGCGCCGCACCTGGCCGAGCGTGCCGGCGGCGGCGGCGGTCATTTCGCTGCCCATGGTCGCGCCGAGATAGACGCCGTGGATCCAATTGAAGCTCTGGAAAATGAGCGGCATCGTGGTCGCGCGGCGTCCGCCGAAAATGATCGCGCTGAGCGGCACGCCCGCGGGGTCGTTGGCCTCGGCGGCGAGGGCGGGGTTGTTTTGCATCGGCGCGGTGAAGCGGCTGTTCGGGTGCGCGGCTTTTTCCGTCGAGTCGGGCGTCCACGGCTGGCCTTTCCAGTCGATGAGCCCGGCGGGCGGCGGGTCGTCGTGGCCTTCCCACCACACGCCGCCGTCGGGCGTGAGCGCGACGTTGGTGTAGATGGTGTCGCGCGAAATTGTGTCCATCGCGTTGGGATTGGATTTGCGGTTCGTCCCCGGCGCGACGCCGAAGTAACCGGCCTCGGGATTGATCGCGTAGAGCTTGCCATCCGCGCCCGGTTTCATCCACGCGATGTCGTCGCCGATGGTCGTGATCTTCCAGCCGGGAAAAGCGGCGGGCGGGATGAGCATGGCGAAATTCGTCTTGCCGCACGCGCTTGGGAAGGCCGCGGCGACGTAGGTCTTTTCGCCGGTCGGCGATTCGACGCAGAGGATGAGCATGTGCTCCGCCATCCAGCCCTGCTCGCGCCCGAGGTAGCTGCCGATGCGGAGCGCGAGGCATTTTTTCCCGAGGAGCACATTGCCGCCGTAGCCGGAGCCGACGGAGATGATCGCATTGTCCTGCGGAAAATGCGCGACGAAGCGGCGGTCGGGGTGGCAGTCGAGAACGCTGTGGACGCCGCGGTTGAAATCGTCGCCCGCGCCGAGCTGATCGAGCGCGACCGCGCCCATGCGCGACATGATGCGCATGTTCAGCACGACGTAGATCGAGTCGGTGATTTCCACGCCGACCTTCGTCAGCGGCGAGCCCGGCGGGCCCATGAGATACGGCACCACGTACATCGTGCGCCCGGCCATCGCGCCTTTGAGCAGGGCGTAAAGTTTCTCGTACATCTCGCGCGGCGCGGCCCAGTTGTTCGTCGGCCCGGCCTGATCTTTGGCGGGCGTGCAGATGAAGGTGCATTGCTCCACGCGCGCCACGTCGTTCGGATTCGAGCGGTGGTAGTAGCAGCCGGGGAGCTTTTCCTGGTTGAGCTTCATGAGCACGCCCTGCGCGACCGCTTCGGCGAGGAGAAATTCCTTTTCCGCCTCCGAGCCATCGGTCCAGAAAATGCGGTCGGGCTGCGCGAGGGCGCGGATTTTTTCGACCCACGCGCCGAGCGTGGCGTTGGCGGGAGCGACCGTCCCGAAAGTGTGAGTAGCCATAGGGCGCGGAGCATCACGCAACGCGTGCGGAGAAGGCAAGGCGCGGGCGCAACCGGCGCGCTGGGTAGCGGACGCGCCACGCGTGTTGCGGCGGGCGCCCCGCCCGACGCACGGCTGGCGGAGGTTTCCGGCGGGGCGCCGGAAACAACACGCGAGGCGCGTGCGCTACCCGGCGTGCCGGCGCACTCCGCGTTTGCCGCCCGCGGGGAAAGCAGCTACTTCGTTCGCGCGATGTTTTTTGAGAACCGTTTCCGCGACAACCAGCCGCTCACCCGCATCGGCAATCTGCCCGTCTATGGCACCACGATCATCGTCGCGGCGCTCGTCGTCGGGCTGATCGTCTCGGCGCTGTCTGGCGGGATCACCGCGCTGGCGATGTTCGCGTTCAGCCCCGAGCTGTTTTGGCAGCACGGGCAGGTCTGGCGCGGGCTGAGTTATCTCATCGTGGGGCAGGTCAGTTTTTTCACTATTTTCAATCTCCTGTTCATCTACAATTTCGGGCGGGACTGCGAACAGGAGCTGGGCCGCGCGCGTTACTTCGGCTTTCTCGCCCTGCTCATCGCCACGCCGGTCGCGGTCGCCACGCTGCTCTGGCTCGTCGGGTTTGGCGGTTATGTGGAAGGCTCGATGCACCTCGCCATCGGCCTCGTCATCGCCTTCGCCACGATCTATCCGAACGTCGAATGGTGGGGCTCGATCCCGATGAAATTCGTGGCCATCGGCTGCCTGTTTCTCGCCGCCGTCGGCCACCTCAGCCAGCGCGATCAGATCGGTTTCGCGAGCACGCTGGCGACGTGCGCGGTTTCTTTCGGCTACATCCGCGCGATGCGGGCGGGGGCCTTCGAGGGCTTCTCGCTGCCCGCGCTTTTTCGGCGGACGCCAAAGTTCCGGGTGCTCCCCTCGCCGGATGCGCGGGAAAATGCCACGCCCAGCGACATGGACGCACTGCTCGACAAGATCGCGAAATCCGGCATGGCGAGCCTCACCGCGAAGGAGCGCACGCGGCTGGAGGCGGGGCGCGCGGAGTTGCTGAAGAAGGATCGCCGGTGAGCGGGAGCACGCTGAGCGTGGTCATTCCGTGCTGGCGCGATGCGGCGGCGCTGGGGCGCGTTTTGCCGATGCTGCGGGCGCTCGCGGGCGTCGATGAAATCATCGTCGCCGACGCCACCGAGACGGACGAATGCCGCGACCTCGCGCGCGCCGCGGGCTGCCTCGTCGCGCATTGCCCAAAGCCCAGCCGCGGCGCGCAGATGAACGCCGGCGCGGCCCTCGCCCGCGGCGACGTGCTGCTTTTCCACCACGCCGACAGCGAACTCACCGCCGCGCACGTCGATAATCTGCACGCCACCATGCGCGATCCCGCGCTCCTCGGCGGCGGCTACTACCGGCACTTCGATGCGCGCCACCCGCATCTCCGCTGGCTGGAAAAATGGGCCCGCCGACTCAATGACTGGGGCGGCACGATCTTCGGTGATCAGTCGGTCTTCGTGCGTCGCGCGCATTTTGAAAAGCTCGGCGGGTTTGCCGACATCCCGCTCATGGAGGACGTGGAATTTTCCAAACGCCTCCGCCGCTCCGGCCCCACGCGCCTGCTCGATCCGCCGATGCGCTCCTCCGCGCGCCGCTTCACCCGCCGCGGCCCCTGGCGCACCACGCTCACGAACGGCGCGCTCCTCGCGCTCTACCATTGCGGCGCGTCGCCCGCCCGCCTGCACCGCATCTACTACGCGGCGCGGTGAGAGACTGAGAGGCACGCGATGCTGTAGGGGAAGCTGCCAGCTTCCCCTACAGCATCGCAGTGACGCAAAAAACCCCGCAGCGGCGCGGGCCGCTGCGGGGTGAATTTTGCGGGGCGGTGTGCCGCCGGTTACTGGCCTTCCTTCGGCGGGAGCGGAGGCTTCGGACCGTCGCCGGGCGGGTGGTCACCGGGAGGGCGGCCCATGTATTCGCCAGGCCCGAGCTGGCCGTCGCCGTTTTTGTCCAGCGTCAGCAGTGCGGCGGAGGCGTTGGCGATTTCGGCGGCGGAAATCACGCCGTCACCATCCGCATCGAGCGCAGCGACGAGGGGTGGTGGCGGCGGACGTTGCGGTTTGCCATCGCCGTCCTTCGGGCCTGGGGGTTTCTGGCCGGGAAAGGGGCGCTCGGCGGGTTTCTTGTCGCCGCCGTCTTTCGGGCCGCCGGGCGGCGGACCGCCGGGTGGGCGGCCCATGAACTCATCCGGCGTCAGCTTGCCGTCCTTGTTTTTGTCGAGCGTCTTGAGCGATTCGGGCGCGGCCTTGATCTCGTCAGCGGAAATGATGCCGTCGTGATCCGTGTCGAGCGCGTCCACGAGCGGCGGGATCGGCGGCTTGTCGGGGTGATCCTTGGGCGGACGATTGCCGTGGGGATGGCGATTGTCGCCGCCGGGCTGTTGATTCGGCGGCGGGCCGGGGGGAGCACCGCCGGGGGGCGGGCCGCCGCCGGGGCGCTGGGCCAGGGCGAGGCTCGCCGGCAGGACGACGGCGAGCGTGAGGATGAGGGTTTTCTTGTTCATGTGGATGCGGTCTTTCTGGTTTTGGTTTTGGTTTTGGTTTTGCGGGTGCTTCGGGAGATTCAGTTGCCGGGTTGCTTCGCGGGAAAGAGCAGCCGCCAGGCTTCTTCGGTCAGTCGCGCGAAGGTGCCCGCGCCGCGGCCATCGAGGCCGGAGGACGGGGCCAGGCTGCCGCCGCTGAGGCTGCCGGTTTTGAGGGCCGTGGAGAGCGGGGGTTTGGCGGCAGGTGCGGGAGCTTTGGCTGCCGGCGCGGGTGCGGAGGGAGGCGATGCGGGTGCAGGTTCGTCGGAAGGTGCGGTTTCGGCGGCGGCGGATTGCGCGACGATCTTGTTGAGCAGCGCCATGAGTGCCTGGATGTCCGCCGCGGAGGGTGCGGCTGGGGGCTCGGGATCGGCGGCGTGCGCGGCGAGGCCGGTGAGCGTGCTGGCGAGGAGCAGGGAGCGAAAGAGGCGGGAAGTTTTCATGCGGTTCAGGCGGGCGGACCTTTTCTTGATGTCCGGCAAAGTCGCACCGTTGCGTAAAGAGGGTATGAGCGCGGAAGCGAAATTTTGTTAAGGAAGTGTAAAAGTCGCACGCCGCGGCGGGCACCCCGGTTATTCTCGCCACGCCACCGCCCATGCACCCGCCGCTTTCCACCGCCCGCCCGCGCCTCCTCGTCATCGACGACGACCGCAAGCTCTGCCGCCTGATCGCCGCCTACCTCGCGCCGCTGGGCTACGACGTGGAGGCCGTCCACACCGGCCCCGAGGGCGTGGAGCGCGCGCTCGCGGGAGCGTGGAGCGCGGTCATTCTCGACCTCATGCTGCCGGGGCTCGACGGCTTCGAGGTGCTGAAGCAAATCCGCCATACCAGCGACGTGCCGGTGCTCATGCTCACGGCGCGCGGCGACGAGGCGGACCGCATTGTCGGCCTCGAAATCGGCGCGGACGATTATCTGCCGAAAACCTTTTCCAGCCGCGAGCTGCTCGCCCGCATCCGCGCCGTGACCCGCCGCACCACGCGCGCGGTGCCCGCGGCGGCGGCGGCGGACAAGGAGATCGTCATCGCCGGGCTGCGCATCCGCCCCGGCCCGCGCACGGCGGTGCTCGGCGACACGCCGCTCACCCTCACGCCCGTCGAGTATGAGCTGCTGCTCTCGCTCGCGCGCGCGAAGGGCCGCGTGAAGACGCGCGACCACCTGCTCGAGGAAATCCGCGACCGCGACTACGAGGTTTTCGACCGCTCGATCGACGTCCACATTTCCGCCCTGCGGAAAAAGCTCGGCGACGATCCGAAGACGCCGCGCTTCATCCGCACCGTGCGCTCCTCCGGCTACATGCTCATCGACCCCGATGCCGACTAAAGCCGTGCGCCGCGTGCGCTTTCCCATCTCGCTGAAGATCGTCGCGTGGTTCTTCGTGAACGTGGCCTTCCTCGGAGTGGCGGCGTGGATTTTCATCCGCGCGCAGCTCGGGCCGGGGCTGGATATGCTGCTCGCCGGGCCGGCGGGCGAGCGGTTGCAGAGCATGGCGCAGCTCGTGGCGGATGAGCTGAAAGACCGCCCGCAGAACGAATGGCCGGCTGCCCTCGCGCGGGTCACGGCGGCGTACCATGTGCCCGTGGCGGTCTTCCGCAACGACGGGAAAATGCTCGCCGGTGAACTCCCGCCGCCGCCCGCCGAGCTGCTCGCGCGCATCGGCCAGGGGCCGCGCCCGCAAGGCCCGCCGCCCCGCGGTCCCGCCGACGGTGCGCCGCGGGATCGGCCACCGCCTTTCGACCGACCGCCGCGCGATGGCCCGCCCGGTGACCGGCCTCCGCAGGATCGCCCCGGCCCGCCGCCCGCGCTCGCCGGGGCGTTCCCGAAATTCATCGTCCGCGCCGGAGAGCCCCGCCAGTACTGGATCGGCGTGGGCCTGCCGCTCGTCGATCGCCTCGCGCGTCCGCAGATGCCCACCACGCTCGTCCTCACCACCGCCACGCTGCGCGGCGGGCTTTTTTTCGACTTCACGCCGTGGCTCGTCGGCGGCGCGGTCGTGCTCGCGCTTTCCGCGCTGCTCTGGCTGCCGCTCGTCCGCGGCATCACCCGCGCGCTCCGGCAGATGACCGGCGCGGCGGAAGCCATCGCCCAGGGTCGTTTCGAGACGCATGTGGAAAGCGCCCGCACCGATGAGCTGGGCCGCCTCGCCACCGCGCTCAACGACATGGCCGCGCGCCTGCGCGAGTTCTTCAGCGGACAGAAGCGTTTCCTCGGCGACATCGCCCACGAGCTATGCTCCCCGCTCGCCCGCATGGAAATGGCCCTCGGCATCCTCGAGCAGCGCGCCGCCGACGACACCGCGCGCGGCTACGTGGCCGACGTGCGCGAGGAGGCCCGCCACATGTCCGCGCTCGTCACCGAACTGCTCTCTTTTTCCAAAGCCGGCATCGGCGGGCGCAACGTCGAACTCCAGCCGGTCTCCCTCGCCGAAATCGCCGCCCGCCTCACCGCCCGCGAAGCCCGCGACCACGGCACCATCGTCCTCGACGTGCCCGCCGCGCTCACCGTCCTCGCCGAGCCCGACCTCCTCGCGCGCGCCCTCGGCAACGTCATCCGCAACGCCGTCCGCTACGCCGCGCCCGTCGGCGCCGCCGCGGAAAGCGCGCACTCCTTTCGCCCGCTCCAGCACCCGGATGGGCGGCCCACGGGCCCCATCGTCGTCTCCGCGCGCAGCAGCGGCGCGCAGGCCGTCGTCACCGTCACCGACTCCGGCCCCGGCGTCCCCGAGGACGCGCTGCACCGGCTCTTCGACCCCTTCTTCCGCCCCGAAGCCGCCCGCACCCGCGAGACTGGCGGCACCGGCCTCGGCCTGGCGATTGTGAAAAGCTGCATCGAAGCCTGCGGCGGCACCGTCGCCGTCCGCAACGTCCAGCCCACCGGCCTTCAGGTCGAGTTCACCCTCCAGCGCGCGTCCGGCTAGCGCCGGGAAAAGGCACCCGCTATCCGCGAGGAAACGGCCTTTCCTTTCGCCACCATCTTTGCATATTCGCAGCGCATGCCGAAGCCATCCTCACCCGTCCAGACCAGCCTCCTCGCGATCACGCAAACCGCCGTGGGCTGCGGCATCGGCCTGCTCATCGCGGGCAAACTCGGCCGCCCCGCGCAGAAGACCACGGCCACGACGATGATCTCGGTCGGCGCGCTGCTCGCGCTGCCGGTGCTCGTGGTGGCGATCGTCCGCGCGGTGAACCACCCCACTTCCGCCCGCGGCATGCGCCGTCGGCTGGACTCGATCCGCCAGGATTCCGGTTTCCCGGATGAAGCGGAGATTTTGTAAAAACACGCGCGTACGCCCGGCACGGGCGATGCTAAAGCCCAAACCGCATTATGAAGCTCCCCCACTTCCACCGCCCCAAAGTCGATCTCCACTCGATCGCCCTCCAGACCTCGCTCGAACTCGCCGCCGGCGGCGTGCTCACCGCGCTGCTGATCCGCTGGGTGCAGATGTAACTCAGTGCCCGTCCGGCTCGTCCGCGGGCAGGTAGGTGCCGGTGCCGACGAGTCGCTCAAAGATCGGCGAGGCCATGAGCGTGGTAATGACGGCCATGATGACAAGCGTGGCGAAAAGCCCTTCGGAGATGATGCCGCGCTGGAGACCGATGTTGATGATGATGAGTTCCATGAGGCCGCGCGCATTCATGAGCACGCCGATGCCGAGCGCTTCGCGGTTGGAGATTCCCGTGGCCCGCGCGGCGAGCCAGCAGGCCACGCCTTTGCCGAGCACGGCGGCGAGGAGCACGGCCCCGCAGACCAGCCAGAGAAAGCCGGTATTGAGCAGGCCGATTCTGGTGTTGAGGCCGGAGTAGGTAAAAAAAAGCGGGAGTAAGAGCGCGACGGTCAGCGGCTGGATGCGTCCGATGAGATCGCGGCTGACCGTGCCGCGCGGCATGGCCGCGCCCATGACGAATGCGCCGAAGACCGCGTGTAGGCCGATCAGGTCCGTGAACCACGCGCCGAGCGCCATGAGCGCGAGCCCCACGACGAGCCCCGCATCGGTGAGCGCGCCGTCTTTCAGCAGCAGCGAGGCCGCACGGGCGAGGAGCGGGCGGATGGCGAGGAGCGTGAAGGCGACGTAGCCCGCGCCGCCCGCGATGTTCACCCAGGCGTGGGCCCAGTTTTGGTCGAAACTCGCGAGCACCACGGCGAGCAGGCACCACGCGGTGGCGTCGTCGAGCGCGCCCGCGCCGAGCGCGACGGTGCCCATGGTGGTGCCGGAGAGTTTTTTGAAATGGATGATGCGCGCGAGCATCGGGAACGCGGTGATGCACATCGAAGCGCCGAGGAAAAGCATGGCCTCGGAGAGCTTGGTCTTCTGCGGGAAAAGGTGCGTGTGATGAAACAGCACCCACGCCAGCGCCGCGCCGAGCACGAACGGCGCGACCATGCCCGCCGCCGACACCGCGACGGAGCTGCGGAGGCGCTGGCGCACGATGTCCACGCGGAATTCCATGCCGACCACGAACATGTAGAGCGCGAGGCCGAGCTGCGATGCGGGGAAAAGATAGCTCTGGGTGTCGCGCACGGTCTGGGTCTTGTCCCACGGGAAAAGCCACGCCTGCGCCTCCGGCCAGAGCAGCCCGAAAAGCGATGGCCCGAGCAGGACGCCGGCGACCATTTCGGCGACGACCTGCGGCTGCCCGAAATGCCGGGCAATGGCGCCGACGAGCCGGCAGAAAAGCAGGATGACGGCGATCTGCAGGAAGAAGTGGACGGCGAGATTCAGGTTGTTCACAGGCGGTGCGGTTGCGTGGAAACAGTCATTCATAGACGGTTCCGGCGTTGTCATGGAAATAGAACTTCGCTATCAGAGTTATGCCGTGCCGCTATTAAGACAAAAATTCCGCCGATGGACCTGAGACTTCTCCGTTACTTCCAAGCCGTCGCCGAAGAATTGAGTTATTCGCGCGCGGCGGAGCGGCTGCGCATCGCCCAGCCCGCGCTGAGCCGGGCGGTGCAGGAGATCGAAGCCGAGCTGGGCGGGCCGCTGCTCGACCGCAACCGCCGGAGCGTGAGCCTCACGCCCGCGGGCCGGGTGCTGCTGCGCGAGACGGCGATCCTTTTCGAGCGCTGGGACGAGGCCATGCGCCGGGTGAAGCGCACCGCCGCGGGCGAGGAGGGCGAGCTGCGCCTCGGCTACATCGGGCCGCCCACGCAGCCCTTCCTCGGGCGGCTGCTCGCGGAGTACCGGCGGCGCTTTCCGCTCGTCTCGATCCATCTCGAAGAGCGCACGCCGGAGCGCGTGTGGGAGATGCTGGCGAAAGGCCGGCTCTCCGCCGCGTTCACGCGCCCGGTTTCCACGCGCGAAGCCTCGGGGCTGCGCACGCTCGTCCTGCGCAAAGAACGCCTCGGCGCAGTGCTGCCCGCCGCGCATCCGCTGGCGCGGCACAAGACGGTTTCCTGGCGGCAGCTCGCGCACGAACCGCTCGTGGTGCTCGCGCGCCGCGAAGGCGTCGGCTCGCACGACGGCATCCTCACGGCCTGCCGGCAGGCGGGTTTCGCGCCGCGGCTGGCCTACACGCCGAGCCTCATCGGCACGGTGCTCAGCTACGTGGAGGCGGGCGCGGGCGTGGGCATCGTGCCGGAGTCGGTGATGACGCCGGAGACGCCGCTGCGCTTCGTGCCATTGAAACCGGTCGTCGCCATCCCGCTCGTCCTCGTCTGGCCGGAGGACGAGGACACGCCCGCCGTGCAGCGCTTCCGCGAGCTGGTCATCGCGTGGCAGAAAAGCGGGAAGCTGTGGAAGGCGTGAGTGGCTTTAGCGTTTGCCCTCGCCCCCGCGCGCCGCTACATCACGCCGCTCATGTTGCACGAACTCCTCCACACCTGGCTCGGCTGGGTCGAAAACTGGGGCTACCTCGGCGTCGTCATTCTCATGGCGATGGAAAGCTCGATCTTTCCAGTGCCGAGCGAAGTCGTCATTCCGCCTGCGGCCATCATGGCGGCCTCGACGGGGAAAATGTCGCTCCTCGGCGTGATCCTCGCCGGCACCTTTGGCTCGTGGCTCGGCTCGGCCATCACCTACTGGGTGGCGCGTGCGGTCGGTCGCCCGGTGGTGGAAAAATGGGGCAAATATTTCTTCATCCCGCCGGCCAAGCTCGCGCGCGCCGAGGTCTTCATGCACCGCTACGAGGCGGGCGGCATCTTCTTCGCGCGGCTGCTGCCGGTCATCCGGCATCTCATCTCCATCCCCGCCGGGATCATCCGCATGGGCTTTGTAAAATTCAGCATCCTCACCACCGTCGGCGCCGGTATCTGGTGCTCGGTGCTCGCCTGGCTCGGCGGCAAGGTCGGCGACAAACTCCGCGCCGAAGGCAAGAACCCGCTCGACCCCGAGGCGCTCGTCGCGGCGGTGAAGCACGAGTCGCATCTCGTCATCGGCATCGTCCTGCTCCTCGGCGTGCTCTATTTCGTGGGGATGAAAATCACCGCGCCGAAAAGCGCGGGCGCGGCGTAGGGCGGCTGCCGGAAATAGTTGCCGGGTCTGCGCGACTGCAGGGGAAGCTGACAGCTTCC
>JAYWEP010000207.1:0-12818 GCA_043779205.1 Chthoniobacter sp. | reverse complement strand
ACTATAACTGGCATCGTCCTCATCACTCTCTCAAGCTCCGCTCTCCCATCTCCAGACTCCGCCTGCCCATGAACAACGTGTTGAGCCTCCACACCTAGCTCGGTCGCACCGGTGCCGGCGGGATGGTCGATCGGATAGTCGTCGGGAAACGCCTGCGGATGTTTTTCCTGATTCTCGAGGTGGTAAAAATTGAAAGTCGTCCGCAAAAGCTCCGGCGCGCTGCCGGCGCTCAGGCCCCAGAAATCGGGGCCATCCTGCTTCGAGTTGCCATCCACCGAGGCGAGCAGGAAGAGCGTGAAACGCACGCGCATCACCCGATGCGGCGGCAGCTCGGCGAGTTGCAGCAGCGCCGTGGAATGGCGGGAATAGATGCCGAGAAAGGGCCGCCCTTTCGGCGTCAGGCCGACATGCCCGTTCACCCAGCGGCTCACATCGCCGCCCGGGAAGTCGCTCCGGTAGATGATTCGCGGGGCATCCGGTTTGTCGGCGGCAGTCGCGAGCGAGACGAGGGCGAGCAGGAGGAGGAGGGAAGTTTTCATAAGGCGGCGAGTCGGCGGAGAATCCATTCGGCAGTCAAAAGTGCCAGCAGCGCGGACCAAACCCAAGCCTGGCTCCACAGCGGTTCCGAGTACGGCACCAGCTCCGCCCGTGCCTCGCGCTGATGTTTTTGAAAAAAGGCGCGCGCCTCTTCCGGCTGGTCGAGCACCACACCGCCGCCCGCCCGCGCGAGGTCGGCCATGAACTGCGGATCGGGCCGCGGATTTTCAAATTCGAGATTCTGCTGCATCACGCGCAGCCGGATTTCATCGCCGATCGGGCCGTTGTCGTTCGTGCTGTCGAAGACCACCGCGACCTCACTGCCCTTGATCGTCTGCGGCAGCCAGAGCTGGCCGATGAATTCCCTGCGGTCGCGATCATACGAAAGACGCACGCGCGCTTCGCCCTCGAGCGCGAGCCGCGCACCGACCGTCTTTTTCGGCAGCGCCGCCGGATCGAAAACGCCGGGCAGCGACGCCGCGACTTTCACGATCTCGCCGGGCCGGTAGCTGATCGCCTCGCTCCGCCCGAGCACTTCCTTGTGCTGCCGCCGCACGCTTTTCTCCGCGAGCCAGCGCACCGTGTTCACCCAAAACCGGTTGTAGTACTGGTTCGGCTTTTCCGACTGCCCGGGCGCATCGCCGACCGGCTTCGCGCGCTCTTTCAAACCGAGCAATTCCGGCCCCCACTGGTTCTCATACTCCGTGCCCCAGCCGCCCGTGGAGTCCGATAGAAAGGCCATCGAGCGGCCTTTGCCGTAAGTCTGCACGGCGATGAGCGGCGCACTCGTGCCCTCGCGCACGGCGAGCACCGTCGCGCCCGGTTTCGCCCGGCGGATGTCGTGGAAGCCCTCGAACTCGGGATGCGCGGCGAAGGCGCGGCGGTTGCGCGCGGCATCGGGCTCGAGCTGCATGATCGGATGCGCAAACGCCGTCTCGGGAAACGCCGGGCGCACCCGCTTCCACTGGTGGCCGAAGCCAAACTCCATCATGTCCACCGGCACGATTTTCTCCCACACCGTCTGGTGCCACTTGCCCGTGTCGAAGGACGTGTTGCCACCGATCATGCAAAACCCGCCGCCGCGCTCGGTCACGAGTTCCACGACCCAGTCGAGCTGCTCCGGCGTGAAATTGTCCTTCAGCACATCGCTGCAAATCACGAGGTCGTAGTCGAACCATCCCCCGCGCGTGCCCGGTATCGGGCGCGACGGATCGAGGATCGGCATGTGGCCGTCATCGAAGCCGCGGACGAACTGCACCGTGCGTCCCTGCGTGTATTGCCGGCCCTTCGGCACCACGAACATGTCGCACTCGATGTCGCCCGCGCGCTTCCACGCGTTAATCATGTATTCGTTGAAATTCCAGCCCTCGTCATTCTGCCCGTTGGCGATGTCGTTCGAGCCCTCGAAATAGAGCACGCGGATTTTCGGATCGGCGATTGCGAGGGTGAAAGTGAAGTCGTTATCCGCGTGCGTGAGTTCGCCGTCGAGCCGCGTGACGGACACCGTGTAGGGCGCGGTGCGCAGTCCCGCTTTGAAAGTGAGTTGCTTCCCCGCCGCGCCGTCGCGCAGCGTCACGGGCGCGCTGGCGAGCGTTGCGCCGTTCTCGTCTTTCAGCGTGATCTCCAGCTCCGCCCCGCGTTCCAGACCCGTCGCCGCGATTTCAATATCCGCAGTCACCGGCGAGCCCGCCGGTGCAGAGCGCTCGGTGTGGCAGGCGCGGATGAAAACATTCATCGGTGCTTCGTCGCGCCCGACCGTGTGCGTGGAAATCGCCACGCGCCGCTGCTGCGCGAGCGCGAGCACGGCGGTGAGTTCGTCGCGGTCGTGAATCCGTCCGTCGCTGACCACCACAATGTTTGCGAGCCGCTGGTCGGGATCGCTCTCCAGCACGCGCCGCAGCGCGTGCGCGAGCCGCGTGCTGTCGCCGCCGGGCGCGGGTGCGGTGTCAAAATTCACGTCATCGGCAAATCCGAAGACGCGGCTGGTCTGGCCCGCCGCCGCCCGGCTCCAACTCAGCGCGCGGGTGAAACGCGACTCCGGTTTTTCCAGCGTCATGCTCGCCGACGTGTCCACGAGCACGACCTCGCGCGTCTCACCCTCGCTCGCACCCGCCACATCGCGGCGCACGGGATTGCCGAGAATCGCGAGCAGCAGCGCCATCGCCGCGAGCCGCAAAATCCACACCGGCCCGCGCAGCCATCGCCGCCCCAGCGTCTCGCTGCGCCAGACGGATCGCCCCGACACGACCAGCGCCACCACGCCGACGAGCGCGATGATCCATACGTCGATGGGTGGGTGCCAGTTCATCATGCAGCCGCCAATCGTCGCACCAGCCATTCCGCGCCGAGCACGGCGAGCAGCGCGCTCCACAGCCAGCCCTCGCTCCACAGCGGCTCGGAGTACGGCACCATCTCGGTTTGCGTCTCGCGCTGATTCTTCTCGAAGACCGCGCGCACCTCGCCGGGTTCTTCGAGCACCGCACCGCCGCCCGCCTGCGCGATGTCCGCGAGCAGTTGCGGATCGGGGCGCGGATTCTCCAGCTCGCGGTCGAGCTGCATCACATGCAGCCGGATTTCATCCGATGCCGAAGCGCCCGCGCCCACGCTGTCGAAGACGACCGCGACCTCGGTGCCGTGGATGACTTCCGGCAGCGTGAGCTGCCCGGTGAATTCCTTGCGGTCGCGATCATAAGTCAGCCGCACGCGCTCCTGCCCGTCGATCACGAGCCGCGCGCCGACGGCCTGTTTCATCAGCTCCGGCGGGTCAAAGACGTTCAGCACCGTGGCCGCGACTTTCACGATTTCGCCGGGCCGGTAGGTGATCGCTTCGCTCCGCCCGACGAGCGCCTGATGCTGGCGGCGCACGCTTTTCTCCGCGAGCCAGCGCATCGAGTTCACCCAAAACCGATTGTAGAATTCGTTCGACGGCACCGACGCCGGATCAATTTTGCCAGCCACATCCGGCGATTTTTCGCCGAGAAACTCCGCCAGCATTTGCGGCCCCCAATAGCCCTGATAGCCGCCGTCGCCCCAACCGCCCGCGGCGTCGGAAAGAAAGGCCATCGTCCGCCCGCGCCCGTAATCCTGCACCGCGATGAGCGGCGCATCCTTGCCCGCCACGCGCGCGAGCGTGGTCGCGCCGGGCTTCGTCCGGCGGATGTCGTGATAGCCTTTGAACGCCGGGTGGCAGTCGAGGATCGCGTCATTGAGCACCGGGTCGGCGGCGAGCCGCAGGATGGGATGATTGCGCACCGTTTTCGGAAACGCGGGCCTCGCCCCGCGCCAGCCGTGGCCGAAGCCAAACTCCAGGCACGCCACCGGAATCAGCTTGTCCCACAGCGTCTGCTCGTAGCTGCCGGTGTCGAAACTCTGGTTGCCGCCGATCATGCAGAAGCCGCCGCCGCGCTCGCCCACGAGCTGCCGCACCCACTCCATTTGCGCGGGCGAAAAAGTGTTCCGGTCAATGTCGCTGATGATGACGACATCGTATTTCCACCAGCCCTCGCGGTCGCGCGGGATGCCCTGGCTCTCGTCGAGCAGCACGCGCTCGTCTTCATCGAAACCGCGCACGCGATATAGCGGCAGCCCGCGCGTGTCCTGCTCGGCCATCATAAAAAGATCGCACTCGATGTCGCCCGCGCGCTTGAACGCCGCCGGCATGATGCGGCCCGCGCACCAGCGCTCCTCGCCCACGTCATGCACGGAGTGCGAGCCTTCGGCGTAAAAGACGCGGATTTTCGGATCGGCGATTTCGAGGGTGAAAGTGAAGTCGTTGTCCGCGTAGGTCAGCTCGCCGTCGAGGCGCGTGAGCGCGACGGTGTAGGCTGCGGTGCGCAGGCCGGAGTCCAGCATGAGCTGCTTTTTTGCCGCGCCGTCGTGGAGAAAAATCGGCGTGCTCGTGAGCACCGCGCCGCTGGCGTCTTTGAGGGTCAGAGCCAGCTCTGTGTCGCGCTCCAAGCCGGTCGCTCCGATCTCGACATCGAGCGGCACGCGCGTGTTCGCGGGCGCGGAGCGTTCGACGTGGCAGGCGCGGAGGAAGACGTTCATCTGCGGTTCGTCGCGGCCAATCGTGTGCGTGGAAATCGCGACGTGATGCTGCCGCGCCAGCGCCAGCGCGGCGGCGAGATCGGCGCGGTCGTGCAGGCGTCCGTCGCTGACCACGACAACATTCGCGAGCCGCTGGCCGGGATCGTTTTCCACCACCCGCCGCAGCGCGTGCGCGAGCCGCGTGGTCCCGCCGCCGAGCGCGGGCTCGCCGTCAAATTTCACGTCATCGGCAAAGCCGGCGAGGCGGCACGTCTGCCCCGGCGGCGCGGCCTGCGCCGCCGCGCGGCTCCAGCGCAGCGCGCGCGTGAAGCGCGATTCCGGCCGCTCCAGCGCCATGCTGCCGGACGTATCCACGAGCACGATGTTCAGCGTCTCGCCGCCGCGCGCGCCGGCCACGTCATTGCGCACCGGATTCGCCAGAATCGCCAGCAGCACCGCAATCGCACTTAGCCGCAGCAGCCACACCACGCCGCGCAGCCAGCGCGCGCCGAGCGTCCCGCTGCGCCAGACCAAAACCGTCGCCGACACCACCGCCACCGCGCCCGTCAGCGCGATCACCCAAACATCGATCCGGGGGTTCCAACTCATCTACTTCACGCGCAGCGAAAGCGTTTCCGTCAGCTCCTCGCGCCGCACGCGGACCTTGTTCGGCCCCGGCTGCAGCGCCGCCGCCGCCGCCGCGCGCGTCGGGATTTTCGTGTCGTTGATTTCGAGAATGACCATCCCCGCTGCGAGCTGTTTGGCGAACGCCGAATCCCCCGCGACCACTTCGACGAGCAGCCCGCCGTCCGTGCCGCCCTGCTCACGCAGCCGCACGCCCGGCAGCGATTCGATTTCCATCGCCGTGCCCGCCGTCGCCGTCTCGTCCTGCTTGCCGACGGTGAGCGAAACCTCCCCCGGCTCCCCGTCGCGAACGTAGTGCAGCACAAGCTTTGCGCCCGGCGCGGCGAAGACCGTGGCGATGCGAAACGCGGGCGCATCGCCGATGTCCTCGTCCCCGACGCGCAGGATCACGTCGCCTTTTTTCAGCCCCGCCTTCGCCGCCGGCCCGGCGTCGAGCACCTCCTCGACCATCGCCCCGCGCACCTCCGCGAGCTTGCGCGCGTGCGCCGCGGCATCGTCCACCGATTTCACCCGCAGACCCGCGAAGCCGCGCACCGGCTCGCCATTTTCGAGCACGTTGAAAAGCACGCGCCGCGCGAGATTCACCGTCACCGCGAAGCCGATGCCCACATTGCCGCCGAAGCCGCCGACGATCGCCGTGTTGATGCCCACGAGCCGCCCGCGCGCATCGCACAGCGCGCCGCCGCTGTTGCCCGGATTGATCGCCGCGTCCGTCTGGATGAAGTCCTCGTAGCCGTCCGCGCCCGTCAGTTTGATGCCCGAGCGGTGCGTCGCCGAGACCATGCCCATCGTCGCGGTGATGCCGACCTTGAACGGATTGCCGACGGCAAAAACGAGATCGCCGACCTCGACCCGCGCGCTGTCCGCCATCGGCAGCGCGGGCAGATCCTTCGCGTCGATCTTGATCACCGCGATGTCCACCTTCGGGTCCGCGCCGATGATCTTCGCCGGCAGCCGCCATTTGTTGGAAAGCTCGACGACGATTTCGTCCGCGAGCTTTCCGCTCTGGAGATGCACGACGTGGCTGTTCGTGAGGATGTAGCCGTCGGCGGAAATGATCACGCCCGAGCCGACGCTGTGAAAGCGGTCGTCCTCCTCGTCGTCCGGTTTTTTCGCACCGAAAAAACGCCTGAGCAGTTCGTCCTCCGGCACCTCGCCCGGCTTCGCCAGCCGCGCGGGAAAGACGCTCACCACGCTCGGCGTGATGCGCTTCACCACGTCCGCGTAGCTGGTCGGGCGTTCCTTTTGCGCGCGGTCGGGCGCCGTCGTCTCCTGCGGAAAATGCGCTGCGGACTCGCCCGGATTGAACGGCGGCTTTTCCGCGCCGAGCGCCGACGAAATCAGCAGTGCGGCGGTAAAAAGACTGGGAAAGAAGTGATGTAGCGTCTGGGTAGCGCACGCGCCCCGCGTGCTGGAATCGGCGCCCTCACCGATTCTCCGACGGTTCGCGCACCCACCGGACGACGAGTTCATCGTGCCGCCGGGTGTGCGGCGAGGGCGCCTCACACCACACGCGAGGGCGCGTGCGCTACCCGACAGCAACTGCGTCGTTGCCTGTATGGCCAATTGGAAGGGGTTCATTTCGCGTCGGGTTTCTTTTCGTCGGGGTTCCATTCCTCGCCGCCGAAATCGTCGGACAGCGCGCGGAAGTATTCATCGACGAGGTGGCCGTATTCGTCGGGCACGCGGTCGGCGCGATGGCTGGCGACGTTGGCGCGCAGCATCTCGTCGATCATTTTGCCGAGGCGATCCTCGACCGCCTTGAGATGCGCGGTGTCGAAAGCGCCGGTCTTCAAATCGTCGGCGAGCGGTTTGGTCAGGCGGATGATGACGTCGTCGTCGAGCCGTTCGAGGTCTTTGAGATAACGCGTGTTCGGGTCGGTGTGGCCGGTGCCGCCGTTGTTGGCGCGGCCTTTGTCGCCGCCGCCGCGCTGACCTTTTGCGGGATCTTTTTCGTCCCGTCCGCCTTTGGCATCCTGCCCTCCGGGCTTCTGCCCGCCCTGTTTTCCGGCCTGTCCGTCTTTGCCGGCTTTGTCGCCTTTGCCCTTCTCACCCGCTTTGTCGCCCGGCTTTTCACCGGCCTTGTCGCCCGGTTTCTCCCCGGCTTTGTCACCGGGTTTTTCGCCGGCCTTGCCGCCGTTCTTTTCCGCTTCCTTCGTGCGCGCGAGCGCTTCGGCGAGCTGCTCGATCCGGCTCTGCTGCAGGCGGCGCTGCTCGCTGCTGAGATTGTCGGCGAGCTTTCCGAATCGCTCCGCCAGCCCGCCCGCGTTTTCGCCGGCCTTCGCGTCATCCTTTTCGCCAGCGAGCCCGCGCACGTCCGGCGCGAGCGCGTCGGTCTTCGCCTGCTCGCGCAGTTCCGCCAGCCGCTCGCCATCCTTTCCGCCCGCGCGGGCGGCGAGGCTTTTCAAAACATCGTCGAGCGTCGCGGCCTGATCGGCCACTTTGCCGAGCCCGTCCTTTTTTCCGCCGGCTCCCGGCTTCTTTTCCGCGCCCGCTTGCGCGCCGTCTTTCGCGTCCTTGCCGTCCTTGTCGCCGCCCGGCTTCTCACCTTGCTTGGCGTCTGCTCCGGCCTTGGCGTCGGCATCCTTTTTCGCCTCGCCGTCCTTGGCTTCCGCGGTCTTCGCCTCGGCGTCTTTCTTCTCGCCACTTTGCGATCCGTCGCCGGAAGCGCCGGCCTGCTTCGCGCCCGGCTGGCCCTGCTTGTCCTGCTCCTTCGCGGCTTCGCGATCCTTCTTTTCCTGCTCCATCCGCTGCTTCGCCTTCGCCGCCATTTCGGCGAGTTTGCCCATTGTCTCGGCCAGGTTTTTTTCGTCGAGCGCGCGAAGCTGCGCGGCGAGCAGGAGCAGCTTGTCCTCGGCGGTTTGCAAGTCCGGCCCGGCGTCCTGCGGCGCGGTGTTGCGGATCGTTTCGTCGGCGCGCTGCATCGTCTTCTCCGCCTCGTCCATTCGCTGGAGCGCGAGTTCGGTGATCTCGGCGTGCGCGACGAGCGCCGCATACAGCTCGCCCGCGTCCGTGACCGCGACTTCCTGCTGATGCCGCGTGACCTCCAGCTCGCGCTCCGGCGGCGGCTCGGGCGCGACCTTCCCGCACACGTCGCGCTCCTCGCCCGCGAGCCGTTCGGCCTCGGCGGCGAGGTCGGTGAGCGATTTGTTTTTCGTGTCGCAGTCGCACTCCGAAGGCATCGGCATTTTGTTCTGCATCATGATTTTCATGATGAGCTTGCGCAGCGCGAGGAGGGAGCTCAGCGCGTTGTCGGCCTGCCGGTAGGCGGGGCGGAGCAGGCGCGAACCGAGGTGCTTCGCCGCATCGCCCATCTGCTGCGCGGCGGTGTCGAGCAGCACGAGATCGTCGCGGTTCATCGTCCCCAAAACCTCGACCTCGGCCTTCAATTTCACCGCGCGTTCGGCGAGCGCGTCCTCGCGCGCGGCGATCTTGTCGCAGACCGCGCCGATGTCGCCGCCCGCCGCCGGGCCGTTCTCTTTGAGGACAAAAACATCGGACACGACCTTGCGCTGCTCGCGGACGAGGTCGCTCAGCTCGCGCAATTGCTCGCCGCTCATCGGCATCGCGCCGCTGCCTTTTCCCAGCCGCCAGCGCACCTGGAACTGGCGGATGTCGATCGCGCGCAGATTGCTCACCGCGCGCGCGCCGTCGCGCGGTTTGTGGTCGGTGGCGTAGGCGTAAATCTTGAGGTTGTCGGTGATCTTGAGCGGGAATTCCTCCAGCAGCGCGGTGCCCATCTCGGTCGCTTCGTGCCGGTCCTTTTCCGCAAATTCGCGGCGCGTGATGAGTTTCATATCATCGCCGACGACGAGCATGATGCCGACTTCGGCGAGGCCGAAATCGTCCTTCGCTTTCACGCGCGCGAGAATTTCCCAGACGGTCGTCGCCTCGACATCCTTCACGGGCTCGATGAGCTGGACCTCGGGAAGTTTGTCTTCGAGCCCGATCAGCTTGTAGCTCGCGGGCGCGAGTTCGAGGCCGTCGGCGTCGCGCCCGGTGAGCTGCCAGACGACCTCGCCGCGTTCGAGCGTGTGCTCGACGATGAGCTGATTGCCGGAAACCGTGACCGCCAGATCGAGCCCGTCCGTGCGGCGCGCGCCCGCCGTTTTCAGCGGGTGGTTGAGTTGGAAAATGACGCGCGCTTTTGTTTCCTCGACGGCGCGGACATCGCCGCCGTCGCTGTGCCCTGGCGGGAGGCCGGTGTATTCGGGGAACTGCAATTCAGCCGCGGCCTTTTCGATTTTCGGCGTGACCATGCAGCGCATGTGCCGCTGTTCTGTGCGGCCATCGCCCGCGGCGACGTAGTAGTCGAAATCCTTCGCGCGGCCCGTGAGCACGGTGTCGAAGCGGTTCGGCGCGTCAGCGCGCGCCATCTTCGACGAGGTCCATTCGCCGCCGTCTTCGCGGAGAAAAAGCATCGCCTCCGCGGCGGGGCGTCCGGCGAGGTGGGCGACGATGAGCGGGTTTTCGCGGTCGGTGAAAGTGGGGCGCGGGTTCTCGATGGTGACCGTCGTGTAGGAAAGCCGCGCGCCCGGCAGCGCCAGCCGCGCCGCACCGGTGCGGAACTCCGGCCAGCCCGCGAGCAGCGCGAAAAACACGCCGGTCGCCGCCACGCTCGCGAGCAAGGGGCCGCGCAGGTTTTTCCACGGAATGAGCGTGCGCGGATCGAGCGCGGCCATGCGCCGCCGCGTGTCGTCCACGAGTGCCCCGGCCAGTGCGGGCGCGGTCCGCTGAGTGGCGGGTGAACTCTCGACTTCGCGCACCGTGCGCAGGCGCTGGCCGAGTTCGGGAAAGCCGCGCTCCAGCTCGCGCGTCGCCGCCGCTTCGTCGAGCGCGCGCAGGGGCCGCCACCACCAGCGCGCGGCCAGGCTCGCGGCGGTGAGGACGAGCGCGCCGAGCGCCAGCCAGCGCGCGGCGGCGGGCAGACCGGCGAAGACATCCGCGACGATGACGGCGAGCGCGAGGGTCAGGATGACGGCGACAATCCTCCGCCGCGCGCCTTTGGCCACGAAGCTGCGCCGCGCGGCCGTGTAGCCGCGGATTTTATACCGGTAGGAGTCTGGTGCGGGCAGCGGTGGTGGAGTTTTAAGTGGTGCGTTCATGGCGTTTCTGGCGTTGGTCGGCGAGACGGTTTTCGAGCAGCAGCAGGGCGAGCAGCGCGAGCACAAGCCACGGCCAGATTTCGTTCTGGCGCTCGCGGAATTTCGGCAGGCCCGCGTTTTCCGGCGGCGGGGTCGCGGATTTTTCGTCGGGCAGCGCGAGCGCGCGGCGCACGGCGGCTTCATCGGCGACGGTCACGTCCATCTCCGCCGGATCGGGCGCGACGATTTCCAACGCCGCGCCATTTTCATAAACGCCGGGCGCGCGCGTCTCGGCAAAGCCGGTGGCGATTTCGACCGGTGCGCCAGCTTCCGGGTCGAGCCGCGTGAGCCACGCGAACCATTCCTTCATCAGCGGCAGAAAGATGCGGGCCGTCGGCAGGTCGCTCCACGCGCGGGTCAGCGGGTTGGTGAAAACGAGCACGCGCCCTTTGCCCAGCTCGCGCGTGAGCAGTGCGGGGTGGCCGTTTTCGAGACTCGCGAGCACCTTCCAATCAGCCCCGGCTTCAATCGCGAACGCATCGCGCAGGACCACACCCCGCAAGTCGCCGCGGTCCACGCCGTCAAAGCGCGCGAGCGCCGGATGCGTCTTGTCCCACGCTTCGATAGCGCGTGGCACAGGCACGCCGACGGACGAGATTTTCCGCGGAAAAAGGCGGGCCGCGGCGAGCGGCGCAAACGTCGCGAGGTCGGTGTTGCCGCCGAGGAAGAACGCCACCGCGCCGCCATTCTGCACGAATTCCGCGAGCTTCACCGCGGCGTCCGCGGGGAGCGCAGCGGCATTGCAAACGGCGACCGCCGCCGCGCCGTCGAGGCTGGCGAGATCGAGCTGCACATGCGTGGCAAACGGCGACTGGCCGTGCGCCTTGCCGGAAACACCGAGCGCCTTTTCCAAATAGTACGACTCGCCCTCGAACGGCGTGAGCGGCGTGCCGCCCTCGATCAAAAGCACGCGCTTCGGCTCCGCGAGATGCGCGGCGAAGGGCCGGCGGTTGTCGTCGGGAAAGGCATCGTCCGATGCAATCGAGACGCTGCCGCGCACGACCGCGGCGTGCGCGGGCTTCCAGCGGAACTGCACGCGTCCGCCGTCCGCCTCTGCCATCTGCTTGAGCGGCGGCTGGCCTTCGATCTCGAAAACGACCTCGCGTTTCGCCGCCGGGGCGTCGCCGGAAATGACGACGGTCACCTCGACCTCCGCCTCGTCCGCGACGTAGGGCGTGAGCAGCTCGACCTTGGCGATGGCGGCATTCCACGCGCCCGCCGGCGGCACGCGAATCAAGCTGGCATGGGCATTCGCGGGCCACAGCCGCGGCGGCGTGGACGGCAGCGCGGCGCTCTGCAGGTCGCCGATCAGCCAGACGTGCGCGCTTTTCCGCTCCGATTGCGCGATGTGATCGAGCGTCCAATTCACCGCACGCGCGTAGTCCGTGCGCGCGCCGGGGACGGCGTGGAGCGCGTCGAGTTGCGCGCCTTCGAGCGGGCGCACTTCATCGGCGAAAGGCGCGATGGTGATCTTCGCGCCGGGCGGGATTTTCGCGAGCGTGTCGCGCACGGCGCTGCGCACCGCCTCGAAATGCGCGCCGCTCACGCTGCCCGAGGCATCGACGAGCAGGATCGCCTCCAGATCGCCGGGCGGGATTTTTTCGCGGTCGGGAAAAAACGGGCGCGCGAAGAGTAGCGTGAGCAGCGCGACGGCGGCGATGCGCGCGAGGAGCAGCGGCCAGTTTTCAATCCGCCGCCAGCGCCGCCTCTCCTGAATGGCCACGCGCAGAAACCGCAGCGCGCCGATTTCCACCCGCTGATACTTCCGCGAACGGATGAAATGAATAGCCACGGGCAGGGCCACGGCGAGGAGGCCGAGGAGGATTCCGGGGTGGATCAGGCCCATGACGCGCGAGGCTATGGGGTTCGGTTCGGGGGTCAAGCATTGCGGCAGTGAGTGGTTTGGACGCGGAAAAAACCGCCGTCATTCTGAGTGGAGTTCCGGGAGGCTTTGCGACCGGAACGGAGCGAAGAATCGCTGACTCTAAATGGGCGGAGGCGGTGGGAGAAAAGCCCGCGCATGTCCCACCGCCTCCGTCCGTTTCAGTCAGCGATCCTTCACTGCGCTTCGCAAAGCCGAAGCTCCGTTCAGGATGACGGCAGGTTTTTCGCTACAGACACACCATCGCGCGCGGATGCCGCTTGCCCATTTCCCCGGCAGCGCCTAGCACTGGCGCGCATATGGCAGGACGATTGACGGTGCTGACTGACGACCGACTGGACGTTCTGCGTCCGGTCATCGACGCGCGGGTGAAAGCGGCGGCGGACCTCGTGGGCGAGGCGGCGTTCGATGAATTTTTCGACCGCACCATGCGCGCCCAACTCGTGGAAGCGCTGGCCAGTGCGGACGCGCACGAGGGCACCGTGTGGCTGCTCGACCAGACGCGGAGCTTTCTCGTGCCGCGTTTCAACTCGGGGCCGAACGCGGAGCGGTTCGTCGGCAGTTTCCGGCAGAGTCTGCGCTCG
>JAYWEP010000206.1:0-5660 GCA_043779205.1 Chthoniobacter sp. | reverse complement strand
GACCCGCTTTTTTCCAAAGCAAACCCGCGGAGAAGAAAAGCAGGCCCGCTTCGCCGCAAAGAGGATTGTATTTTCCGGCGAATCCCCGTGTCCGAGGCCTTACTCCCTCGTGACGAAGCTGAGAAGGCGTCACAAAAAGCGTGAGTTGCTGTAGGGGAAGCTGGCAGCTTCCCCTACAGCGGCCCACGCGCGTTTCACGCGCCGGAAAATAATCCGGCTGGCGGTGTGCGCGGAAGCTCCATATGAATGCGCGCTTTCGTCCCGCCAGCGGGGACGCCCCCAACGCCATGCGCATCCTTTTTCCAAAAGAAAATCACCCCGCAGAAACGCGCGCGGCGGCCGTGCCGGCGACGGTGGCGAAACTCGTGAAGCTCGGCGCGGAGGTGGAAGTGGAAAGCGGGCTCGGCGCGACGGTGCATTTCTCCGATGCCGACTACCGCGCTGCTGGGGCGACCATCGCGACGGAGCGCAGCGCGGCACTCGCGGCGGCGGATGTGGTGCTGCGGCTGGGCAAGCCGCCGGGGGAGGAAATCGCTTGGCTCAAACGCGGGTGCATCCAGGTGAGCTATCTCGATCCTTTCAATGAGCCCGCGCTCATCCGGCAGCTTGCGGAGGCGGGTGTGAGCGCGATTGCGATGGAGATGATTCCGCGCAGCACGCTGGCGCAGAAGATGGACGCGCTCAGCTCGCAGGCGAGCCTCGGCGGCTATGTCGCGGTGCTGCTCGCGGCGGAGCACAGCCCGCACGTTTTCCCGATGATGATGACGCCCTCGGGCACCATCCGCCCGGCGCGCGTGTTCATCATCGGCGTGGGCGTGGCGGGCTTGCAGGCCATCGCCACGGCGAAGCGGCTCGGCGCGGCGGTGAGCGCGTTCGACACGCGGCCGGTGGTCGAGGAGCAGGTGCGCTCGCTGGGCGCGAAGTTTGTGAAAGTCGATCTCGGCGAGATGGGCCAGACCGCGCAGGGCTACGCGCAGGCGCTCACGCCGGAGCAGCTCACGCGGCAGCGCGAGGCCATGGCAGCGGAGTGCGCGGAGGCGGATGTGGTCATCACCACGGCGCAGGTTTTTGGGAAAAAAGCGCCGGTCATCGTGACCACGGCGATGGTGGAAAAAATGCGCGCGGGCAGCGTGGTCGTGGACATGGCCATCGAGTCGGGCGGCAATGTGGAATGTGCGCGGCTCGGCGAGGCGGTGAACGTGGGCGGCGTGTCCGTGCTCGGCTTCGCCAACCTGCCGGGCCGCGTCGCGGTCACGGCGAGCCAGATGTACGCGAACAACCTCGCCAACCTCGTCGAGCATTTCTGGAACAAGACCGCGAAGACTTTCACCCTCGACCCGGCGGACCCGCTGCTCGCCGCCTGCCTCGTCACGCACGGCGGCGTGATCTGCCTCGCCTCCCTCCACAAACCATGAATCCCGACTCGCTCATCTCCTCGATCTACGTCTGCGCGCTCGCCGCCTTCCTCGGCTTCCTCGTGATCTCGCGCGTGCCGTCGCTCCTGCACTCGCCGCTGATGTCCACGACGAACGCGATCTCCGGAATTTCGCTCGTCGGCTCGATCGTCACCGCGGGTGCGCAGCACAGCGGGCTCAGCACTTTCCTCGGATTCCTCGCGGTGACGTGCGCCACGATCAATGTCGTCGGCGGATTCTGGATCACCGAGCGGATGCTGAAATTTTTCCACAAACCGAACGCCGTGAAGCGCAAGGAATAACCCGAGATGACGCGCTACTTCGCCGAGTTCAGCTACCTGCTGGCGTCCATCCTTTTCATCTTCGGGCTGAAAGGGCTGAGCCACCCGGACTCCGCGCGCCGCGGGATGCACATGGCGGAATTCGGCATGCTCATGGCGATCATCGGCACGCTGCTCCATCGCGAGATCGTCAGCTACGAGTGGATCATCGCCGGGCTCATCATCGGCGGCGCGATCGGCGGGGCCATCGCGCACCTCGTGCCGATGACCGCGCTGCCGCAGCAGACCGCGCTCTCGCATGCGTTCGGCGCATTCGCCGCGGCGCTCGTCGGCATTTCGGAGTACCACACGCACGGCGGCACGGCGGGGCATTTCCAGCTCGGCGCGGTCGGCGCGGATGTCCTGCTCGGCGCGCTCACCACCACCGGCAGTCTCATCGCCACGGCGAAACTGCAGGGGTGGCTGCCCGGTGCGCCGTTCACTTTCAAAGGCCAGAATGTTTTCAACCTCGCGCTCTTCGCCGCGACGCTCGGCCTCTTCGTCTGGTGGCTCGCGGTGCCCTCGGCGGCGGTCGTGTTTTACCTCATGGCCGTCCTCGCCCTCGCCGTCGGCGTGATGATGGTCCTGCCCATCGGCACCGCGGACATGCCCGTGGTCATGTCGCTGCTGAACTCCTACGCCGGCCTCGCCGCGATGGCGACCGGCTTCGCCATCTCCAACAACGTCCTCATTATCGCCGGCACCCTCAACGGCTTCTCCGGCTTCATCCTCTCAGTCATCATGTGCCGCGCGATGAACCGCTCGATTCGCAACGTCCTCTTCGGCGCCTTCGGCCAGGCCGCCGAAACCGCCGCCGCCACCGGTGCCGAACCCATGCGCGAGATCAGCCTTGATGACTCCGCCGTGCAGCTCGCCTACGCGCGCCAGGTCGTCTTCGTCCCTGGCTACGGCATGGCCACCGCGCAGGCCCAGCACGCGCTGCACGAGCTCGCCGGCATGCTCGAAGCGCGCGGCGTGATCGTGAAATACGCCATCCATCCCGTGGCCGGCCGCATGCCCGGCCACATGAACGTCCTCCTCGCCGAAGCCAATGTCCCCTACTCGCTGCTCTGCGAACTCGAGGCCATCAACCCCGACTTTCCCTCGACTGACGTGGCCGTGATCATCGGGGCCAACGACGTGGTCAACCCCGACGCCCGCGACAACCCCGCCAGCGCCATCGCCGGCATGCCCATCCTCGAAGTCGATCACGCCAAGTCCGTCATCGTCCTCAAGCGCGGCCAGGGCAAAGGCTTCTCCGGTCTGGAAAATCCGCTCTTTTCCAAACCGAACACCGGCATGCTCTACGGCGACGCCAAAGACTCCCTCATGCGCCTCGCCGAAGCCGTGCGCGCGGCCTAGCGGCCTGCCTATTTCCCGAGCGCGTCTGCCGCCGCCTGCTGGAAAACACGCCGCACGTCGCTGGCGTCGCTGTTCGGGAAATTCGCGCGCTGCACCATCAGCACATAGGCGACCCCGCGCACCGGATCGATCCATGCCTGCGTGCCCCACGCACCGCCGTGGCCGAAGCTGCCGGGCGAGAGCATCGCCGCCACGCCCTCGTGCGGCGTGCGCAGGATGCAGGTGCCGAGGCCCCAGCCGTAGTTCGTGCCCCGCTGGCCGTAGGTGTCGTTTTGAAAAAAGCCCACCGGCAGGTCGCCGGTCTGCGGAGTGGTGAGGAACTTCATCGCGTCGGCGCTGAGGTAGCGGCGGCCTTCGAGCGTGCCGCCACCGAGGAGCATCTGGCAGAAGCGCGCGTAATCGGGTGCGGTGGAATAGAGCCCGCCATTGCCCTGCGGCGGGCGGTCGCGCGTGCCAAAGTCCGCGCGCGGCGGCACGGGTTCGAGCGCGCCGGTGTCCTTGTTTTTCGCGTAGGCGGTGACGAGCCGGGCGCGCTGCGCGTCGGTCGGGTAGAAGGTCGTGTCCTTCATCCCCAGCGGATCGAAAAGGCGCTGCTGGAGGAAGGCGTCGAAGCTCATCCCGCTCACCACCTCGACGATGCGCGCCGCGGCGTTGATGCCGCTCTGCGTGTAGCTCCACTTTGCGCCCGGCTCGTATTGCATCGGCGCGGCGAGCCAAAGCGGGACCAAATCGGCGAGCGTCTTCGCTTCCTTCGCCGCCGGGCCGCTCGCCTCGCCGAGACCGGAGGTGTGGGTCAGAATTTGCGTAATCGTGAGATTCGCCGGCTTGCCCGATGGCGTCTTCAGATTCGCAAACTCCGGCAGATATTTCGCCACCGGATCGGCCACGTTGAGCTTGCCTTCATCCTGCAGCATGAGAACCGCCGTGCCGGTGATCGGCTTCGTCATCGAGGCGATCCAGAAAAGCGTGTCTGGCGTCATCGCCCGCTTCGCCGCCACATCGGCCAGCCCGGTGCTCTCGATGTGGAGAACCTTGTCCTTCGCGACGACCACCGTGACCGCGCCGGCGACCTCGTTTTTCGCCACCATCTCCTGCATCGCGCCGCCGATCCCGGGGAGCACCGGTTCATCGGCGAAAGCGGAGCGCGCGAGGAAAAGTGCGACGGAGAGAGCGAGGTAGGTGGGAAGGCGGCGAAGAGGCATGAGGAAGTCCGGTATCCTATGACGCACCTATTTGTAAACATCGCCGCGCGGGCCGATGACGAGGACATCCAGCGTGCCCTCGAGGGCTTCGGGCAGCTCGGGCGGGATCACCCGGAGGATGGCTCGATACGAGCCGACGCGGAGGCGGTGGCACTCGGCCCACTCGCCGCTCATCGGGCTCACGTTGGGCGGAGCTGGCGGGGTCGGGAAGCGCGGCCACGGCCTGCACAGCGGCCCGCATCTGCGCCTGCCGATCACGGGGCATTCGTTGAAAGTAGCGCCTGGCATGACGGTGGAGGACGACGCGCCTCACAGTTCGTCGAGCGGAGTGAACGCCTCGCGCTGCCTCGCGCGGGAGTCGTCGAGTGCTTCGCGCAACTCCGCCTGCGCGGTGCCATCGAGATCAAGGCCAAGAGCTTCGCTCAATTCGCAAAACTGCGCCCACGGGATGATGACTTCCTGCGGTTCGCCGTGCTCGTCGATGACGATTTTCTTTTGGATGGCAGTCATGGACCGACAGTAGCCAGACCGTCCGGGGTCGGCAATCATGGACTTAGTTCTTGCGCGACCGCTTCCCCCGCTTGTTGCGCAAGCGGACGACTCGGCCATATCATCACCACCATGCTACCGACCCTCCTCAACCGCACCGCCCTCCGTTCACTCCTTCTCGTCCTCGGATGCGCCACCTCCAGCCGAGCCGAGCAGTTCGTGCTCTTCGATGTCACCTTTCCCTACACCAAGGCCGACGCCGACAACGCCAAGCCCAGCCAGTCGCACTACTACGTCAAAGCCGACCGCCTCAACGCCGAGCGCCCAAAGGACTGGACCGCCCCCGTGGACTACCGCAACGGCACCGTGCATGTGCGCCTCGAAGTCATCGAGAAACCCGCCGGCGGCGAGCCCACCACCTGGAGCGTCTGTTACATCCCCAACAAGGGCCAGAACCACGGCTACGGCTGCATCGGCATCAGCGCCTACAAGGAAGCCGGCGTGCATGAACAGGACATCGCCATGACGAAGTTCTGGCAAAACGACGACATCGTCTGGAGCGAAGGCATCCGGCAAATGGATCTCGTCATCAAGGACGGCACCGGCGCCAAAGCCCACACCCGCCCCGACCCCGAAAAGTTCTTTGCCACCAAGGTCCGCATGACCCTCATCCAAGTCTCCGCCGGCGCAAAATACGACCCCAAGCTGGTGCCGAATCTGCCGCCGGCAGGAGAGAAGAAGTAGGCGGACGCACTAGGAACCGCACCAGCGACTGGCCTGCCCCCGGTTTTTGATCCACTCGCTATGAGAGTTTCTGTTGGTTTTCGGGGTTTGGGTTGGTGGTGTTTCGGTGGGCGGGAAGGGCGCAGCCT
>JAYWEP010000205.1:0-6089 GCA_043779205.1 Chthoniobacter sp. | reverse complement strand
CTCGCGCATGCGGAGGGTGACGAGGAGCGCGAGGACGGCGTTGGTGAGCGTGAGATAGACGGGAAAGCGCATCGTCACCTCGCGCGTGGCGGTCCAGTGGAGGCCGAGGAAATCGACGACGCGTTGGACGAAGTGGACATCATAGACTGCGGCACCGGTGAGCATCGCCACGAAGAATGCCGCCGACTGCCAGCGCATCAGCCGCTCCAGCACGCGCGGCCATTCCGCCTCGCGGTCCTCGGCCACGAGCGAGTCGTAGGCGAGCGCCTCGTCGGCTCCGCTGGCGCTGGCTTCCGCTGCACCGCTGAGCACGCGGTTGAGCAGAAAGAGCGCGAAGAGCAGCGTCGGATTGCCGCGCGGCGCAAAGGCGAAGATCGCCATTTCCACGACCATCAGCGCCGCCGCGAAAACCACGAGCCGCTTGCGCCCGAGCTGATCCGCGAGCGCCCCCGACGGCACCTCCAGCCCCACGATCGCCGCCGCCCACGCCACGTTGAGCAGCGCGTATTGCCCGATGGTCAGCCCGTAATCGAGGAACAGCACCGCCAGCACCGGATAGTACCAGCGCGCATTGAAGAGCACGCGAAAGGCGATGAAGAGGGGGATGTTGGATTTCAGATTTATGATTTCAGATTTCAGATTGGAGTGCCGAATGCGCGCCGCTTGTATCAATCTGAAATCTGAAATCTGAAATCTGAAATTTCCCATGCTCATCCATTCCCTCGACCTCCCCGGCATCCGCAAAGTCGCCAGCGGCAAAGTGCGCGAAATCTTCGACCTCGGCGAGCACCTGCTCCTCGTGGCGACCGACCGCATCAGCGCCTTCGACTGCATCCTGCCGAATCCCATCCCCGACAAAGGCGCGGTGCTCACGTCGATCTCAGCGTTTTGGTTCGCGCATTTTCACTCGGTCGAAAACCACGTCATCGCGAGCGATGTGCATGATTTCCCCGCCGTGCTGAAACCTTTTGCCGCGCAGCTTTCCCGCCGCGCCATGGTCGTGCTGAAGGCCAGGCCGCTGCCCGTGGAGTGCGTGGTGCGCGGGTATCTCGCGGGCTTGGGGTGGAAGGAATATCAGGCGTCGCGGAGCATCTGCGGGATCGAGCTGCCCGGCGGTTTGCGGCTGGCCGAGCAGTTGCCGGAGACGCTTTTCACGCCCTCGACGAAAGCGGAGAGCGGGCACGACATGAACATCGGCTGGGCCGAATGCTGCCGCCTCCTCGGCGAAGGCGTGGCCGAGCAGGTGCGCGAGCTGAGCCTGCATCTGTACGAGGAAGGCCGCCGGTATGCGGCGGAGCGGGGGATCATCGTGGCGGATACGAAATTCGAGTTCGGCCTGCTCGACGGGCGCGTGATCCTCATCGACGAATGCCTCACGCCCGACAGCTCCCGCTTCTGGCCCGCCGACCAGCACGCGCTCGGCAGCAGCCCGCCGAGCTTCGACAAGCAGTTCGTGCGCGACTACCTCGAGACGCTCGCGTGGGACAAGACCCCGCCCGCGCCCGCGCTGCCGGAGGAGGTGGTTCGCAAAACGAGCGAGAAATACCGCGACGCCTACGCGCGCCTCACCGGCCACGCCCTGGCGGGGAGCTGACCGCTTCGCTGGTTGAAACTCTCGGGTGCCGGCACTAGCTTGGCGCCATGAAACCTTGGGCGCGATTGTCGGCGGTCGTGTTGCTGTGCGTGACCGCGGTCGCGGCAGGTGCGGAGAAAGTGGCGACGATCAGGATCGAAGGGGCCATCGGCCCGGCCACTGCGAGCTACATCGCGCGGGGCATTGATGTGGCGGGCGCGCAGGGTGCGCAGTGTTTGATCATCCAGCTCGACACGCCGGGTGGCCTGCTCGATTCGACGAAAACCATCGTCCAGGAATTCCTCGCTTCGCCGGTGCCGACGGTCGTGTTCGTCACGCCCTCCGGGGCGACGGCGACGAGCGCGGGCTGCTTCATCACCATGGCCGCGGATGTGGCGGCGATGGCGCCTGCCACCACCATCGGCGCGGCGCATCCGGTGCAGATCGGCGGCGGCATGGGCGGCGAGCAGAAGCCGGATGCGACGATGAGCACGAAGATCGAAAACTACGCGATCAGCTACATCGAGACGATCGCGGCGAAGCGGAATCGCAACGTCGAGTGGGCGCGCTCGTCGGTGAAGGAGAGTGCGTCGATCACGGCCGACAAGGCGCTGGAGCTGAAAGTCATCGAGATCATCGCCAAAGACATGGGCGATCTCCTCGCGCAGCTCCACGGGCGCGAGGTGAACGGGCGGAAGCTGAACACGAGCGGTGCGACGGTGGTGGAGATCGGCATGTCGCTGCAGGAGCGCGTCTTTCAAAGAATCTGGCGGCCGGAGGTCATGTTCATCCTCATGCTCATCGCGATCTACGGCATCATCGGAGAGCTGAGCAATCCCGGCGCGATCCTGCCCGGCGTCCTCGGCGCGATCGCCCTGATCCTCGCGCTCTACATGGCGGCGGCGCTCCCGGTGAATGTCGCCGGCCTCGCCCTCATCGGCCTCGCGATGGCGCTCTTCGTCGTCGATATTTTCGCGCCCACGCACGGCATCCTGACCGGCGGCGGCATCCTCGCCTTCCTGCTCGGCTCGCTCATGCTCTTCGACCGCGCCGAGCCCTACTTCCGCCTTTCGCTCGCCTACATCATCCCGGCGACCGCGGTCACGGCGCTCTTTTTCATCTTCGTCGTCGGCAAGGGGCTGAGCGCGCAGACGCTGCCGGTCAAGGTGGGCCTCGAAACGATGATCGGCCAGACGGTCGAATCCCTCACCCGCATCGACCCGGCGGGCGGCAAGGTTTTCATCGAAGGCGAATACTGGAATGCGCTGAGCGACCTGCCGATCGAGGCGGGCAGGCCGGTCACCGTCGTGTCCGTGCAAGGCCTCACGCTGAAAGTCGAACCGAAGATTTCCTGACGATCCACCACTAACACCCACCACCTATGCCCATCCTCGAACTCCTCGCCCGCTTCGCCACCTGGCTCATCCCCCTCTTCATCCTCGGCTTGATCATCCTGCCGCAGATGGTGCGCATCCTGCGCGAATACGAGCGTGGGGTCATCTTCCGGCTCGGCAAACTCCTCGGCGCCAAAGGCCCTGGTCTCATTTTCCTCATCCCGCTCGTCGATCGCATGGTGAAGATGGATCTGCGCGTCGTGACCATTGACGTTTCACGGCAGGAAATGATGACGCACGACAACGTGCCCGTGACCGTGGATGCGGTCGTTTATTTCCGCGTGGTCGATCCGGAGGCGGCAGTGATCAAGGTGGAGAGTTTTTTGAAGGCGACCTCGCTCATCGCGCAGACGACGCTGCGCAGCGTCATCGGGCAGGCGGAGCTGGATGAGCTGCTCGCCCAGCGCGACAAGCTGAACCAGAAACTCCAGGAGATCATCGACCGGCAGACCGACCCGTGGGGCGTGAAAGTCACCGCCGTGGAAATCAAGGACGTGGCCCTGCCCGAGACGATGAAGCGGGCGATGGCGCGGCAGGCGGAAAGCGAACGCGAGCGGCGCGCGAAGATCATCATGGCCGAGGGCGAATTTCAGGCGGCGGAAAAGCTCGTGCAGGCCGCGGCGATGATTGCCGAGCAGCCGATCGCGCTCCAGTTGCGCTTCCTGCAGACGATGAAGGAAATCTCGAACGAACAGAACACGACGACGTTTCTCCCGATCCCGCTCGATATCTTCACGCCGTTTTTGAAGAAGCAGCAGTCCTGACGGCGCGGCGCTTGCCAAACGGGCGGGCCGGTCTTAATTGCGGCTCCCTTTCCCCGCCATGATCAACCGCCGCTCCTTCCTTACCCGTTCCGGCCTTGCCGCCGCCGCCGCCACTTCCACCATCGCCGCGCCGCATCTCGCGCGCTCGGCCGAAGCCCTGCTGACCGCGCCGGGGCAGAAGCCGAAGCGCATCATCCATCTCGTGAGCGATGGGATGAGCCTCGGCACGCTGACGTGCGCGAATCTTTTCTCCGAGCACTCGCGCAAACGCCCGCTGGTCTGGATGGACACGATGAATGCGCCCGCCGCGCATCAGGCGCTGATGAATACGCGCTCGCTGAACTCGATGGTCACGGACAGCTCGGCGGCGTCGTCGGCGTGGGGGAGCGGCTCGCGGGTGGTCAATGGCGCGGTGAATGTGCTGCCGGACGGGCGGCTGCTCACGCCGCTCTATGCGCTTTTTGCGGACAAAGGCTGGGCGACCGGGCTGGTGACGACGGCGGAAATCACCCACGCCACTCCCGCGGGCTTCGCCGTGGCGGTGAAGTCGCGCGGGGATTCGCAGGCCATCGCCGCGCAGTATTTGCAGCGCGGGGTGGACGTGCTGCTCGGCGGCGGACGCCCGTTTTTCTCGCCGAATGCGCGCAAGGATAAGCGCGACCTGCGCGCGGATTTCACCGCCGCCGGCTACACCGTGGTGCTCAATGCCGCCGAGCTGGAAAAGGCTCCGCTCGGCACCCGCCTGCTCGGCACTTTCGCCGACGGGCATCTGCCCTACACCATCGACCACCGCGCCGATCCGAAGCTCGTGGCGAGCACGCCCACGCTCGTGCAGATGACCCGCGCGGCGCTCGCGCGGCTGGAGCGGCACGAGCATTTCATCCTCCAGGTCGAGGGTGCGCGCATCGACCACGCGGCGCACAACTCGGACGCCGCCGCGGCCATCCTCGAGCAGATCGCGCTCGATGAGGCGCTCGAGGCCTGCCTCGAATTCCAGGGGCGGCATCCCGACACGCTTCTCGTCATCACGACCGACCACGCGAACTCCAACCTCGGGCTCAACGGCATGGGCGGCGGCTACCGCACCAGCTCGCAGCGTTTCGCCACGCTCGGCGAGGTGAAGATGTCCTTTCCCGAAATCCTCCGGCGCATTGAGAAGGTGGCGCAGAAGATCCAGGTGCGGCCTTATCCCAACGACCCGGAGGACCGGCTCGATGTGGCCGACCCGATGGCGAAGATCGATCCCGGCGGCAAGGCCGAGGGCGAGGTGCCCAAACCGGACGACGACAAGACGAAATTCACCGCCGCCGTGCAGCTCTCCGGCGCGCTCGATGTGGAGCCAAAAGCGCTCATCGAGATCATCGCCGAGACCACCGGCTACCGCATGTCCGAGCGCCGCGCGACCCTCTTCGCCAATGCGCTCGCGGGCGACTACCCCGCGCTCTACGACCAGATGAATTCGCCCGTGACCCAGCTCGGCCAGCTCCTCGCCAACCGCCTCGGCGTGGGCTGGACGGGCAACACCCACACCGCCGATTACGTGACCCTCTGCGCCACCGGCCCCGGCGCGGAACTCTTCCGCGGCGTGGTCCAGAATACCGACGTGTATCTCCGCTACACGGAGTTCGCCGGCATCGACTTTAAGAACCCCAGCGCCCCGCTCATCGCCTGCGCCGGGTCGGAGGCGGGCGATGTGGAAAACCACGCCGCCTACGCGCTGGCGTAGCTTGCACTTTTTCTAGGGGACCGCGGCAGCGGGGTGGGTGGCGAGGTAGGCGTCCACGTCTTTGGTCACGATGAGCTTCCCGTTCATGATCGCGAAGTGGCCGGGCACGGTGCAGACGTATTCGTATTCACCCTCCTCGTTCGGGGCGGTGAGCTTGAGCGACACTTTCTGATCGGGCTCGACGAGCTTGGTGGCGGCGATGATGTCGGGGGATTTTGGCAGGAAAGCGCGACCTTCGCTGTCGAGTTTGTCGGGCGTCATCGTGGCGGAGGCGGTGCCGACTTTTTCTTTCGTGCCGGGTTTTACGACGACGAGGTTGTGGCCCATCGCGTCCATGTTTTGCAGGATGATTTCAAACGGCTTTCCGGCTTCGACGACAATCCTTGGGGTGTCGTAGCGCATCTGCTCGCGGACGGTTTTGATGACGTAAACGCTGACGCTCAGCTCGCGCAAAGCCTTGCGTGCCGCCACTGCCTCAGCCGCGGGAAGCAAGGCGGACAGCTCATTCGCGACCTGCACGGTCTCGATGTATTCCTGCGCGGTACGGTTGGACGCGGGCACGCCGCCGGCCCAGGCGACGAGCGCGGTGACGGCCGGGCCGGCCTGATCTTTCGCCCACGCCGCGCGCGGCA
>JAYWEP010000204.1:0-8035 GCA_043779205.1 Chthoniobacter sp. | reverse complement strand
AATCGGCAATCAGGTCGCCCGCAGGCATGTTGCAGGCCCCATCGATGCGGCCATTCGACAGGTCCGCCGTGATGGCACCCAGAATCAGGTTGGCAATGGTGGGTGGGTGAGGCCGACGATGTGCTCGCCGCCGAGGAGCCGCTGGAGATTCGCGTGGAAGGGCGGAGCATCGCCGTGGTGATGCGGACGCCGGGACACGACCGGGAGCTGGCCGCGGGGTTTTTGCTGACGGAAGGCGTGATCAAATCTGCGAAGGATTTGTTCGACATCACGACTTGCGTGGCCCCGGCGGGCGCGGGGAAAGGGAACGCGGTGGATGTGGCGCTGGCGCGTCCGGGGGCGGTGGATTTGGAGAAGCTGACGCGGCATGTCTTCACCTCGTCGAGCTGCGGGATTTGCAGCCAGACGTCGATCGACGCAGTGCTGCGGGTGCGCAAGCCGCTCGCCGACCGGGTGCGGATCGAAGCGCGCACGCTGCTCGCACTGCCCGCGGCGCTGGCGGAACGGCAGACGGCTTTCCACACGACCGGCGGGCTGCACGCGTGCGCGCTTTTCAACCGCACCGGAAAACTGCTCGCGCTCCGCGAGGACGTGGGCCGGCACAACGCCTTGGACAAGCTCATCGGCTGGGCGCTGCTGGAAAAACGCACGCCCCTGCGCGGGCACGCGGTGCTGCTGAGCGGACGCGCGTCTTTCGAGATGATGCAAAAGTCGCACGCCGCCGGGATTCCCGTGGTGGCGGCGATCTCCGCGCCGTCGAGCCTCGCGGTGGAGTTTGCGCGGACGAGCGGCCAGACGCTCGCGGGCTTCGTGCGCGGCGGCTCGATGAATGTCTATGCCGGCGCGCAGCGCATCGCCGCACGGGGCGAAACGCGCGTCAGGAAACGATCGTCTTCGCCTCGGAAAGCTTGATCACGCGGCCTTCCGGGTCGCGGAAATTCGTGTACGGCCCGACCGTCGTGACGATGATCCCGCGGCGGCGCAGTTCGCCGAGCACGCCCTCGCGGTTTTTCATCGAGAGGTAGAGATGGAAGTAGCTGATCATCTCGCCGTGCTCGCATTTGCGGACGGTGAGCGGCACGCCGCCGAGGTCCATTTCGCAGTAGCGGTCTTCGCGTTCGCTGAGGACGTGAGCGCTGAGAAGATCGACATAAAAATCACGCACTTCCTTCCAGCGATGGGTGAAAATGGTGACCGAGTAGCACGAGGGATTGGCCGCGACCGCGCCGGTGACATCGTCGTCGATGTCGGTGTCGGGTTCTTCAGCGAGGCTGGTGAGATTGATCATGGACAGTGATTTAGCAGCGGGCGTGCCCGATTTATGGGTTTTATGGTTTTTGATTTTGAAAAGTCGATGCGAGTGCGGTTGCGGGGGATTTTGGAAACACGGATTGCGCGGATTACACGGATTTTCAGGAAGCCCGAATCCGTGCAATCCGTGGTCAATAATCCGGTCTCAGCGAGCTTCGGGACATGCTGGAAAATTGCCGGCGATGCGGAATCTCTGCGCCTTTGCGTCTCTGCGTTTTCCAAATCCACGGCCCTCGGCGTAGGCTCGGGGCATGTTGAAACCACGCCTCATTTTTCCGCTGTTCTCACTCGGTTTGCTGATCGCGGCGCGGGCGGCGGATGCGGATGCCGGGCCGGTTCCCACCGAAACGCCGTCTGGCGATGCGGTGATTCGCGCGCCGTTTGGCGGTTCGGAAATCGTCATCACCACGACCTCGCGGCTCGCCGGGGCGATTCATTCGGTGACGTGGAACGGGAAGGAATTCATCGACAGCACCGACCACGGCCGCCAGCTCCAGTCCGCGAGTTCCTTCGACAACTCGCCCACCGCGCCGCCCGAGACTTTCAACCCGACGGAGGCCGGCTCCATGCGCGACGGGGCTGGCCCGCGCTCGACGAGCCGGCTGCTCGAAATCCGCTCGTCGCCCGGCGAACTGCACACGCGCACGCAGATGGCTTTCTGGCTCACGCCCGCCGACCGCTCCGCCGGCGTGCCCGCGCGCAATACCGCCGCGCTTTCCGGCCACCTGCTCGCCAAGCAAGTGCGCATCGGCGTCCCCGGCTCGCCAAACGTCCTTGACTACACCGTGACTTTCACCGTGCCCGCGGGCGAGCCGCACGCCACCGCGCAGTTCGAGGCGCTCACCGGCTACATGCCCGCGGAGTTCGCGCGGGTCTGGCATCTCAATCCCGCGACGAGAAAGCTCGAACCGCTGACCGACGGCCCTGGCGAGCAACGTGATCCCGTCGCGCTCTCCACCGACGACGGCAAATATGCGATGGGCATCATCGCCCCCGATCCTGCGCCCGCCGGCTCGGCGGGGCCGAGTTATGGTCGCTTCCGCTTCGCTGCGGAAAAGGTGGTGAAATGGAACTGCGTTTTCCGCGTTCGTCCGGCGGATGGCGCGTTGCCGCCGGGCGAGTATCGCCACCGCCTGCTCGTCCCCATCGGCACGCTTGCGGATGTCGAGGCCGCGCTGGCAAAGCTTGCTGCTCCGCCGCTGTAAGGGAAGCTGACAGCTTCCCCTACAGCGGCGCTCGCTTCGCTTTGCGCGCGGTTGCTTTTCCAAAACACCCCGCTAGTTTCCGCGCCGTGTTACACCTGCTGACCAGCCGACTTACGTCGCTCCGCGAACTTTCCGGGCGCGCTTTCCTGCGCCCGGAGCGCGGAGCTTTTCTCGCGTAGCCTGTCGGCTGGCGCTGCTCCGGGCGGAAGCGGCGGCCGGTTTTTCTGAAAGTCCCCACCCGCCCGCCAATCCTTTCTCCATCATGTTTTCCAGTCCCTCGGTGAAATACCGTCCGCATCCGCCGATCCAACTGCCGGATCGAAAATGGCCGAACCAAACGCTGACCCGCGCGCCCATCTGGTGCTCGGTCGATCTCCGCGACGGCAACCAGGCCCTGGCTGTGCCGATGAACGTCTCGCAGAAGCTCGAGCTCTTCGACGCGCTCGTGCGCTGCGGTTTCAAGGAGATCGAAGTCGGCTTCCCGTCGGCCTCGAACACCGAGTTTGCATTCAACCGCCGCCTCATCGAGGAGGGCCGCATTCCCGACGACGTGACCATCCAATGCCTCGTGCAGGCGCGCGAGGATTTGATCGAGAAGACCGTGCAATCGCTCATCGGTGCGAAGCGCGTGATCATCCATCTCTACAACTCCACGTCGCCCGCGCAGCGCCGCGTGGTCTTTGGCAAAACGAAGGCCGAGATCGTCGCCATCGCCGTCCAAGGCGCGCAGTGGATCAAGGACCGCCTGCCGCGTCTCGCCGGCACGGACGTGCGGCTGCAATACTCGCCGGAGAGTTTCTCCGCGACCGAGATCGAGTTTGCGAAAGAGATCGCCGAAGCCGTGATGGACGTGTGGCAGCCGACGCCCGAGCGGAAGATGATTCTCAATCTCCCCGATACCGTGGAAGTGGCGATGCCGAACGTCTATGCCGACCAGATCGAGTGGATGAGCCGCCATTTGAAGAACCGCGAATCCATCATCATCAGCCTGCACACGCACAACGACCGCGGCACCGGCGTCGCCGCGACCGAACTCGGCCTGCTCGCCGGCGCGGAACGCGTCGAGGGCACGCTCTTTGGCAATGGCGAGCGCACCGGCAACCTCGACATCGTGACCGTGGCGATGAACTGCTTCATGCACGGCCTCGCGCCGGGGCTGGATTTTTCGCGGCTCAATGACTTCGTGGAAATCTACGAGCGCTGCACCGGCATGACCGTGCCCGCGCGGCAGCCGTACGCCGGGGAGCTTGTGTTCACGGCCTTCTCCGGCTCGCACCAGGACGCGATCAAGAAAGGTCTCGCCGAGTGGGAGAAGGACGCGCGCGCCCATTGGGACGTGCCGTATCTGACCATCGACCCGCGCGACATCGGGCGCGAGTACCGCGAAGTCATCCGCGTGAACAGCCAGTCCGGCAAAGGCGGTGTCGCGTATTTGCTCGAAAGCGAATTTGGCATCGAGCTGCCGAAAGACCTCCAGCGCGAATTCGGCCCGCTCGCCAATGACGCCGTGGACCGGCTCGGCCGCGAAGTCAGCGGCACCGAGCTGCGCGCCATGTTCTGGCGCGAATACGTCCAGCGCACCGCCCCGTGGGAACTCATCCACTTTCACGCCGACGGCATCGACGGTGTCTTCTCCTGCCGCGCCTCCGCGCACCGCGGCGGAGTCGAGGTCCAGCTCACCGGCAGCGGCAACGGCCCCATCGCCGCCTTCGTCCACGCCTTGCACGCCAGCGGCACTCCGCGTTTCGAGATCGCCGATTTCAAACAGCACGCCCTCAGCGCCGGCACCGAGGCGAGCGCCATCGCCTACATCCAAATCCGCCTCCCCGACGGAAAAACGAAATGGGGTGCGGGCGTGGACACGAACATCGAACTCGCCCCGATCAAAGCCATCCTCAGCGCGGTGAACCGCGCGACGGCCTGACGGAATCGCTACTCCGCCGAGACGTCGAACCGCTCGAAGAGCGCGCCGAGGCCGAGGATGCCGAGCCACGCTTCGCCCGCGAGGACGAGCGCGGCGGCGGTGCCGGCGAGCGGCATCCACCAGAAACCGGCGTGGAAAAAACTCGTCGCAAACCACACCGCCCCGCCCGCGAGTGCCGGGACGATGAGCGCGAGTCCCATCGCCATGACCTGCCCGAGCATGAGGATGATGCGCAGTCCCGCGGTCTCGAAGCCGGCGGCCTGCGGCCCGCTTTTGAACCAGCCGGGCCAGAGCAGCAGCGTCCCCGCGGGGATGATCATCATCGCGAGATTGAAAGGCAGCGCGAGCACCGCGACCGCCGAAGCTGCCGCGAAAATTTCACCGCTGCGCGACTCCATCACGACCGTGAGTCCCATCAGCCCGGTGGCCGCGAGCAGCAGCGCCGCCCACTGCACCAGCGCGCCGAGTGCGGCCTGCGTGAAGAGCTGGCCGAGCACGATCTGCCAGCCGCGGATGGGAAAAGTCTGGAGCAAATCCATCGCCACCAAATCCTGCCGGAGATACGCCGCGCCGCTCGTGATATTTCCGAAGAGCACCACGATGAACGCCGCCGGGCCCGCGATGCACAGCGCCAGTGAAAACCCGTCGGAAGGCCGCAGCAGCGTGAGCGCCGCGGCCAGCGCCAGCACCACCGCGAAGACGAGCCCCCAGATCCGCAACGTGGCCCGCCCGCCGGAGTAGAGCAGCGCTTTCCAGACGAAGGCCACCGGTTTCCAACCGATCGGACGCAGCAGAAAAGCCGGCACCTTCGCGCCCCGCGGCGAAAGCTTCAGGCGCAGGTCGCCTTTCTGCCGGGCGGCGATGAGGTCGGAGCGCCTTTGCGCAAGCGCGATGGACGCCTCCTCGAACGAAACATCCGCCCGCATCACCCACCAGTAGTGCAGCGCAAGCAGGCCCAGCGCCGGCCAAAGCGCGCGCGCAAACGCCCCCCAATCCGCCGCGAACCACGGACGCACCACCACGCGGAAAGGCAGTAGCAGCCATGGTCCCGGGCCGGCGAGCAGCACACGATCGAGGTAGGCGGAGAGCGCGTCCGCGTGCCGCAGCGTGCTGAGCGCCGGCGGCGCGGGCGCGAGGTTTTTCCACACGACGAGCCCGCCCGCGAGCGCCGCCGCCCCTGCGAGCAGCGCCACGCGGCGCTGCCAGTTCGCCATGCCCCGCTCCATCAGCCGCGTGAGCGCGAAGGACGCCCCGAGCCGGTGCAGCGCGAAGACCGAAATGATCACCCACCACCCCGCGAGGTGCAGCCAGCCGCTGCCCGTCGCGCCCCGCCCGGTGATCAGCGTCATCAGCGCGGCGAAAAGAAAAATGCCAATCTGCGAGGTCAGCAGTTTGTAGCGGATCAGCTCCCGGCGGCTCAGCGGCGCGGGGAAAAGCGTGGCGATTTCCGCCTCCGAAAACATCAGCGCCGTCCGCTTCCCCGGCATGATCCACGCAAAGCCCAGCACCGCCGCGAAGAGCACGAGCGCGCCGATGCTTTCACCCAGCGCGGCCCCGCCGCCCGGCATTGCCGGCACGCCTTTTCGCGAGAGAAAAAGAAAGCGGTAGAAATAGCCGTAGAAATACAGCGCGCCGAAAATCGCGCCGAAAAGATACTTTGGCCGCTTCAGCCGCACGAGCCGCTGCCGGAGCGAACCCGCGAGCGTCCGCGTGTAGAGATAGAGCAGCGCGCGGTTCATGCGGGGGATTCGGAGGAAACGGAATTGCGGAATTTTGCCAAATTAACGGAATGGAAAGGAGCCGGTTTCAATTCCGTTAATTTGGTCAAATTCCGCAATTCCGTTTTCAAAAATCCTTTTTCCGAGCGCCGTTCATGGCCCCGCGTCCGCGCCGGCGAGGCGGATGAAAACTTCCTCCAGGCTCGCGTGCGCATCGCCCGCAAACTGCCGGATTTCATCCAGCGTCCCATGCACCACCTTCACCCCGCGCTTGAGGATGAGCACATGCGAGCACACCTCCTCCAGCAGATGCAGCAGATGCGAGCTGATGACCACCGCCGCGCCGGCGCGCGCCCGCTGCACGATGAGGTCCTTCGTCCGCCGGATCGCCAGCGGATCGAGCCCCGTCAGCGGCTCGTCGAAAAACATCACCTTCGGCGCATGCACCAAGCCGCAGGCCAGCGCGACCTTCTGCTTCATCCCGCGCGATAGCTCGCCCGGCAGCAGGTCGGCTTTGTCGGCCATGTCCAGCTCCGCGAGCAACTCGCGTCCGCGCACCGCCGCGTCGGCGACCTGGTAAAGCCGCGCGGTGAATTCCAAATGCTGCCAGACCGTGAGGTAGTCGAAAAGCCGCGGCTCGTCGGAGAAAAAGGCCAGCTCTTGCTTCGCGGCCAGCGGCTCCGCCGCCAGCTCATGCCCGGCGATGCGGATCGCGCCCGCCGTCGCCGGGATGATCCCCGCCAGGCAGCGCAGCGTGCTCGTCTTCCCCGCGCCATTCGGCCCGACCAGGCCCATGATCTCGCCCGCCCGCACCCCGAACGACAAATCCGACACCGCGCGAAAATCGCCATAAAGTTTGGTAAGGCCTGCGACTTGGATCATGCGGTGCGGCGGAAAGTAGCGGGCGAAAATCCGGCTGACGAGCAAAGTAGCGGGGACTCCGATCCGGCCCCGCCTGGCCGCGCCTCCTTTTTTCCGCTTATCCCGATTTCACCACTGGCTGTAAAAGAATTTTCCTGCTCCCCTTCCGCCCTCATGCGCGTCACCCTTTTCATCCCGTGCTTCATTGATTCGCTCTACCCGCAGGTCGGCGTGGCGATGGTCAAAATCCTCGAACGCCTCGGCCATGAAGTCGATTACCCGGAGGGCCAGACGTGCTGCGGCCAGCCGCCTTTCAACTCCGGCTACTGGGACGAAGCGCGCGCCGTCGCCGCCCCGCAGCTCGCCGTCTTTCGCGATGCCGAGATCGTCGTCTCCGCGTCCGGCTCCTGCGGCGCGATGATGAAAAAATTCTACCCCGAGCTTTTCCAAAACCGCCCCGAGGAAGCCGCCGCGAAAGCGCTTGCCGCCAAGACCTACGAGTTCTCCGACTTCCTCGTGAACAAGCTCGGCGTGCGCGATGTGGGCGCGCGTTTCGACGGCCGCGTGACCTTTCACGACGGCTGCCACGGCCTCCGCGAACTCGGCGTCCGGGAAGCGCCGCGCGAACTCCTCCGCGCAGTGCGGGGCCTCGAACTCGTCGAGATGGGCGAGGGCGAAGCGTGCTGCGGATTCGGCGGAATGTTCGCCGTGAAATTCCCGCAAATCTCGACGGCGATGGCCGAGGTGAAATGCAACTCAATCATCGAGACCGGCGTCGAAACCGTGGTCAGCAACGACTCGAGCTGCCTCATGCAAATCCAAGGCTGGCTGAACAAGAACGGCTCCCGCGTGGTGAAAAGCCTGCACCTCGCCGAAGTCCTCGCGCAGCAGTGAAACGACTAAACGAAGCGTCCGCGCCCCTCGTGACCAAGCTCCGGCCAGTAGTGTTCGGCAGCCTTCGTGCTGTGGGCGAGGAGCGGAGGCGGTTTCTGGTCTGGGAGGGGAGGTTGGGCCGG
>JAYWEP010000203.1:0-9522 GCA_043779205.1 Chthoniobacter sp. | reverse complement strand
GTGGACGATCACGTCTTCGAGCATGATGACGAAGCCGCCCTCGGCGGTGCTGATGGTGAAGAGCAGATTGATCATGCCGAGGATCGTGCCGTTCGAGCGGAGGACGAAGATGCGGCCGCGGTTGGGCTGCTCGAGGAGGAGGCGGAGGCCGCGCATCTGCTTGGCGCGGTTGGGCACGAAGTCGGCCTCCTGCGTGAAAAGTTCAAACAGGAGGTCGGTCAGTTGCGGGAGATCTTCCAGCGTGGCTTGCTCGATGTGCGGTTCGTCCATGAAAGGCGCGCGCTTATCGCACAAAGAATTCGCGGTGGGAAGCGGGCGTTTTCGTCAAGCGCGTTTTTTCCGCGCGAGCGGCGCGTGGCGGAAGCAGTCGGTGGTGTGGTCATTGACCATGCCGGTGGCCTGCATGAACGCGTAACAGATGGTCGAGCCGGTGAATTTGAAGCCGCGCTTCAGCAGGTCGCGGCTCAGGGCGTCGGACTCGGCGGTCTTCGCGGGGAGTTGCGCGCGGGTGGTTTGCGCGTTCTGCCGCGGAGTGCCGCCGACGAATTGCCAGACGTAGCGGTCGAAGCTGCCGAATTCCTTTTGCACGGCGAGAAAGGCGCGGGCGTTGAGGATGGCGGAGGCGACCTTGAGCCGGTTGCGCACGATGCCGGGATCGGCGAGCAGCGCGGCGACTTTGCGCTCGTCGTACTTCGCGATCTTCCGCGCGTCGAAATGATCGAAGGCCGCGCGGTAGGTTTCGCGCTTTTTCAAAATGGTGGACCAGCTCAGGCCGGCCTGCGCGCCCTCGAGAATGAGCAGCTCGAAAAGCATGCGGTCATCGTGCTGCGGCACGCCCCATTCGGTGTCGTGGTAGATGATGTCGAGCGCGCCGCGCGCCCAGGCGCAGCGGCAGGGTGGGGTGGTGGTTTTCATGTGGTGGAAAAGTGAGCGTTGCTGGCTGACGTCATCAACCCCACGCCGTCATTCTGAACGGAGTTCCGGGAGGCTTTGCGACCGGAACGAAGTGAAGAATCGCTGACTCTAAATGGGCGGAGGCGGCGGGGGCAACACGCGCTCCCGTCACACGCACGCTCCCGTCCCCGCCACCTCCGCCCGTTTCTGTCAGCGATTCTTCACTGCGTTTCGCCCCCCGCCTGCGCCCACAGCGAAACTCCGTTCAGAATGACAGCGTGGTTTGGATGGGTTCATTCCCAAATGCGATCCACGGCGACGCGGACGGCGGCGAAGAGCTGGTCGGTTTCCTCGCGCGTGATGGTGAGCGGCGGCGCGAGCGCGATGATGTCGCGGATGCCGCGGACGATGACGCCCTCGCGGCGGGCGAGCGCGGCGGCGCGCACGCCGAGCATCATCGTCGGCGTGAGCGCCGCTTTGCCGCCGGGCGGCACCAGCTCCAGCGCACCGATCAGGCCGACGCCGCGGATTTCGCCGACCGCGGGATGCCCGGCGAACGCGCGCAATTTCTCCTGAAAATACGGGCCGATGTTCGACTTCACATGCGGGATGAGGCCGTCGTTTTCGAGGATGTCGAGATTGGCCAGCGCGGCGGCGCACGTCGTCGGGTGCCCGGTGTAGGTGAAGCCATGCGCAAAGTAGCCGCCATGCCGCAGGGTGTCGGCGATTTCGTCGCTCACCATGGTCGCGCCGAGCGGGAGGTAGCCGCTGGTCAGGCCTTTCGCGAGGGTGATGATGTCGGGGTCGAGATTCCACAGCCGGCTCGCGAACCAATCGCCGAGCCGGCCAAAGGCGGTGATGACTTCATCCGCCACGAAAAGAATGCCGTGCTCGCGGCAGAGCGCCCGCAGCGCGGTGAGGTAACCGGCGGGCGGCGGGATGACGCCGCCCGCGCCCTGCACCGGCTCGACAAACATGGCCGCGATGGTGTCCGCGCCCTCGCGCTCGATGGTGCGCGCGGTTTCCTCGACGCACCATTTTCCATAGGCCACCGGATCGGCCTCGCGGTCGGCGGCGTAGGCGTGCGGCGCGGGCACATGGATGAAACCGGGCAGCGGCAGATCGAAAGGCGCGCTGCAACTCGGCAGACCCGTCATGCTCGTGGTCGCGAGGGTGACGCCGTGATACGAGAATTCGCGCGAGAGGATTTTCGTGCGCTGCGATTGGCCGCGGAGTTTCCAATAGCCGCGGATGATTTTCAGCGCGGACTCATTCGCCTCGGAGCCGGAGTTGCAGAAAATGGTGTGCTGAACCCGCGCGGGCGCGAGCCGCGCGAGGCGCTCCGCGAGGCGGATGGCGGGCTCGGTGGTGCTGTTGAAAAAGGACGGGTAGAACGCGATCTGCCGCATCTGCGCGGCCACGGCGTCGATGATCTCGGTGCGGCCATAGCCCACATTCACGCACCACAGGCCGGCGATGCCGTCGAGGAGCTGGCGGCCCTGCGCGTCCTGCACAAAAACGCCCGCGCCGGAGACGATGACGTGCGTGCCGTGCGCGTGCATTTCTTCGTGGTTGGTAAATGGGTGGATGTGAAACCGCTCATCGAGCTGCTGGAGTGGAGTCGGGGTGCTTGCCATGCGCGCAATGAACCATAAACCTGCGCGCCTCCGCAAACGCATGGCGCAGATTGTTTCATCCACCGCCGACCTCGCACCGGGCGACGCCGCATCCGCCGCCGTCGATCTCGCGCCGTTTCGCATCGACCGCATCCGCGCGCTCGACGACCCGCTTTTTGAAACCGCGTACGCGCCGCTATGGGCGGAGTTTGGCGCGAAACACGAGATGGAATTGCGCGCGACGCTCGGCCAGCGGTTCCGGCTCGCGCCGCGGATGCTTTACGAAATGCTGCTGGTGCGGCGCGGCGGGGAGTTTGTCGCCGTGCGCGATCACACCGCTGCGGTCGCGGATGGCGGTGCGGTGGTGCATCTCTCGCACAATCTCGTCGCGCCGAATGCGCGCCGCACCGGGCTCGCGGGCTGGCTGCGCGCGTGGCCGATTCAGACGGCGCGCGAATGTCTGGCGGCGAACGGCGCGGCGGTGGATGCGCCGGTGACGCTGGTGGCGGAGATGGAGCACGCCACGCCGGACGACCCGGCGCGGGGCATCCGACTGGGCGCTTACGAGAAGGCGGGGTTTCAGAAAATCGACCCCGCGGCGGTGGACTATCATCAGCCGGATTTCCGCGCCCCGGAGGCGATCGACGCGACGGGCGGCGCGCGCCCGCTGGCCTTTCAGCTCATCGTGCGGCGGATCGGGAAAGAAGATGAACAAACGATCTCAGGGCGCGAAGTGCGCGAGTTGGTGCGCGCGCTTTACGCCATCTACGCGCCGCAATTTCGCCCCGCCGATCTGGCGCATCCGCTGCTCGCGCCCGACCGCCTCCCACCGGACGACGCCGTGATCCCGCTGCTCCCGCCGACCCAATGCTGACGGCTTTTTACCATCCCGGATACGCCGCTCCGATCGGGCAGCACATCATGCCGATTCGGAAATTCGGGCTCGTCGCCGAAGGACTGCGCGACGCGGCGGATGTGCGGCTGGTCGAGCCCGCGCCGGTCACGGACGACGATCTGCGGCGCGTGCATGCGGCGGAGTACATCGCGGCGATCCAGACCGGCGAGCCGCGGGCGCTGGCGGAGTCCCAAAAATTCCAGTGGTCGCCGGAGCTGTTTCCATCGGTGTGCCTGACGAGCGGCGGCTGTCTTGCCGCGGCGCGGCAGGCCTTGCGCGACGGCGTTTCGGCGGCGGTGGTGAGCGGCTTTCACCATGCGTGCGCGGATCACGGCGAAGGCTTCTGCACGTTCAACGGTTTGATCGTCGCGCTCGATGCACTGCTCGCCGCGGGCGAGATTCGCTCCGCCGCGGTGCTCGACATGGATCTGCACTATGGCAATGGAACGGCACAACTCGCGGCATCGCGCCCGCACGTTTTCGCGCTTTCGCTTTATGGCAATGACTACTGGGACAACGCGTGCTTTCGCGATGTCACCGAGCGGCACCACGAAGACGGCGAAAACCACCGCTCCTTCGCGCTGCCCGCCGGCTGCGACCGCGCGACGCTGCTGCGGATCATGGACGCGACCCTGCCGCTCATCGCCGACCGTCCGCCCGATCTCCTGCTCTATCAGGCGGGTGCCGACCCGTATTTTGAAGACCCGTACTCGCCGCTCGCGCTCGATCACGACGACCTGCTGGCGCGCGACCGGCGCGTCTTTGAGTTTGCGAAAGCGCACGCGATTCCCGTGGCATGGGTGCTCGCCGGCGGCTACACGACCGACGTGAGCAAAGTCGTCCGCGTGCATCTCAACACTTTCCGCGCCTGGCGCGAAGTCTATGGCGGGTGATTTTTTCCTTCGGCGGCAGGGGTTTTGTTGGGACGGAATTACGGAATTTTTCCAAATGACGGAATTGAAGGAGCCGTCCAAACCATTCCGTCATTTGGAAAAATTCCGTAATTCCGTTTCCTCCGACCTCCGAACTTCCCCATTTCAGGAATGAGCATTCCCTCGCAAACATGGCGCAATCGCAGTCCCGGTGACTTGTCGATCGACCTCCCCGAAATCACCGCGGGCGATGTCCCGGCGTCCGTGGATGCCGCCGTGGCCGCCGCGCCGGAGTGGGCGCACACGCCTTTGCCGGAGCGGATCGTGCGACTGCGCGGCGCGCAGCAGGCGCTCTCGGGCGCGCAGGAGGAACTGGCGCGCGGCATCGCCATCGAGACGGGAAAGCCGCTGACGGAGGCGCTGGGCGAAGTCGGTGCGGTGGTCGCGAAAATCGACCTCACCATCGCCGATGCGGAGCGGTATTTGGCGGAGGAGAAAAACCTCGGCGGGCCGCATCCCGCCTTGATCCGGCGGCGCTCGCGCGGCCCGGCGGCGGTCATCGGGCCGTTCAATTTTCCGCTGCACCTCGGACACGGCGCGAACGTGGCCCATCTGCTCGCGGGCAATCCCGTGATCTTCAAACCGTCGCCGCTCGCCGCGTGCGTGGCCGCGCGCTATGGCGAACTGATGTCGCCCGCGTTTCCGCCCGGCGTTTTCCAAATCGTGCAGGGCGGCGGCGCGGAAGGCGAGGCGCTGGGTCTCGATCCGCGCGTCCGCTCGGTGTGCTTCACCGGTTCCGTGCCGGTGGGCAAAGCGCTCGCCATCGCGCTGGCGGAGGATTTTTTCAAAGACCTCGCGCTCGAACTCGGCGGCAGCAATGCGCTCATCGTCTGCGCCGACGCCGATCTCGGCAAAGCCGCGACCGCCGCCGCGGAAGGCGCGTGCCTCACCGCCGGGCAGCGCTGCAATGCGACCAGCCGCGTCATCGTCGAGCGCTCCGTCGCGCGTGAATTCCAAAGCCGCTTTCTCGACGCGCTCGCCGCGTTCCAGCCCGGCGATCCCCTGCTCCCGACGACCAGGCTCGGCCCCGTCATCAGCGCCGCCGCCGTCGCCCGCTACGAAAGGCTGCTCGCCGGGACGCCAGGCGAATGGCTGCTTTCCGGCGAGGTCGTGCCGGAAGTCGGCGGCAAACGCGGCCACTTCGTCCGCCCCGCGGTCGTGCTGCGCCAAGACGACGGCGCGACGGACGAGGAGTGTTTTGTGCCCATCGTCAGCGTCTTCATCGCCGACGATCTCGACGAGGCCGTCCGCCTCCAGCGCGCCACGCCTTTCGGCCTCACCGCATCCGTCTTCACACGCTCGGAAGCGACCTTCCGCGCCGTCGGCGAACAGCTCGAAGTCGGCAATCTCTACGCGAATCTGCCCACCACCTTTTCCCCCTCCACGCTCCCCTTCGGCGGCCTGCGCGCCTCGGGCAATGGCCACCCCGGCGGACGCGGCTTCATCCGCTTCACGACCGACGAGCAGGCCGTGCAGTGGGCGGCTTGGTAACGCCGCACACAATTTCCCTTCCGCCCGCCCGCCCGCTTCGCTACAGCATTCCACCCGGATGACCACCGCCCCGCCAGCGCCCCGCCGCTTTCGCATTCCGTCCGGAATGGCGCTCGTGAATCTGCTCTGCGCGGGCTGGACGGGCCTCGTCTTCCTCTTCCTCTACATCCCGATCATTCTGCTCGTGGTGTATTCGTTCAACGCCTCGGATCTGATCTCCGTCTGGGGCGGGTTCAGCTTCGAGTGGTATGGCAAGCTGTGGCACAACGCGCCGCTCATCGACGCCACGAAGAACAGCCTCATCATCGCCGCGTTCACCACGGTCTTTTCCGTCGTCCTCGGCACCATCGGCGCGTGGCTGCTCTATCGGTATAAATTTCCCGCGCTGCGGGCGCTCGGCGCGCTCATCTTCATCCCGATGGTCATTCCCGAGGTCATCATGGGCGTGAGCCTGCTCATCCTTTTTACGGTCATCGCGGTGCCGCTGAACCACTGGCTCTCCACTTTCACCGAGGCGGAGTTCGCGCGCGGATTTGCCACGATCATCATCGCGCACACGACCTTCTGCTTTCCATTCGTCCTCGTGTCCGTGCAGGCGCGGCTCACGGGCGTCGATCCCTTTCTCGAGGAGGCGGCGATGGACCTCGGCGCTCCGCCGCTCAAAGCCTTCTGGCTGGTCATGGTGCCCTATCTTTTGCCCGCCATCATCTCCGGCGCGCTCATGTCTTTCACGCTCTCGATGGATGAAGTCATCGTCACTTTCTTCGTCACCGGCCCGGAGTCGCAGACGCTGCCGCTGAAAGTTTTCGGCCTCGCGAAACGCGGCCTCGATCCCTCGCTCAACGCCGTCTCCGCCGTCTTCATCCTTGCCACCGCCGTCTTTGTCGTGCTTGCTGACCGCGTCAGGAAACTTAACCGCTGAAGCTCGTCCATTCGACCACTTCCCATTATGAAAACCATCCGCCTCATCCTCGCATTCGCGCTCCTCACCGTCACCGCCATTCCCAGCTACGGGCAGGCGAAAAAGAAACAGGTCCTCAACCTTTTCTGCTGGTCCGAATACGTCCCGCAGGAAGTCATCGACGGCTTCACCAAAGAGACCGGCATCAAGGTCAACGTGGAGAACTACGCCTCAAACGAAGAGATGCTCTCCAAGCTCCTCGCCGGCGGGAGCAAATACGATCTTATCCAGCCATCCGAGTACACCATCGAGTCGCTCATCAAGGTCGAGAAGCTGGAGCCGCTGACGCTGGAAAACATCCCGAACATCAAGAACCTCGATCCGAAGTTCACCAAGATGGCGCACGACCCCGAGGGGAAATACTGCGTCACCTGGATGGCGGGGACTGTCGGCATCGTCGTCAATACAACCAAGGTCAAGACGCCCATCACCGGCTACAAGGAGGTCTTCGACGGCACCCACAAACGCCGCATCGTGGTCCTGAATGACTCGCGCGAAATCGTCTCGTGGGCGCTCGCGACGCTCGGCATTTCCGCCAATGACATGACCCCGGAGAACCTCGAAAAGGCCAAGCCCATCCTCGCCGGATGGCTGCCGCAGGTGAAGGTCTATGACTCCGACTCACCCAAGACCGCGCTGCTCAATGGCGATGTCGATCTCGGCATCGTCTGGAGCGGCGAGGCGGCGATCCTTTGGAAGAAGAACAAGAAGTTCACCTACGTCCTGCCCGCGGAAGGCGCACACCAGTTCATCGACAGTCTTGCCATTCCCAAGGGCGCGCCGAACAAGGAGAACGCCGAGAAGTTCATCAACTACATCCTCAAGCCCGAGGTCAGCGTGCTCATCTCCGACGCCTTCCCCTACACCAATCCGAACGCCGCCGCCGTGAAGCTCCTCAAGCCCGCCCAACGCGACAACCCCGCGAGCTACCCGCCCGGCGAGCCGAAGCTGGAAACCTTCAAGGACATCGGCAAAGCCGCCAAGGACATCGACAAGCTCGTCACCGACATCAAGGGCAAGAAGTAACGCCGCCCCGCGCCGCCCACGATGCAAGCCGCGCTCGGCGCTCCCGAAGTCACCGGCACCCGCCGCCCCGGCCTCCTCGGCTGGCTGCTGATGACACCCATGCTCGTCTGGCTCGTCGCCTTCGTCATCGCACCCACCCTCATCCTGTTCGTCTATTCCTTCTGCCAGCGCGACGACCTTGGCCAGGTCGTCTATGCCTTCACCTGGGATAACTACCGCCGCATCTTCATCGACGCCGACACCGGCACCTTCGGCACCACTTACTTCACCGTCTTCATCCGCTCGGTCGTCTATGCCGGACTTACCACCGTCATCTGCCTGGTCGTAGGTTATCCGGTGGCCTGGTTTCATCGGCCGCGCCCCCGAGAGCCGGCGCAACCTCCTCCTCACCCTCGTCATGATCCCCTTCTGGACGAGCTTCCTCATCCGCACCTACGCGTGGATCACCATCCTCAGCACCAATGGCCTGCTCAACGGCTTCCTCCAATACACCCATCTCATCGAGGAACCCTTCGAGATGCTCTACACCCCCGGCGCCGTGGTCCTCGGCCTCGTCTATAGCTACCTGCCCTTCCTTATCCTGCCCGTCTATGGCTCCGTGGAAAAACTCGACAACGCCCTCGTCGAAGCCGCCTTCGATCTCGGCGCAGGGCCCGTGCGGGCGTTCCAGAAAGTCATCCTTCCCCTCACCCAGCCCGGCATCATCGCCGGCATCCTCCTCGTCTTCATCCCGGCCATCGGCATGTTTGCCATCAGCCAGCTCATGGGCGGCGGCACCGAACCCACCATCGGCGAAGTCATCCAGAATCAATTCATGCAAGCCCGCGACTGGCCCTTCGGCTCCGCCCTCGGCATGACCCTCGTCCTCCTCTTCGCCCTCGCCTTCTGGTTCAGCTCCCGCCGGCAGGGTGTGGTGGAAAGCTGACACTTCCCATGAAAGCACCGCCTCTTATTCTGTCTTTCCCGTCGGATATAAAGGCGACCCATTCTGGAGATGCGGAGAACTTTCGGCTTATTAGGATGTTAGACCATTTATCATCTCGCTCGCAGAAATCCTCTCTATGAACTACACCACAGCTCGGGCACTCCTCGCGGCGACGTTCTTCGCCATTTCACCAAGTCTCAATGCCCAAGTTGGGACACCCTTATGGGAACCTCTATTAACCCGCATTTGCTAACATCGTGCATTGCATAGAGGAGCGCTAAGGTAAGCTGGACGCCGGAAGGATTCGACTCAACGCATTGCACGATGTTAGCAAATGCGGGTTAATAGAGGTTCCCATAACGATGATGCTCGGGTGACAAGAAGAATCCGGTGGCCACAACGATGATCGCAGCACAAAAAAAGAGCCAAAGAAATGGGCTGGCTGAGGGACGCACGAGCTTTCGTGTGAACAATGGCAGCTTCGGAGGACCTTCACGAAGTCTAAGTGCGGTTAGCACGAATGGCGCAATGACGAGTGGTGCCATCCACGGGCGAATCCAAGACGCTCCGGCTACCGCAAACCACAGCGCCCCGCCGCAGAAAGTACAAACCCATGAGCCCACCATCCGCATTCTGATGCGGTGGATTGTAGCTGGTGCAGCGGATGAGGTGGCGAGTGTCATTTGAGGTGCGCGAAGATTCTGGACCACGAAATAAGGAAATAAGCGACAATGAACACAGTGACCAGAAAACGATATACCGCAGAGTTCAAGGCCCAGGCG
>JAYWEP010000202.1:0-25447 GCA_043779205.1 Chthoniobacter sp. | reverse complement strand
CGTGGCAGTGCGCGCTCACGGTGACGCACGATCTGCCGCCGGAGGTGCAGATCGCGAACCCGAACAGCGACACGTTTGTGGCGATGGATTTCAAGGCGGTGCCGGTGGTCGAGGCGGGCGACGACTACGGGGTGAAGACGGTGCGCATCCACACCGCGCGGAACGGCGTCTTCGGCGAGCCGCGCGTGGTGGCTTACGACAAGCCGCCGCTGCACGCGCGCGAGGCGCAGGCGCTGGATTTCACGGGGCTGGCGTCGGGCGACACGGTCTCGATTTTCGCCGAGGCGATCGACAACGCGCCCGAGCCGCATATCGCGCGGAGTAAGACGGTGACGCTGACGGTGATCACGACGGAGGAATACAACGCCTTCCTCCGCGAGCGGACGGACATGGGCGACATCGAGGCGAAATACGCGAAGCTGGTGAACGATTTCCGCGACCTCGCGGAGCAGCAGAAGAAGCTGGGCGAGGAAATCGACGCGCTGAAAAAGCAGCTCGCCGCGGCGAAGACCGACGCGGAGAAGGCGGCGCTGCAAAAGAAGCTTGATGAACTGATGGCCGCGCAGCACGCGCTGAACGCGAAGCTCAACGCGCTCGCGGACACGATGGAGCATTTCGTCCGCGACCAGCCGCTCTACGACGTGGAGGCGGAGCTGAAGAATACGCTCGCGGAAAAGGCGCAGGAGATTCGCGATTCCACGGCGGCGAACGAGGAGGAGATGAAGGCGCTCGGCGGCCAACAGGCGCCGAGCCAGAAGACGCTCGACGATTTCAAGAAGGCCTCCGACGAGCAGCTCGCGCGGCTCGGGCAGACAGAAAAGGAGACGGAGGAGGAGGTGCTGAAGCCGCTGGAAGACCTGAGCCTGCTGCATGAAATCGTGAAGGACATCAGCCGCTTCAAAGACCTTTACGCGGCGCAGCAGGAGATGGCGAAGCAGTCGAAAGCTTATGATCGGGCCGGGCCGCTGAGCCGCGAGGATCAGCTCGCGCTCAAGGATCTCGCAGCGGCGCAAAAGCAGATCGGCGACGAACTGGATGCGGTGGAGCAGAAGCTTTGGGAGGACGGCAAGGCGGCGATGGAGAAGTTTCCGAAAGCCGGGCAGAGCGCGAAGGACATCGCGCAGGCGATGGGCGATCTGCGGCTGCAAACGCTGGCGAATAAGGCGACGGGCGAGATGCTCGCGGGCAACGGGGACAAAGGCGCGCAGCTCGCGGAAACTTTGCGCGGCGAGATGGAAAAGCTCTTTTCCAAATGCAACGGGAAGGAAGGCGAGATGAGCAGCGAACTCGACCAATACATGAGCATCCAGGCGTCGATGCCGGGGAAGCAGAACTTCAAGCAGATGATGCAGTCGAAGAAGTTTGGCAATGGGCGCGGGTTCAAGCCGGGGCAAGGCCAGATGGGCAGCGGCGGGCGCGACGGGCAGGCCGTCTATACCGGGCCGAATGCGAACGTGATGGGCAACGAGTCGCGCGTCTCGGATGCCGACAAGGCGAAGCTCAACGGTGCGGGAAAGAATCAGGCGACGCCCGACGGTGCGACCGCGCCCGTGGCGCTGGACAAGGCGGACGTGGTCAATGGCGTGAACGCGGTGAACCGCGAGTCCGGCGCGGTGCAGGGCGAGACGATGATCGAGCAATACAGCGAGATCGTGGAAAAGTATTTCAAGGCGATCACGAAACCGGCGAAGAAGCCGTAGGCACCCGCGTATGAAAACGACCACGCCAACACGCAACGCATCACTCTTCGCGATAGCGGTCGAAAAAAAACGCCGTCATTCTGAGCGGAGTTCCGGGAGGCTTTGCGACCGGAACGGAGGAAGGGACGGCACTCCGTGCCGTCCGGGGCGAGCGCAGCGAGGCGGCCTGTGCATGGCTTGGCACCCACGCTCCGCCCGCCGCCTCGCTGCGCTCGCCCGGCGGACGGCACGGAGTGCCGTCCCTACCCGGCTTCGCCGACGTTTTTCACGCGCGATGACGGCAGGTTTTTTGGGCGCTGCCGTGCGGTTCATCGCGCTGCTGGCGGCGGGGACAGTGTGGCTTTCCTCGCCGCCCGCCTTCGGCGTCGGCGCGGGGGTTTCGGCGGAGCAGAAGCAGAAGGAAATGGAGGAGGAAGTGACGCGGGCGGCGAATGCGCCGAAGGCCGATCTGACGAAGCTGCAATGCGGAAACCTGGTCTATGCGGGGACGAAGAGTTCGATCTGTTTCGCGGACAAATTCCTGTCGGATGTGGCGGCGAACACGAACCTGAATGTGGGCAAGACCTTCGTCCCGGTGCGGCTCGATGCGGACAATGTTTTCGACTTTCCGTTCTGCGTGTGGTCGGGCGAGGCGGATTTTTCGCTGACGAAAAAGGAGCGCGATAATCTGCGGAAATACCTGCTCAACGGCGGCTTCATCCTTTCGAGTCCCGGCTGCTCCGATCCGAACTGGGACACGGCGCTGCGCAAGGAGCTGAAGCTGATTTTCCCCGAATACAAAATGGTCAAGCTGCCGATGTCGCACCCCGTTTTTTCGACGGTGAATCAGGTCACGCGGCTGACGGACAAGCACGGCGGGCAGGCGTACGTCGAGGGGATGGAAGTCAATGGGCGGCTGGTCATGGTGTATTCCAAGGACGGGCTGAACGATGTCTCGAACGCCAAGGGCTGCTGCTGCTGCGGGGGGAATATGATCGTGGAGGCGGTGCTCGTGAATGTGAACGTGTTCACTTACGCGCTGCTCTATTGAGGTCCACGAAAGGCACGAAAAACACGAAAGATGCTCCGGGAATCAAGCACACTCACGTCCGCGGATTTTTCGTGCCTTTCGTGTTTTTCGTGGACTGAAACCGAGCGGTGATGAAGCGCTGGCCCGTTGTTTTGCTGGCGGTCGCAGTGGTCGGAATCGGGGCGGCTTTTGTCTTTCGTAAAGGGCCAGCCGCTCCGCAGCCGCAGCCGCTCACGGTGCTCTTCACATGCGATGTGCGCGGGCGGCTGGTGCCGTGCGGATGCTTTACGGGACAGCTCGGCGGGCTCACGCGCATCGCCACGCTTTTTGGAAAAGACGATGCGCCGGATGAGCTGCGGGTGGATGTGGGCGATGCCATCGCGGGCGGCGCGGATTTCGAGCGGGTCGAGTACCGCTACATCCAGGAGGCCTTCGCGAAGATGCGCTACGCGGCGCTGAATGTGGGGTGGCGCGAGGCGGGGCTTTCGGCGGCGCAGCTTCGCGAGATCAAGGCGCGCGCGCCGGTGCCGATGGTGAGCGCGAACCTGCTCGACAAGGCGACGGGCGCGCCGCTTTTCGCCACGCACAAAATCGTGCGGCGCGGCGGGTGGCGGATCGCGCTGGTCGGGGTGCTGGACGCGCACGGTCTGGGCGATGCGCTCGGCGAGGGGCTGGCGGTCGAGGAGATGAATGTGGCGCTGGGCAGGCTGCTGCCGAAGCTGCGCGGACAGGCGGATTTCATCGTGCTGCTGGCTTTCGCCGACGAGGCGGCGATGGCCAATCTGGCGCGGCAGTTTTACGAACTCGATGTGATCCTCGGCGGCAAGGTGCAGCAGCCTTCGCAAAAGCTGGTGAAGGAAAATCGCAGCGTGATTCTGGCGGTGACGAATGAGGCGCGCGCGGTCGGCACGCTAAATGTGCGACTGCGCGCGCCGGGACATGTGGAGGCGGTGAAAGGCGAGGTCACGCTCGTGAGCGACCGCATCCCGCAGGACGAGGAAATCCGCGCGCTGGCGGAGGCGTACCGGGCCGAGGTGCGGAAGACAAAGCTGGCGATCGATGATCCGGCGAAGCTCGCAGAGGACATGGTGCCGGGGGTGAAGGCGACGGCGATTTATGCTGGGACGCAGAGCTGCGCGGCGTGCCATGCGACGGCAGTGAAAGCGTGGCAGGGCAGCGGTCACGCGCGGGCTTTTGCGACGCTCGTAGCGTTCAAGGCGGACGCCGATCCGAACTGCATCGGGTGCCACACGGTTGGGTTCGGGACGGCGTCGGGATACCGGCGGGAGTTTGGCGAGGCGAAGCTCGTGGATGTCGGCTGCGAGAGCTGTCACGGGCCGGGGAGCGCGCATGTGGAGCAGCGGCGCGCGGGCGGCGAGGTGACGGCGCGGTTTCATCCGGTGGGCGCGGGCGACTGCCGGAAATGCCATCACGGGGAGTTCAGCCGGCCGTTTGAATACGACAAATTCTGGCCGGCGGTCGCGCATGGGAAAGAGGCGGCGGCGAAGGGCCGGCTGTAGGGGAAGCTGACAGCTTCCCCTACAGCGGCGGCGCTGGTAACGAGTCGCGGCATGTCATCCGTCGCGCCCGCAATTCCGCAGAAAAGTCGGGAGCGTGTGGAGTGGCTGGACTTGTTTCGCGGGGCGGCGGTGCTGGCGATGATCGAGACGCATGTGGTGAATACTTTCCTCGCGCCGGGGCTGCGCGAGGCGGCGTGGTTTGGGTGGCTGAACTGGTGCAACGGGCTGGTGGCACCGGCGTTTCTTTTCATCGCGGGCTACGCGCAGGGCATGAGCTGGCGGGCGAATCCGGCGAAGCCCGTGGCTTTTGGGCGCAAGGCGAAGCGGCTGCTCGGGATCGCGGCGCTGGGCTACGCGCTGCATTTTCCGCTCACCGAACTCGGGCAGCACCGCTGGGCCGATGCGCTGCGCATGGGGACGCAGGTGGACGTGCTGCAATGTCTGGCGGTGGCGCTCATCGGCGTGCTCTGCGTCCAGTCAGCCTCTCGCTTGTTTGCCGAGAAATGGCGCGGCGTTGCACGGCTGATGATGCTGCTCGGTCTGGCGGTCGGGACGGTCTGGTTCGCTCCCCGCTCGGCAAATGTGGACATCGCGCCGGTTCCGCTCGCGGCGTTTTTGAACGATCACACGGGCTCGCTGTTCCCGCTGTTTCCGTGGGCGGCATTTGTGTTTTGCGGGGCGCTGGCCGGCGCGCTGGCCTCGCGGCGCGCGGGCTGGCTGCTCGTCGAGGCGGGCGGCGTGAAAGGGTGCGCGCACCTCGCGGGCGACGGGACTTTTTCCGCGCTGAGCCCGGCGTTTTTCGGCGAGCGGCTGGCGTGGGTGCTGGCGCTGGCGGCGCTCGGCCAGGGCGTCGCGTGTGGCTGGAGACCGCGGGGAGTTTTGTTCGCGGGGCGCGAGTCGCTGGTGATGTACGCGGGCCATTTGCTGCTCATCGCGTGGGCGGTGCAGGCCGGGATGCCGCGCGGTGGATTCGGCGTGACCGGAGCGCTGACGATTCTTGCGGGGGTGCTCGGCATGACGTTCGCGGGCGCTTTCGGAAAAGCGAAATGGAGCGCGCGGACGAGGGCGTAAAGGAGCGGCGCGCTTCCAGCCGCCGACATCGCTGCCGCGAAGCGCCGACTTTTTTCCGCGCAGGGAGAAGTGGCGCTGCGCGCGGCGGGTTGGTCGGCGGCTGGAAGCGCGCCGCTCCTTTACGCGCCGCTTTTCTGCTCGGCATGGCCCGGCGGGACGCGGATATTTCGCGCGCCCATGGATTTTCTCGATGAATTGCAGCACCGCATTTTGCCCGGCGACGGGGCGATGGGCACGGCGCTGATGACGGCGGGTGTTCCGGGCGAGGCGTGTTTTGAGGAGCTGTGCGTGAGCGCGCCGGAGCGGGTGGCCGAGGTGCATGCGCAGGCCATCGGCGCAGGCGCGCGGCTGATTCGCACGAATACTTTCGGCGCGAATGCGGTGCGGCTGGCGCGGCACGGGCACGGACATCGCGTGGGCGAGATCAACTGGTCGGCGGCGCAGCTCGCGAAGGACGCGGCGCGCGGGACGGGCGCGTACGTGGCGGGGAGCGTGGGGCCGCTGGGGATCAGCGCGGCGGAGGCGGAGGCGCGGGGCATCGACCGGCAGGAGGCTTTCACGGAGCAGCTCGGCGCGCTGCTGGATGGCGGGGCGCGGGTGATTTTTTTGGAGACGTTTCTCGATCTGGAAGAGCTGCTGCTGGCGGTGCAGGTGAAGCACGCGCTGCATCACTGCCCGGTCATCGCGTCGCTGGCGTGCCCGGACGGCGGGCGGCTGCCGGACGGGACGACGCTCGCGGAGGCGTTCACGAAACTGCGCGCGGCGGAGGCGGACGTGGTCGGGATCAATTGTGTGAACGGCCCGGCGGCGGCGGTGCGCCTGTTGGAAAACGTGGGCGACAACGGCCCGCTCGCGGCATTTCCAAACGCCGGGCTGCCGGCGAGGCGCGGTGCGGGGCTGGTCTGGCCGGCGACGGCGGAGGATTTTGCGCAGGCCGCCGGGCAGCTCGCGAAGCAAGGCGTGCGCTTGATCGGCGGCTGCTGCGGCACCGGGCCCGCGCACCTCGCGGCTATCGCGGAGGTGCTCGCCGCTTTCGCGAAAGAAGCCGAAACGCACTCCGGCGCGGAGCACCGATAGGACGAGGCCGCCCCAATTTCCGCATGTCGAAAGTCAAACGCGCCTTCTACCTCCAACTCGCCGGGTCGCTGCTTGCGGCGATCTTCCTCGTGTGGGTGTGGCGGCATTATCCGGTCGTGTCCTACATCGTGCGGCTCCAGCAAAAAATCGGCGCGATGGAATTCTGGGGCGCGGTGCTCTATCCCCTGCTCTTCGCCGCGTGCAATGTGCTGCTGCTCCCGGGCGGGGTGCTGGCGGTTGGCAGCGGCCTTTTCTTCGGATTGTGGTGGGGCTTTTTTCTCAACGTCACCGGCAATGTCGGCGGGGCGGCGGTCTCGTTTTTCCTCAGCCGGAAACTCGGGCGCGGATGGGTGGCGAAGAAATTCCTGCGGCACCGCAAATGGGCGGAGCTGGACGAAGCCATCGCGCGCGATGGGTGGAAGATCATCTTTCTCAGCCAGGTGCATCCGCTCTTTCCGTCGAGCCTGCTGAACTATCTCTACGGCGTGACCCGCATCCGCTTTCGCACCTGCATGCTGTGGATCGCGCTCGGGCAGACGCCGGGCCTTTTCCTCTACGCCTACCTCGGCACGCTGGCCCAGCACGGGCTGCGCATCTGGCAGGGAAAAAGCCACCCGCAGATGTGGGAGTATTTCGTCTGGATCGGCGGGCTCGTGCTGACCTTCGCGGTGACCGCGGCGCTCGCCCGGCTCGCGCTGCGCCTGCTCGCCGAGGCCGGGCGCGAGGCGAAAAGCGGGGCGACGCCACTGCGTCCCACGCGCCCGCTGGAGCCCGCGCCGGTGGAAAGCGGTGCGGCTTAAGCGTCTGAGACGCAGGCTTTTCGCGACCTTTTTTTGACAGCCAAAGGTCGCGTGCTACGTTTCCGTCTCTTTCGCGAAAGAGTGGCCGCGAATCCCCAACAATGCTCACCAACCATCCCAGCCCGGCGCTTTATCTGGATTACGGAGCGGACTCCCAGTCCTGCGGCAGCGAGGATCTCGAAGTCTCCGAGCGCGGCATGTGTTTCCAATCGCGCTGGCGCTTTGACATCGGCACCCAGATTTCCGTCCTCCTCACGCACATGGATCCGCGGCTCGGACTGAGCCGGATGTCGCTCGACGGCATCGTCGTCTGGTGCGAGCCGCTCGTCGGCAAAGGCTACGCCAGCACCCTCCTCTTCCTCGAACTCCCGGATGAACTGAGACCCAGCCTCCGGGAGTTTTCGCAGACGCTCGCGGCGGGCTGAGTCGGGCTTTGGCAAAGGAAAAGCACTGCGGCGCTGTGGCGCAGATGGTTGTTGCGACGGAATGACGGAATTTCACCAAATTACGGAATAGGAGATTGGTGATCTCAATTCCGTAATTTGGCAGAATTCCGTCATTCCGTTTTCTTCCCAAGCCCGCGTTACACAAAAGAAAACCCGGCGTCCGCAGGCAGCGGAGCCGGGTTTTTGAAAACGGAGAGAAGGACGCTTAAGCCAGCTTCGCGAGCGCCTTGTTCAGCTTGCTCTTGTGGCGGTTGGCGGCATTGCGGTGGATGCGTCCGGTCTTGGCCGCCTTGTCGAGCGAGGAAACCACCGCCACCGCCGCGGCCTTCGCCTTGGCCTTGTCGGTGCCCGTGAGCGCTTCGCGCACGCCCTTGAGGCGGCTTTTCACCGCGGTCAGCGCGCGGCGGTTGGTGGCGGTGCGGCGGGTCGTTTGACGGGCGCGTTTGGCGGCGGATTTGGTATTGGCCATGGCTTTGGTTTTTGTAAAAGGGCCGACAGACTAGCGATGGAGCCCGCCCTGTCAAGCGGCGCAAGCTGCCGCGACGCGGGGAGTCGCCAATGCGTGACACGCGGCCGGGCGACCCTCACCTTTTCCTCCACGTCCGCCGCCAATTACCGGGGGAGAAAGATGGGGCGCGGGGTTATGACAAAGCGGGAGCTTGGCACGCCCGGCGGGGCCGTGAATGCTGGGCGCTTCCAATGAAAACCGCGTTCCTCCCGCCTGTTCTCTCCCTGCTCCTCGGCTGCTGCTCCGCGCTGGCGGAATTGCGCGTGCCGGCTTTCACCGCGTACCTCGAGCCGGATGCGAACGGGGCGAATGTCTCGAAGGAAGGCATCACCGGCTGGAAGAATCCGGCGGTGGCGGTGTCGTGGTTCGGCGATCGCCGTCGCCTGGTGCCAGACCTTCGCTCGGAGAGTCCGGCGGTGACGGTGTCGTGGTTCGGGGAATTCAAGACGACGGGAAAGGCGACGGCGTCTGTGGTGCTAAAGCTGCCGAAGGGTGCAGTGTCGAAGCTGCGGATCTGCTTTCCGTTGATCATCCCCGAGGGCCAACATCGTTCCGAGGATATGCCGGCATTCTCTGGAACGAGAGAAATGGATGTGACGGGGACGGGCGAGGCGGTGGCAGTGAAGTTCGGCGAGTTCACCGTGCAAAAAGCGGGTTATGGGCAATTCATGCTCCAGTCGCTCAATGCGGCCGGCCAGCCCGCAGGCGACATCGAGGCGCTGGTGCTCGACGGCCCGGCCACCGCCGACGCACATTTCAATCTCGATCCGCGGCGCAACGCGGCGAGCGTCCACCTCACCTACGCCACGCCGAAGGACGCGCCGGTCGCGCTTTTCTACAACGAAGTCACCGGCGTCGCCGACCCCGTGGCGACCTACTACATGGCGTGCGGATTTTCGCGCGGCTACTTCGGCATGCAGGTGAATTCGCCGACGGAGCGGCGCATCATTTTCTCGATCTGGGACAGCGGCGGCGAAGGCGTGGACCGCAGCAAAGTCGCCGACGAAAACCGCGTGAAGCTGCTCGCGAAAGGCGAGGGCGTGAGCGCGGGCGACTTCGGCAACGAGGGCACGGGCGGGCATTCGCATCTCGTCTATCCGTGGAAAACGGGGAGCGTCCAGCGCTTCGCGGTGACGGCGAAAGCCGAGGACGAGCACACCGACTACACCGGCTACTGGTTTCATCCCGAGCAGCGGACATGGATGCTCATCGCCAGCTTCCGCGCGCCGCGCGACGGCAAGTGGCTGCGCGGGCTGTATTCGTTTTCGGAAAACTTCGGCGGCAGCAACGGCCACCTCCAGCGCAAGGCGCTCTTCGGCCCGCAGTGGATTCGCCTGGCCGATGGCCAATGGCAGGAGATCACCGAGGCCAGCTTCAGCCACGATGAGACGGGCAAGGCGAACCGGCTCGACCGTTTCATGGGTGTGGAAAGCGGGCGCTTCTTTTTGTCGCACGGCGGCTTCGTGCCGGGCTTCACGAAGTTCGGCGAAAAGTTCGCGCGCCCCGCGACCGGCACCCCGCCGGTGCTGCAGCTCCCGGAAGTCAGCGGGCCGCGCTAACCGCCGAGCGCGGCGAAGAGCTGGCGCATCTCGTCTTCCACGGCGTCGGGCGCGGCGAGCGTCTGCGCGATCTCCGCTTTCACCGCCGCGCGGAAGCGGCGGCGCAGCCGGTGGACGGCGACTTTCAGCGCGCCTTCGCTCATCCCGAGTGCGCCTGCCGTAGCGGTCTGTTCGCCGTGCGCGGCGTCGCCGGTGAGCCAGGGCTTGAGCCGGGAAAAGTCATCCGCCTTTCCCTCCGCCGCGCACTCCCGCTCCAGCGCGGCGAGCGCGCGGTCGAGCACGGCGAGCGCCCACTGGCGGTCGAAAAACGCGTCGGGCGGCAGCGTGTGCGCCTCGGCGAGGATGAGGCCGGGCGAAGTGTCCGTCCCGGCATCGAGCGGCACCGCGACGGAGCCGCCGCCGCGCTTCTGCCGCTGGGCGCGCTCGTGCTCGCGGGCGAGAAAATGTTTCAGCGCGCCGAGCAGATAGCTGCGGAACCGCCCGCGCTCCCGCTCCGCCCCGCCGAGCGCATCGCGCTCCAGCAGATGCGCGAAAAACCCGTGCGCCTCCTCGCGCGCCGCGTCCTCCCCGCGTCCGCTGCGCTGGAGAAAAGCGACGACCGGCGCGTAGTAGGCCGCGCACAATTCGCTCAGCGCCGCCCGCGCTTCCGGCGAATCCCCGCGCGTCCGCTCCACGAGCGTCCAGCGGGTGGGGTGAAACACGTTCTCATCCGACGCGACGTTATCGAGAGAACCCATAGCGGAGTCGGCGAAAACTAAACCGCATCGGCTCAGTGGGCAGTTCGGCCTTTACCCAAATTTTGGATGGTTCGTGATAGTCATTAATCTTCATACGTTCATCTGAAACATTGTGTTGAGTAGCCTCATAGATGCGCTTCTCTCGAAGGTAGATGGTCTTTGCTTTCACGTAAGAACTAAGCCGCTCCTTTTCGTCCGAGGAAGAGTTAGGGTCCGCCTTTTCTTCGGAAAGGCTAAGGTTGGAATCCTCGCTGTCCGGGGCGCGGTCGGTAAAGCCGCCGCGCTCTCGATTTCTAGCCATTTCTAAAGCCGCCGCATCGACTACCTCGCGTTGCTTTTGGATTTCTTCAGCTAACTGCTCAAGCCCGCGTTGGATCGGTCTCTCCCAGTCTTTTCTACGCTGTTCTAGGTACACCAAGGCAATGGTGTTCGCGATAGCTGCCGCCATTGCAGGATCCCGATTGTAAACGCCGAGCTTGATTAACCCCGTGTTGCGAATCTCCTGAAGCTCCAGCGAATCGTTCAACATGATGAAAGCTTGGTGGGGTGCCAACGGTCGCTGACTTTTCGAGAGTTCGTTCGTCAATCCGAGCCGCTCAATCACCGGGTACAAGATCGCAGTCGAACGAAAAATCAGAAGCTGATTCGCAAAAAACTGCGGGTAGAGGGCGGACGGGTAGGAGGCTTGGTTTTCCGGCTGTATCTCCATCGTGGTGGTTGCGAGATATTCGCGCGGCAGGAACAAGGTCGTCACCCAAAAGGCAATCCCAAGGAGTGCCACCAGCACGGTAACGATGCGAAGAAACCGGACAGATGCTCCCGCCGGTAAGGCGTCTCGCGCTTCTCGCGCTTTGGCGAGTCCGACGATGAGCAGGACCAAGCCAACGGCTGCGGGCAATCCGCCGAGGATCACACCTCCGCGCAGGATGTAGGGAAGAGGGCGAATCGCAGGTGGCGGTTCGGCCTCCTCCAAAATTTTGATGCGGGCGGGGTTGCGCTCCTGGACGGATAACGCCAGGGCATTGGCTCTTTCTGCCGCCTGTTGCGGATTGGGGTCGTAAATCGTCAGGTCAAAAAGCCCCGTGCCCTTATGACTACTCCAGCCGACCGATTTGCCACCCAGTTCCATGGCCTGCTTCTGGATGCGAGCGATGTCGGCGGGAGTGCTCGTCCTTGGCGTGACTTCCAGCATGACGCGGGCCGCATATTGCCGTGGAAACCAATAGGCCAAGGCGCTCAAGGCTAGCACGCAGAGAGGAAGGCAGAGGAGCAGCGCGATGCCGAGCCGGATCAGCTTGCGGCGTTTGTTGCGGGCCGCACCCGCTTTCAACGAGTCGGCGTAAGCGATGCCCGCGATGGTCTCGACCTGCGTGCGCACTTCGCCGGCGCTGTGCTGGCGGCGGTCGCGTTCCTTTTCCAGAGCCTGGCGGACGATGGCATCGACGCGCGGATCGCTGGCGGAGAGTTCGGAGGGCGGGGCGAATTTGCCGACCGGCAGCTCGCCGGTGAGTAGTTCGTAGAAGACCACGCCGAGGGAGTAGATGTCGGCGCGGTGATCGACCTGCTCGGGCCGGTCGCGCTGCTCGGGGGCCATGTATTGCGGGGTGCCGAGGGCGGTGCCGGTTTGCGTGAGGCTGGACTGTGGCACAGCCGTCCCGGCGGTGATGTCGGCGTTCACAGGCGGGACGCGTGTGCCACTTTCGCCGATGATTTTGCCGATGCCGAAGTCGGCGAGTTTCACGCGACCCTTGGCGTCGAGGAGAATGTTCTCGGGCTTGATGTCGCGGTGGAGCACGCCTTCGTCGTGGGCGAATTGCAGCGCGTCGCAGATGCGCGGCACGATGGCGAGCGCCTGCGCGGGCGTGAAGCGGCTGGCGCGCATGGCCTGGCGCAGGTTCACGCCATCGACATGCTCCATGAGCAGGTAGAAAAAATCGCCCGCCCGCCCGGAGTCATAGACGGTGACGATGTTCGGGTGGTGCAGCCGCGCGAGCATCTGCCCCTCGCGCTCGAAGCGCTCGGCAAAGGCCGGGTCGCGCTCCGCGAGCGAGGCGGGCAGGACTTTCAAAGCGACGAGCCGGTGCAGCTTCGGCTGCCGCGCGCGGAAGACCGCGCCCATGCCGCCCGCGCCGATGAGCGCGAGCACCTCGAGCTGCGGAAAGGCCGCGGCCACCTGCTCCACGGTCGGCGGTGCGGAGAGGCGCGGGCCGGTCGCGGGATCGGTCGGGAGCAGCGCGCCAGCCATCAGGCAGCGCGGGCAGAGGCCGCCGGGCGCGGAGGCGTCGAGCACGGCGCCGCAGGAGGAGCAAAGGAGGGGATCGGTATTCATGGCACACGCTTCCTGCCGTGTCGGGGGCGAATGGTTACAGGATTTCTGGCGGAAAGGGCGATGCGTTTATGACTCTCTGCGCGCTTGCCCATCGCCGCCCGCCCGCAAGAATCCGCGCATGCTTGGCCCATTCCACGACCACCTCCGGCAGCAGCTCGCCGACATCCGCGCCGCCGGGCTTTACAAAAACGAGCGCGTCATCACCACGCCGCAGGACGCGCGCATCCGCGTGGCCGATGGGCGCGAGGTGCTGAACCTGTGCGCGAACAATTACCTCGGGCTCGCGGAGCATCCGGCGGTCATCGCGGCGGCGCACGAGGCGCTCGACCGGCGCGGCTATGGCATGGCCAGCGTGCGCTTCATCTGCGGGACGCAGGACATCCACAAAGAGCTCGAAGCCGCGCTCAGCGCGTTCCTCGGCACGGACGACACGATCCTGTATTCATCATGCTTCGACGCCAATGGCGGCCTTTTCGAAACGCTGCTCGGCGCGGAGGACGCGATCATTTCCGACGAGCTGAACCACGCCTCGATCATCGACGGCATCCGCCTCTGCAAAGCCGCGCGCTACCGCTACAAGAACAACGACATGGCCGACCTCGAAGCGAAGTTGCGCGAGGCCACGGAGAAGGGCGCGCGTTTCAAAATGATCGCGACCGACGGCGTGTTCTCGATGGACGGCTACCTCGCGAACCTGCGCGGCGTGTGCGATCTCGCGGACCAATACGGCGCGCTCGTGATGGTCGATGACTCGCACGCCGTCGGCTTCATCGGCGAGCGCGGGCGCGGCACGCCGGAGCATTGCGGTGTGACGGGCCGCATCGACATCCTCACCGGCACGCTCGGCAAGGCGCTCGGCGGCGCGAGCGGCGGCTACACCAGCGGGCGGCGCGAGATCGTCGAGCTGCTGCGCCAGCGCTCGCGGCCCTACCTTTTTTCCAACACGCTCGCGCCCTCCATCGTCGGAGCGTCGCTCGCCGTGCTCGAACTTCTCACCGCCTCCACCGCGCTGCGCGACAAGCTCGAAGACAGCACGCAATTTTTCCGCGCCGCGATGACGGCGCGCGGTTTCGACATCCTCCCCGGCACGCATCCCATCGTCCCCATCATGCTCGGCGATGCGCCGCTCGCACAGCGTTTCGCCGAGGCCATGCTCGCGCGCGGCGTCTATGTCACCGGTTTCTTTTATCCCGTGGTTCCGCAGGGCAAGGCGCGCATCCGCACGCAAATCAGCGCCGCCCACTCGCGCGAGGATCTCGCGTTCGCCGTCGAGCAATTCAGCGCGGTGAAAGCGGAACTCGGGATCTGACGGCGGCCTCGGCGCAGCGCGCTTTCCCTACGGCGCGTCCGCAGCCTCCGCGCGGCATTTCTTTCTTTGCCTGAGCTTGCAGCGCCGCGCGACGCTGGCAGCGTGACCGACGAATATGAGCGCTGATTTTCAGGCCGACCCGCAACTCATCGAACGCGCGATCACCCTCGCGCGGATCCTGCAGGAGCGGGCGACGGCGCTGCAAACCGGAGCCGAGCGGCGGCAGCAGGCGGAGCTGGACCGGATGCTGCAGACGCCGGCGGACAAGGTAACGCTGGTGCAGCTCACGGACCGGGCGTTTCGCGCGCGGGATGCGGGGCGGGTGGCGGAGCAGTTCACGCACATCCTGGATGTGCAGGGCGTGCCGCGCTTTTTCAGTCCGCTCGACCGCGCGCTGCTGCGGGGTTTTCAGACGTTCGGCGGATGGCTGCCGGGCGTGGCGGTGCCGCTGGTGCGGGAGCACATGCAGCAGGAAACCGCGAACGTGGTGCTGCCGGCGGAGCGCGAGGTGCTGGCCGCGCACCTGCGGGCGCGGCAGGGCGAGGGCTTGCGCATGAACGTGAATTTTCTCGGCGAGGCGCTGCTCGGCGAGGAGGAGGCGCGGCGGCGGATGGAGCGGTATCTGGAGGCGCTGCGGATGCCGGAGGTCGAGGTGCTGTCGGTGAAAATCTCGACGGTGTTTTCGCAAATCTCGGCGGTCGCGCGGGAGCATACGGTGGGCGTGCTGTGCGACCGGCTGGAGGCGCTGTATCGCGCGGCGGCGGCGGAGCGGTTTGTGCGGGCGGATGGCGCGAGTGTGGCGAAGTTCATCTATCTCGACATGGAGGAATATCGCGACCTGCGGCTGACGGCGGATGCTTTCATGCGGACGCTGGAGCGGCCGGGGCTGGAGCGCGTGGAGGCGGGGATCGCGCTCCAGGCCTACATCCCGGACTCGGCGCGGGTGCTGCGCGAGCTGCACGGCTGGGCGCGCGAGCGGGTGGCGCGGGGAGGCGCGGCGATCACGGTGCGAATCGTGAAAGGCGCGAATCTGGAGATGGAGCGGGTGGAGGCGTCGCTGCGCGGCTGGGCGCAGGCGCCGTTTCGGACGAAGGCGGAGACGGATGCGAATTTCAAACGGATGCTGGCGGAGGCGATCACGCGGGAAAATCTGGCGGCGGTGCGGGTGGGCGTGGCGTCGCACAATCTTTTCGATGTGGCCTATGGGCTGGTGCTGGCGGCGGAGGCGGACGCGGGCGGGCGCGTGCAATTCGAGATGCTGGAGGGGATGGCGAATCATCAGCGGCGGGCGCTGTTCGAGCATTCGCGCGAGCTGCTGCTCTACACGCCGGCGTGCCGGAAGGAGGAGTTTCTCAATGCGATCGGCTACCTCATCCGGCGGCTGGATGAGAACACGGGGCCGGAGAATTTTCTGCGCCACGCTTTCAAACTGCGCGTGGGCAGCGGCGAATGGGACGCGCTCGAAAATAGTTTCCGCGCGGCTTTTCAACTCGGCATCTCGGACGCGCCGCGGCGGACGCAAAACCGGCTGCACCCGCTCGCGGGCAAACCGCGCGAGGAAATGGTGTGGACGGATTTTGAAAACGAGCCGGACACGGATTTCGCGCTGCCGCAAAATGGCGCGTGGGCGGCAAAAATTGTAGCGGCGGTCTGTGACCGTCGGACGCTCTCGGTGGAGGAAGTGCGACGGTCACAGACCGCCGCTACAGGGATCATGGCTGGCGCAGGAGCGGCGCCCGACGATGTGGCGAAAGCGGTGGCGTGTGCGCGAGCGGATGCCGACGGCTGGCGCGCGATGCCGGTCGATGCGCGCTCGGCCATCCTCGGCCAAGCCGCGCAGGAAATCCGCGAGGCCCGCGGGACGCTGATTCGCGCGGCGCTGGCGGAGTGCGGGAAGACGATTGCGGAAAGCGACCCCGAGGTTTCGGAGGCGGTGGATTTCACGGAGTTTTACCGCAGCACAGCGCGCATGTTTTTCGAGCTGCCGACGCTGCGCGCGCGACCGGTGGGCGTGGTCGTGGTGGTGTCGCCGTGGAATTTTCCAATCGCGATTCCGTGCGGCGGAATCGCCGCGGCGCTGGCGGCGGGGAACACCGTGATCCTCAAGCCGGCGTCGGACGCGGTGCTGGTCGCGCGGGAATTGTGCGAGTGCTTTTGGCGCGGCGGTGTTTCCAAACAGACGCTGCAATTTCTCCCGTGTCCCGGCGGCGGCGCGGGCCGCGAGCTGGTGGCGCATCCCGGGGTGGATGCGGTGATCCTGACGGGCGGCACCGAGACGGCGCTGCGGATGCTGCGCGCGCGCCCGGAGATGCGGCTTTTCGCCGAGACCGGCGGGAAAAATGCGACGGTCGTGACGGCGCTGGCGGATCGCGAGCAGGCGATCAGGCATGTGGTGCATTCGGCGTTCAGCCACGGCGGGCAGAAGTGCTCGGCGACTTCGCTGCTGCTGCTGGAGGCGGAGGTCTATGACGATCCGCTTTTCCAAAACGTGCTGCGCGATGCGGTGGAGAGCCTGACCGTCGGCTCCGCGCGGGAGCTGCCGACGCGGCTCGGCCCGCTCATCCGCCCGCCGGACGGCGACCTCGCCCGCGCGCTGACGACGCTCGAAGCGGGCGAGTCGTGGGTGGTGACGCCGCGGCAGGTCGGCGACGATCCGCGGCTGTGGTCGCCGGGCGTGAAGTGGGGCGTGCAGCCGGGGAGCTTCACGCATCTGACGGAGTTCTTCGGCCCGGTGCTGGGCGTGATGCGGTTCACCGCGCTTGCGGAGGCCATCGCGCTCGTGAACGCGACGGGCTACGGGCTGACGAGCGGGCTGGAGTCGCTCGATGAGCGGGAGCAGGAAATGTGGAAGGCGGGCATCCGCGCGGGGAACCTCTACATCAACAAGCCGACGACGGGCGCGATCGTGCTGCGGCAGCCGTTTGGCGGGATGGGCCGGTCGAGCTTCGGGGCGGGGATGAAAGCGGGCGGGCCGAACTATGTGGCGCAGTTCATGGTGTTCGCGGAGCGAACTGGTAGGGACGGCACTCCGTGCCGTCCCTACCAGCTCGCGAATGCTTCGCTCAATGACTTGCGGCTGCGGCTGCTGGCGGTCGAAGTCGAGGCGGAGCCGGGGGAAGTCACGCGGGTGCTGGCGGCGATGGCGAGTTACGACCGCGCGTATCGCGAGGAGTTCGGGCGGGAGCACGATCACTTTCGCCTGCTCGGGGAAGACAACGCGCGGCGGTATCTGCCGTTCGCCGCGGTGCGCGTGCGGGTGGATGGGCGCGATTCGTTCTTCGAGATTTTCGCCCGCGCCTGCGCCGCGCGGGCGGCGGGATGCCGGGTGACGATGAGCATGCCGCCCGACCTCGCGCACGCGGCGGTGCGCCGGCTGGACGAGATGACGGATGCGTGGGCGGCGGGGATCGAGTTCATCGAGGAAACGGACGAGGAACTCGCGGCGGCAATCCGCAGCGGAGCGACGGAGCGGGTGCGCTTTGCGGCGGCGGAGCGGGTGCCGGCCGAGCTTCGCACGGTGGCGCATGAGGCGGGCGTTTTTCTCGCGGACGCAGCGGTGGTGGCGGAAGGCCGCGTGGAACTGCTGTGGTCCGTGCGCGAGCAGTCTGTCAGCCACGCGTATCACCGCTATGGGAATCTCGGCGCGCGCGCGGGCGAGCGGCGGGCGGAGCCGCGTTGAATGGCGCGCGTTGCACGGCTGTAGGGGAAGCTGTCAGCTTCCCCTACAGCCGCGCCGCGCGCGCGGTCAGGCGGAGCCGCGCTAGAACTGAAAATAAATGAACGCCTTGTATTTCACGGGCGTGAAAAGGAGCGCGAGTTCGGTGCCGATGCCGAGGAGCGCGGCGGCGGCCCAGTCGGGGAGACGCTGCCAGGCGGCGGTGAAAACGCGGCGGCTGTTGAGCCAGTGGAGGAGCGCGAGGGCGAGGAGGATGACGACACATTCCATGCCGAAGGACCGCGTGCCGTGCGCGCCGAAGAGCGTGAAGGCTTTGAAAATGCGCCCGGCCATTTCGAGGCCGGTGGCTTTGATGGCGTGGGTTTTTTCGTCGAGGAGCGGTGCGGCGCGGAAGAAAATCCACGTCAGGCAGATCCAGTAAAAGGTGAGCGGCATGGCGAGCCAGCCGAGGATTTTTTTGAAACCCGCGCCGGCGTTTTCCACGAGCCGCTGCCACTCGCGGTGGCAGATGAGCGCGACGCCGTGCATGCCGCCCCAGATGACGAAGGTCCACGACGCGCCGTGCCAGAGCCCGCCGAGGAGCATGGTGAGGAGGAGGTTGCGGTAGGTGAAAAGTTTCGAGCCGCGGCTGCCGCCGAGCGGGATGTAGAGGTAATCGCGCAGCCAGGTGCTGAGCGAGATGTGCCAGCGGCGCCAGAATTCCGTGATGCTGCGGGAGAAATACGGGAAGTCGAAATTCGGCGTGAGCTCGTAGCCGAGCAGGCGCGCGCAGGCGATGGCCATGTCGGTGTAGCCGCTGAAGTCGCAGTAAATCTGCACGGCGTAAAAGAGCACGCCAAGCACGGCGCTGAGGTGGTCGAATTTCTGCGGCTCGGCGAAAAAGGCGTCGGCGATTTGCGCGGCGAATTCGGAGACGCAGGCCTTTTTCACGAAGCCGATGAAGAAGAGCGTGCAGCAGTCGCGGACGCGGACATTGGCCCAGACGCGCTTTTCAAAGACCTGCGGGAGAAAGGTCATGGCGCGGACGATGGGGCCGGCGACGAGCTGCGGAAAAAACGAGATGAAAAAGGCGAGATCGAGAAAGCTGCGCACGGGCGCGAGGCGGCGGCGATAGACGTCGATGGAGTAGCTCATCGACTGGAAAGTGTAGAAGCTGACGCCGTAGGGCAGGATGATCCGGAGCGTGTGGAGCGAGGTGTGGAGACCGAACCAATCGAGGAAACCGGCGGCGGAAGTGATGAAGAAATTGAAGTATTTGAAGTAGCAGAGGACGCCAAGATTCGCGGCGAGACTGGCCAGCAGCCAGGCTTTGCGCTGGGTCTCGCGGGTCGCCGCGCCGAGGCCGAGGCCCACCGCGTAGTCCATGGCCGTGGAGCCCCAGAGCACGGCGGGAAACCACCAGCCGGCGGGCATTTTGCCCCACTCGCCGGCGCGCAACTGGCTCCAGAATTCGAGCGGCTCGCCGATGAAAAAGCAGGCGTAGAAAAAGTGGCCGCACGCGAGCAGCCAGACTTTGCGCGCCGTGTTTCCGCGCAGCGCCCAATGCACGGAAAAGACGACGAGGAAGAAAATCAGGAAGCGGAATTCGACGAAGAGCATGAGGCGGAGAATGGGTCAGCGGGACGAAGGCGGGCGGTGAAGATGCTCGACGAAACGATGCGCCAGCAAGCCCGTGAATTCCGCCGCGCCTTTCCCGTTCAGGTGCCAGGTGTCGTAATGGCGGTCGGGCTCGTAGAGCGCGGGATATTTTCCGGGATCGTTGAAGGCGAGGACAGGGACGCCAGCCGGCAGACCGGTGAAATTTTCCGCCGCATCCAGCGACGGCGTGAGCAGAAACACCGGCTGCGCCCCGGCGCGTCGCACCTCGGCGACCAGCTCCTCGAGCGCCGCGAAATAAAGCGCGCTGGCCGGGCGCGGCGGCAGCGCGTCGCGGAGTCGCGCGACGGTTTGGAGATATTGCGGAAGCTCCCCATCGGTGATGCGCCGGTCGTTTTCCGGCAGGAATCCGGCGCGGTCGAGCCACGGCTCGGGGCGCATCGGTCGGCCCGGCAGCACCGTGTCGCGCAGCGCCTCGGCACCGCGTCCGAGGTTCGCATTCCAGCGGATGAAAATGACGGCGTGCTCCGCGGCGAGCCGCCATTTTTCCGCAGGACTCCGCGACGATGCAAAGATGTCGCGCCACGCGATCCAGGTGTGCCGCCAGTCGTGCCAGTAAGCGGTGCGCAGGGTCTGGTCGTTGCGCGTTTCGAGGTTCACATTGATCTGCATGAGTTCGATGAAAACCCAGCGCAGGCGCGGCGGGCGCAGCGCGAGCAGGCGGCGCAGAAAGTAAAAACTCTCCGGCGGCCAGAGGCTGTCGTAGGCGAGATTCACGGACTGCGTGCGCCCGCCGAGCGCGGCGACTTCGGCATCGAACTGCTGCGGATCGATCTGGTGAAAGACGCGGCTGGAGCCGATGAAGACGGTGTCGAACCGCTCCGTGTTTTCCGCGAAGTACTGGTACTTCGGGAAGATGGCCGGGACTTTCGGAAAGGGCAGGCCGCGCCCCACGCCGCCGGCGCTCAAGACCAAGGCGGCGATGAAACACGCGCCGCTGAGCAGCGCCTGCACCGCGCGCCTGGGTGGTGAAAAGCGGGCGGATGGCATGCGAGTGCGGATGATAGAAACGCGACCCGATGCGACAAGGAAATCCCCCGGACGGCGGCCTGCAAGGCTAGCGCCGCCCGCGCTCCCAAGCGGCGAAACGCTCGGCGAGGAGGCGGGAAAATTCGGCGGCTCCTTTCTCGTTCAGATGCCCGGCATCGTAATGCAGCTCCGGCTCGTACAGCCGGGCAAATTCATGCAGATCGTTGAAGAGGATGCAGGGCATTCCACCGGGCAGGCCCGCGATGTTGTCGCCGGCGCTGACGGTGGGCGGCAGGACGAAAAGCGCCTCGGCTCCAGCGGCCCGCACCTCGGCGTGGATTTCCCGCAGCGCGTCGAGCAGACCGGGGCGCAGTGTCGTCGTCGGGCGCGGCTTTTTGAGGCTTTCGCATGTTTCCAAATACTCCGCGAGCGCCGGGCCGGTGAGCACACCCGGCTCCGGCTCCGGGTCGAATCCGAGCCGCGCGATCCACTCGGGCGGCGGTCGCATTTTCGACGGATGAAAACGCTTTTCCACCCACTCCGCGCCACGCCCAAAGTGGAGAAACTGCCGGAGAAAAATCCGCGCGTGGAGCAGCCCGAGCCGGCACTTTTCCAAAGGCGGGCTGGAGGAAAGCTCCGCCACCATGCGCCACGCCATGCGGGTGTGCGGCCAGTCGTGCCAGTAGGCCGTGCGCAGCGTCGCGGCATCGCGCTCGTCGAGCCGCGTCTCGCCGTCGATCACCTCGAAGACGACCCACTTGAGATGCGCGGGCCGGAGGGCGAGAAGCTGGCGCAGAAAATAGAAATTCTCCGGCGGCCACATGCCCGAATAGGACAGGTTGAGCGAGTGCGTGACCGCGCCGTGCGCGGCGGTCTCCTCGTCGAAAAACCGCGGGATGATCTGGTGCCGGAAGCGGCTGGAGCCGACGAAGATCGTGTCGAAGCGATCCTTGTTTTCCGCGAAGTAGCGCCACTTCGCGGCGATGTCCGGCACGTCGGGAAACGGCAGCCACGCGCGGATGGCCAGGGCGCTCGCGGCCAGCGCGGCGAGGAAACATCCGCCGTTGCCCAGCCACTTTGCGGCGTGGAAAAGCCACGGGGAATCTGGACGGTGCATGCGGGCGCGGATGATAGAAATGCGCCCCGGTGCGACAAGGAAATTGCCCGCGCGCGGCGGGGTGCCTACGCTCCGCGCGCATGAATTTTTTTCCGGTGCAAAAACGGCTGCTGCCGCTCGCGGTGCTGGCCTGGCTGGCGGTCGCGCTTTTCGCGACCGCGAAGGAAAAGACCGCGGCGGCGCGACCGCTCGACTTGCGCGCGGAGCCGATGGTCGAGGTCGCGGCGGTGTGTCCGTCGATCGTCGTCGAGCTGCGCTACGCGACGGCGCGCAACGTCACGGGCCGGCCGATCTATCCGCCCCACGCGCGCTGCCTGCTGCGGCGGAGCGTGGCGCTGCGGCTGAAGAAGGCGCAGGAGGAATTGCAGACGCACAAGGTCGGGCTGAAAATCTGGGACGCTTACCGGCCCGCGTGGGCGCAGCAGATTTTGTGGGATGCGATCCGCAATCCCGAATACGTGGGCGAGCCCGCGCGCGGCGGTTCGCTGCACACTTTCGGCGTGGGCGTGGATGTGACGCTGGTCGATGCGAAGGGGCGCGAACTGCCGATGCCGACGGACTTCGATGACTTCACCCCGGCTGCGAGCCGTACGTATCGCGGCCAGGATCCGGTCATCGCAGCGAATCTGCGCATGCTGCAAACCGCGATGGATCACGCGGGTTTTTGGGTTCTGCGCGACGAGTGGTGGCACTTCGTCGCGGAGGACGTGAAAAGTTTCGCGCCCATCGACGTTCCGCTTTCGCCAGAGCCGAAGCGGTAGGGACGGCACTCCGTGCCGTCCGTGGGCGAGCGCAGCGAGGCGGCGGGCGCGGGTTCACGTTCGCGGACGGCACGGAGTGCCGTCCCTACCCCGCTGCGCGGTGGTCGATCGCCCGCTAAGCCTTTGCCGAGGCCGCTTCCGCGGCTTTCGCTTTGGCGTCGGCGATGGTTTTTTCCAGCTCGGCGAGGTCGGGATTTCCCTCGCCGATATGAATGCCGCCTTTGTCGGAGATCAGCAGGTTGAGGAGCGTGGTGAGCAGGTTGAGCGAGCTGCCTTCGCCGTCCTTGCCGCCGCCGGTGATGAAGACACGGTCGGGCACGAGCGGCTGGGTGCTTTTGCTGAACTGGTCGCTGAGATGGTTCAGCGAGAAGAGGCGGGCGTCGCCGTAGGCCTTGATCTTTTGCAGAAAGACGGCGGCTTCCGCGAGGCCGGTCTGCGAGATGCGCGCGGCTTCGCCTTCGCCGAAGAGGCGCTGCGACTGGCACTGGCCTTCCGCGAGCGCGATGTCGCGTTTCGCGAGGCGCTGGGCTTCGGCGAGCTGGGCTTCGCCGCGGTTGGCGGCGACGTCGATCTCGATGCGCGATTGCGTGAGTTCGGATTGTTTTTCCGCGGCGGCCTGGGCCTGCATGAGCTCTTTCAAATGCACGGCGGCCTCCTGCTGTTTGGAATAGGTTTCGCGCTGCTCCTGGGCGAGCCGGCGCACACGGAGCTGGTCGAAGAGCGTCTCGATGGGATCGATGCCGCCGGGCTGGAGGCGGCCCGTCTCGGGGCGGCCGATGAGGACGGCGACGCAGTTGATGTCGAATTCGCTGAAGCGTTTGCCGAGTTCGGTGGTCGCGCGTTTTTGGATTTCCTCACGGTGCGTGAGGAGGTCGAGCATGTTCGAGCTTTGCGCCACGTCGCGGAAATACGCGGTGAGGATGGGATCGAGCGTTTGCGTGATGAGCCGGCGCACGTCGCCGAAACGCTGCACGACGCTCGGCGCTTTTTGGTAGTCGATGTGCAGGACGAGCGAGAGCGGCAGGATCGGCTCGTAGCCGTCGGCGGTAATCATCTCGATGCTCGCGAGATCTTTGTCGTATTGGTGCGCCTCCATCTGGCCGGTGATCCAGCGCAGGACGAAGTTCACCGTCGGCACGAGTTCGACTTTCAGCGCGTAGGGATTGAGCGCGTATTTGCCCGGCGCGAGCGCCTGCCGCCACACGCCGCGCGAGCCGGGATCGACCTGCTCGCCGTAGCGGAACGCCGCGCCCGTGGTGTCCATGCCCTGCGCGCCGTAGTAGCTGACGACAGTGCCGACAAAGCCAATGGGGATCAGCGTCTTCGGCTTCATCTCGATGGTCGCGAACCAGCGGTTGATGAAGAACGTGCCGTCCGTCAGCACCTGCAATTGGCGTCCGCGTTTGCCGCCGAGGGCGAGAAAGCGCTCGGTGTCCTGGAAATAGTTGTGATCGCTTTCGCCCTCGGGCGCGACGATCTCGGGCGCGATGATTTCGCCGGACGGAATCGTCGGCCCGTCATGCACGGAGACCACGCCGATGGTGTCGGACGGGAGCAGTTCGCTCATGGCCTGGCCCGACGGAATCGCCGGCGGATGGTTCGGCATGATTTTTCCCCCGCCGATGAGCACGGGCCGAAAGCCGTCCTGCCCGGCGATTTCCTGCTGCCACTGCGCATAGACCTCCGGCTTGTCGCTGCCGAGACCGCCATAAACGCTGTCCTCGGTAATTATGACGAAGAGCGCCGGGTTAATCGCGAAGACACCTTCGCGCAGGATCGCGCGCTGGCGTCCGCGCTGGCCGCCGTTGCGGATGAAAGCGGCGGCGTCTTGGAAGGTGTTCGACTCCACGACTGCGCCGAGCGTTTGCGTGGGCGGCAGCGGGGCGCCGTCGCGCGCATAGACGTAGCCGATGCGGCCTTCGGAGACCGTGACGAGATGCGTCTCGTGGATGCGGTACTGCCAGGGGAAGAACCAGAATTGCAGACCGCCGCGGAGCAGTTGGGTCTGGAAACCGGCCTCGCCATTGAGCGCGACGATGCGGCCATCGGACAGCGAGCCGCGCGCCGACCACAGCTTCTCGATCACGCCCACGCGCTGATGCGGAATGTAACGCAAGCCCACGACCCAGAGCGCCAGGAGAACGACTGCCGCCAGCAGCCCCAAACCAATTAGTATGTTGCTCATGTGAGAGCGGCAGTTTGACGGGCGGGCCGGGAATGTCAAAGCTCCGCCGCGCGCCGGGTCAGAAGCGCGAACCTATTCATGAAAATCATCCGCTACCAATCTCCCGACGGCACCACCGGCTACGCGCAGCAGCACGCCGGCGGCACCGCCACGAAGCTGCGCGGCACGCTCTTTGAAAAACCCGAACCAACGGGTGAACCGGCGGTGATTGCGAAACTGCTCGCGCCGCTCGAACCGCGTGCGCTGCTCTGCATCGGGCTGAATTACCGCCAGCACGCCGCCGAGACAAACGCGCCGCTGCCGCAGTTCCCCGTGCTCTTTTTCAAAAACCCCGCATCGGTGCAAAACCCTGGCGACCCGATTGAGCTGCCGCGCTGGCTGGCGAGCGCGAAGGTGGATTACGAATGCGAACTCGCGGTCGTCATCGGGCGGCGCTGCAAGAACGTCCCGCGCGCCGATGCGCTCGACTACGTGCTCGGCTACACCTGCGCGAATGACGTGAGCGCGCGCGACTGGCAGAAAGAGGGCGGCGGCTCGCAGTGGTGCCGCGGAAAATCGTTCGACACGTTTTGTCCGCTCGGCCCGGTGCTCGTGACGCCGGACGAAATCCCGAATCCAAACGCGCTCCGCATTTCGACGAAAGTGAACGGCGAAACCCTCCAAGACTCCTCGACCGGCGACATGATTTTCGACGTGCCCGCGCTCATCGAATTCCTTAGCGGCTCGACGACGCTCCTGCCGGGCACCGTGATCCTGACCGGCACGCCGCAAGGCGTCGGCATGGCGCGCACGCCGCCTCGCTGGCTCGGAGCGGGCGAGACGGTCACGGTCGAGATCGAAAAGATTGGTGCGCTCACGAATCCCGTCGTCGAGGAACGCGAGGCAGGCGCGGCGAGTTTCCATCTCAGCTAAATTTTCTCCTCGTTCCCAAGCTCCAGCCAGTAGTGTTCGGCAGCCTTCGTGCTGTGGGCGAGGAGCGGAGGCGGTTTCTGGTCTGGGAGGGGAGGTTGGGCCGGTG
>JAYWEP010000201.1:0-24613 GCA_043779205.1 Chthoniobacter sp. | reverse complement strand
ACCGCGGGTGGCCGGATCGTCCGCCGCGGCCCGGGCTCAACAGGCCCGATGACGGCCGCCGCCGCCGCGTCACACGCCCAAAAGGAAAATCGCACCGTCCTTCGCACCGCCCCAAAGGGCCCCTGGTGGCCCTGCGTCTTCAGCCTCCGCACGCCCCTCAAAGTCCACCAGGACGGTCGCTTTCCCGCAGGCTCCCTGCGCCTGCGCAGCAAAGCCCCGCAAGGCTCCCGCCCCCTCCACCGCCTCCACGCCAACGGCCCCGGCTCCATCCTCCGCCACCCCTCCTTCCCACTCCGCAAAACCCCGGCTCCTCCTCCTCCGCGCAGCCGCAAACTGACGGCCCACCTTTGTTCCCAAGAACTGATCCACCTTTGTTTGCCGCGCGACAGAAGGCGCGAAGTGGGGTTGCCTCTTCCGCCTTCCGCCTTCATCTTTCCGCCTTTTCCGCAATGAGCACCGTCCGCCGCCATCCCTATCCCTTCGCCGTCTTCGAGCCCAAATGGCAGCAGCACTGGGCGCACGCGCAGACTTTTCACACGCCGAATCCCGGCGAACCCGGCTTTGACCCGGCGCGGCCAAAGTTCTACGTGCTCGACATGTTCCCCTACCCCAGCGGGACGGGCCTGCACGTCGGGCATCCCGAGGGCTACACTGCCACGGACATCATTGGCCGGTATAAAAGGATGCGCGGCTTTAATGTGCTGCACCCGATGGGTTGGGATGCCTTTGGCCTGCCGGCCGAGCAGTATGCCATTAAGACCGGCCAGCATCCCGCCGTCACCACCGCGCAGAACATCGCCCACTTCAAAGGCCAGCTCCAGCGCCTGGGTTTCGCCTACGACTGGCAGCGCGAGGTCAATACCACCGACCCAGGTTACTTCCGCTGGACGCAGTGGATCTTTCTCCAGCTTTACAACGCGTGGTTTAACCCTGCGAGCAACCGCGCCGAACCTATTAAGACTTATGCCGGCGCGGACCCGGATAGCGTCCGCCTCGCTTATGTGTGTGAGGCTCCGGTGAATTGGTGTCAGGCACTCGGCACGGTACTGGCCAATGAGGAAGTCATCGACGGCAAGAGCGAAGTCGGCGGGCATCCGGTCGAGCGCCGACCCATGAGGCAGTGGATGCTCAGGATTACGGCTTTTGCCCAGCGCTTGATTGACGAGTTGGACGGTCTCGACTGGCCCGAGGGTATAAGACTCCTGCAACGAAATTGGATCGGCCGGAGTGAAGGTGCGGAGGTGCATTTCGCGGTTGCCGACGCGGCGGGAAAAATCACCGTTTTTACGACGCGGCCCGACACACTTTATGGCGCGACTTACATGGTGCTCGCGCCCGAGCATGGGATTGTCGATCAACTGGTCACCGAGGAGCAGTGGCCGGCGGTGCGGGAGTATCGGGAAAAAGCCGCGCGCAAGAGCGACCTCGACCGCACCGAGCTGGCGAAGGACAAGACCGGTGTGTGGACAGGTGCATTTGCCATTAACCCGGTCAATGGCGAGCACATCCCGATCTGGATCGCGGACTACGTGCTGCCCGGCTACGGCACGGGCGCGATCATGGCCGTGCCCGCGCACGACGAGCGCGACTGGGAGTTTGCGCGCAAGTTTGCGCTGCCCATCCGCGAGGTCGTCTCGCCCGCGCCCGCGCTCGGGCTCGGCGGCAGCGGCGTGTGCGCAGCGGAGCCGCTGGAATGCTTTGCCGGCGAGGGCTTCGCCATCCATTCCGGGCCGCTCGACGGGCTGCCGACGAGCGAAGCGAAGGCCGACATCACCGCGCGGCTGGAAGCGCATGGGCTGGGAAAAAGGACCGTGAATTACAAGCTGCGCGACTGGCTCTTTTCGCGGCAGCGCTATTGGGGCGAGCCGTTTCCCGTCGTGTGGGAGGACGGGAAACACCGCGCCCTTTCCGAGACGGAGCTGCCGCTGACTCCGCCGGAGCTGGCCGACTTCAAACCCACCGGCACCGGCGAACCGCCGCTCGCGAAGGCGACCGACTGGCTGCGCTATTCCGACAAAGCCACCCGCGAAACCAACACCATGCCGCAGTGGGCGGGCTCGTGCTGGTACTACCTGCGCTACTGCGATTCGCAAAACGCCGCGCGCTTCGTCGGTGCGGAGGCGGAGAGTTATTGGATGGGCGGAGGCCAGCCCGGCGGCGTCGATCTTTACGTCGGCGGCACCGAGCACGCCGTGCTGCACCTGCTCTACGCGCGGTTCTGGCACAAGGTGCTCCACGACCTCGGCCACGTCTCCACGCCCGAGCCTTTCCAGCGGCTCGTGAACCAGGGTCTCATCCTCGGCGAGGACGGACAGAAGATGAGCAAGAGCCGCGGCAACGTCGTCAACCCCGACGACGTTATCGCCGAGTATGGCGCGGACGCTTTGCGCGGTTACCTCATGTTTATGGGGCCGCTGGAGGCCGTGAAGCCGTGGTCGATCTCGGGCGTGGAAGGCATCGCGCGCTTCCTCGCGCGCGTCTGGCGGCTGGTCATGGAGGAGCAGCAGGATGGCTCGTGGGCGCTGGGTGCTGTGTCCGCCGAGGCCGGGCCGGACAAGGCGCAGCTCCGCGTGATCCATGCGTCCGTCAAGAAAGTCACCGCCGACATCGAGACCCTCAGTTTCAACACCGCGCTCTCGCAGCTCATGGTTTTCACGAACGCCTTTGTGAACGTGTCGCCGCGCCCGCTCAGTGCAGTGCGCACGCTGCTCACGCTGCTCCATCCCTTTGCCCCTCACGTCACCGAGGAGCTGTGGGAAAGCCTCGCGCAGCGTTTCGGCGGCACGGGCGAAATGGCCGCCGCCGCGTGGCCGCAGTGGGACGAGAGCTTTCTCATCGAGGACGAAATGGAGATCGTCCTGCAAGTGAACGGCAAGGTGCGTGACAAGATCGTGGTGCCGAAGGACGCCACGCGCGAGGCCGTCGAGGCGCTGGCCCGCAGCAGCGCGAAAATCGTGGAATGGACCGCCGGGAAGGAGATCAAAAAGGTCGTCGTCGTGCCGGGGAAACTCGTGAACCTCGTGGTCGCGTAAAACGCCGTGCGGGCGGTTTCGCTGCAACTTTTCGCGGTGCCGCGGGTTGACGTGAGGACATGAATCGCAACCGCTGGCTTATCCCTCTCACCGCCCTCCTCCTCGTCGCCGGGGTCGTCCATCACCTCTGGGCAAACTGGGGCCTCATCACCATCCATTCGCAGAAGGATGCGCTCTCGCAGATCATCCGCCAGATCGAAAAGCAGGGCCACGTCACGCTCAAGACCGACCTCGATCCCGCCACCCCGATCCGCATGAGCGTGGACAAAGTCGTCGTCTCCGAAGCGCTCGAAACCCTCGCCACCGTGACCGACGCCCGGTGGCGGCTCGCCTTCATTGTGGCGGGCGACAAGGCGGCGATCGGCACCGTGGTCGCCAGCCTCACCGCGGGGCAGCGGCCCGCGGGTTGGAAGACCGCGTTTGTTCCCATGCCGCCGGTGGGGGATGAGCCGCTCATTCCGCCCGACCCGCGGCGGGCCGTTTGGACCGTCGCGGCACCGGCGGAGCCGAAAGTGCAGGCCTATCTCGAGGCTGCGGCGCGGCAGGTCTCGGCGATGTTTCTCTACCCCGAAGGCTGGAACCCCGACGTGACCAGCGCGCCGAAAACCGGACCGATCGGCAAAGTGCTGCCCCGGCTCGCGAGCGCCGCGCATGGGCAGGCGGAGGCCATGTTCCTTTTGCAAAAAGGCGGCGGACGCCCCGGTCCGGACGAGGGCGGCGGACGCCCGGAGGCGTCCGGTGGAGGCCCGCCCGATGCGGGCGGCGGCGCGGGCCGGCCCGGTGGACGCGGCTTTGATCCGGCGGCGATGGAAGAGCGCATGAAAGCCGAGATCGCGAAACTCCCCGCCGCCCAGCGCACCGCGGCGGAGGCCGAATTTGCGGAGCGCAAGGCCTTCTTCGAAAGCCTGAAAGACCTCACGCCCGAGGAGCGCCGCGCGAAGTTTGAGCAGATGATGTCCGACCCCTCGAAGCAGGAAAAAATGGAGGCGCGCACGGCCGCCCAGGATGCGCGACGCAGCCCCGAGCAGCGGCTCGAGCGGGCGCACAATTACGTGGAGCGCAAGGCGCAGATGAAGAGCGGGGGCGGGAAATGAGACGCGCCCGACCCTCGGCGCGGGCCGGCTTCACGCTCATCGAGCTGCTCTGCGTCATCGCCATCATCGCCGTGCTCGCCTCCATGCTCCTGCCGACGATCGGCAAGACCATCGAGCGGGCCAACAACATCAAATGCCAGAGCAATCTGCGGCAGATCGGCGTGGCCGCGAACGCCGCCGCCACCGACCACGACAACACCTTTCCGATCATCGAGTTTGATCCGAAAAACCCCGCCTACGCCAACACCAGCGACGGGGCCAAACCGCTCCCCGAGGCGCTCGCACCCTACGGTCTCGGCCCTGCGAATCTGCAATGCCCCGAGGATCTCAAAGGGCCGAACTGGTTTGCGAAACTCGGCTGCAGCTACATGTGGTCGCCCATCTCGGAAGACGAACCGACCGCCGCGGTCACCGCCTACTTCCGGCGCCGGGCCGTCCTCCTGGCCCCGTCCCGGGTGCGGCTGGCCACGGATTACGAGGCCGTCCATTTTCCCGATGAAACCGGCGCGCGCAAAAAGATGAACACGCTCTACGCCGACGGCCACGTCGTCTCACGGTAAGAGACTGTGGAATAAGTCCCCGCGCCCCATTTCGGCCCACGGGAGAGGTCCACGAACGGCACGAAAGGACACGAAAAGCGCCTCCGATTTCGTGACCTTTCGTGCCTTTCGTGGATCCAAAATTGATGGAGCGGCATCCGCACAGCGGCGTTGCCGCGAATCATGGAAGCTGCTAGCACTCCGCACCGCATGGCCTCCACTCCGCAGACCCCCCACGGCATCCTCGCCCTCGAAGGCGAAGTCGATCTGCATCGCGCCCCGGAGATCCGCGCGGCCCTCGCCCCGCTCGTCGCGCAAAAGGTGCCGCGCCTGCTCATCGACCTGACGAAAGTCCGCTACATCGACAGCTCCGGCCTCGCCGTTTTCATCGAAACGCTCCAGCGCGTCATGGCCTACGGCGGCGCCTTCGGCATCTTCGGTCTGAGCGAGAGCGTCCGCGCCATCTTCCACGTCGCCTGCCTCGACCAGGTCTTCCGCATTTTCCCCGACGAGGCCGCGGCCACGGCGGAGCCTGCGGCCTGATTGCGGGAGGTTTTCCGAATAACTCCGGGCCGACTCTCGACGGAGGAACAAACTTTGCTACCGTCCCCGCCGTGATCGACTTCTCAGGAAAACGCGTCCTCATCTTCATCGTCGCCTACAACGCCGAGAAGACCATCAACAGCGTCCTCGACCGCATCCCGGCCGAACTCCACACGCGCAACGTCGAGGTGCTCATCATCGACGACTCGTCGAAGGACGCGACCTTTGCCACCGGGCTGAAACGCGAGGACGCCGCGAGCGATTTCAAAATCACGATCCTGCGCAACCCGGAAAACCAGGGCTACGGCGGGAATCAGAAACTCGGCTACCGCTACGCGATCGACAACGGCTTCGACGTGGTGGCGCTGCTCCACGGCGACGGCCAGTACGCGCCGGAAAAACTGCCCGCGCTGCTCGAGCCGTTTTTCAAGGGCGACGCCGACGCCGTCTTCGGCTCGCGGATGATCAACAAACAGGACGCGCTCAAAGGCGGCATGCCGCTCTACAAATGGGTCGGCAACCAGGTGCTCACGACTTTTCAAAACACGCTCCTCGGCACGCGGCTCAGCGAATTCCACAGCGGCTACCGGCTCTACGCCACCAAGGCGCTGCGGCGCATCCCGTTCGAGCGCAACTCGAACGATTTCCATTTCGACACGGACATCATCGTGCAGCTCCATTTCGCGGGCGTCACCATCCAGGAAATCCCGATTCCCACATTCTACGGCGACGAAATCTGCCATGTGAACGGGATGCAGTACGCGTGGGACATTTTCAAAACGATGCTCCGCGCGAAGTTCCACGAGATGAACCTGCTCTTCGACCGCAAGTTCGACGTGGGGCAGATCGAGCTGACCTACGATTTGAAAATGGGTTTCGCGTCGTCGCACACGATGGCCATCGAGGCGGTGCAGCCGGGCGCGCGGATTTTGGACATCGGCTGCGGGCAGGGCTACGTGGCGGAGCACCTTGCGGAAAAGGCGGCGCACGTCACCGGCGTGGATCAGTACATCCGCGAAAAATCGGACAACCCGAAGGTCGAATTCAAACGCTGGGACATGGACGGCGCCGAGTGCCCGGTCAGCGTTTCGGACTTCGACCAGATCTTCATGCTCGACGTGATCGAGCACCTCAAAGACCCCGAGGTTTTCATGGAAAAACTCCGCATCGCCGCGGTGAACAAGCGCCCTGAGATCGTGCTGACGACGGCCAACATCGGCTTCGCTGTCACGCGTTTCATGCTCCTGCTCGGCAATTTCAACTACGGTCGCAAAGGCATTCTCGACCGCACCCACACGCGGCTCTTCACGTTCGCTTCGCTGCGCGAGATGTTCAGTCAGACGGGCTACAAAGTCCTCGAAGTCCGCGGCATCCCCGCGCCGTTTCCAAAGGCCGTCGGCGACAATGCGCTCGGGCGCGCGCTCGTGGTGCTGAACCAGCTTTTCATCGGCATCAGCAAGGGGCTTTTCAGCTACCAGATCTACATCCGCGCCCGCGCGCTGCCGACGGTGCCCACGCTGCTCACGCAGACCATTGAGCGCAGCGCGGAGCTGCGGAAGGAACTCGCCGGCCCGCCAGCGGCCTAGCCGCCCCGCGTGGCGCGGACGCCCCGTCCGCGACTGTCCCGCGGGCGCCCTCGCCCGCAGGAGCTTCGACGGACGGGGCGTCCGTCGGACAAACGCGGACGGGGCGTCCGCGCCACGCTACCGCCGCGGTTCCACTCCGAGCAGGCTGCGCACGAAAAAATCCATCCGCCGCCGCGCCGCGTACGGCGATTCGCCCGCGCCGTGATCGCGGCCCGGCAGGATCAGCAGCTCGAAATCCTTGTCCGCTTTGATGAGCGCATTGCAGACCTGCATCGTCGAGGCGGGATCGACGTTGTGATCCAGCTCGCCCACGGTCAGCAGCAGCTTGCCGGTGAGTTTGCCCGCGTTCACGACATTGGAATTCGCCGCATATTCCGGCCCGACCGGCCAGCCCATCCAGGCCTCGTTCCACCAGATTTTGTCCATGCGGTTGTCGTGGCATCCGCAGTCCGCAGCGGCGGCTTTGTAGAAATCTCCATGGAAAAGCAGCGCCCCCAGCGCGCTCTGCCCGCCCGCACTGCCGCCGAAAATCCCGACGCGCGTGATGTCCATCTCGGGATGCTGCGCCGCCGCCGCTTTCATCCATGCGATGCGGTCTGGAAAGCCCGCATCGGCCACGTTTTTCCACGCGACATCGTGAAACGCGCGCGACCGCCAGTTCGTGCCCATCCCGTCGATCTGCACGACGATGAAGCCCAGCTCCGCCAGCTCGTGATCCTGCGTCTGCCGTCCCCATTCCTTCGGCACAAAGAAGTCGTGCGGCCCCGCGTAAATCTTTTCGATGACCGGATATTTTTTCGCCGGATCGAAGTTCGATGGCCGCACGATCAGCCCGAAAATATCCGTCTTCCCATCGCGCCCTTTGGCCGCGAAACGCTCCGTCATCCGCCAGCCCGCGGCGAGCAGCGCGCCCGCGTCCGCCTTTTCCAAAACGCACACGAGCTTCCCGTCGTCCGCCCGCCGCAGCTCCGTGACCGGCGGCTGATCCACGCGCGACCACGCATCAATGAAGAACCGCCCGTCCGGCGAAAACTCCCACTTGTGCGTGCCGTCGCCCTCGGTCAGCACGACCAGCCCCGTGCCGTCGAAATTCACCCGCGCGAGATGCGTCTGATACGGGTCCTGCCCCGCGCGGATGCCCAGCGCCCGAAACCAAATCTGCCGCCGCTCCTCGTCCACGCGCACGACCTCGCGCACGACCCACGCGCCGCGCGTGATCTGGTTTTTCACCGCGCCCGTCTGGGTGTCGTAGAGCCACAGATGATTCCACCCGTCGCGCTCGCTCGCCCACACGAGCTCGTTCGTTTTATCGAGCCAATGCACGGAGGTCTTCTGCGAATAATCCACGAACGTCTTGCTCGTCTCATCCACCAGTGCGCGCGCCTCGCCGGTCGCCGCGTCCACCGCGACGATGCGCTGCACCTGATGCCCGCGCTGGTTGTAGAGAAAAGCGAAGCGCTTTCCGTCCGGCAGCCAGCGCACTTCGCCGATGTCCCACGGGTTGGAAAAAAGATCGTCGTTCACCGCGATCGGCTGGCGCTTCGTGAGGTCGAAAAGCCGCGGGCGCTCGTGCGCGATTTTGTCGCCCGGCTTGAGGTAGTCGTAGCTGAGAAGCTTGGGCTGGACTTGATCCGCGGGCGATGACTCCACGAGCCAGACCTTGTGCTCCTGCGCCGGCTGCACCTGCATGGCCGTGAGCTTCGTCCCGTCCGGCGAGAGCCGCAGCGGCTCACGGTACGCGTCCGCCGCGGTGCCGTCGCGCGAGAGCTGCACCTCCTCGCCGCTCTCGCGATGTTTCGCCCACACGTTGAAATCCTTGATGAACGCCCGCCATGTCCGCTCCACTTTCGGCGCGTCCGGCTTTTTCTCCGGCGCTTTTGGCGCGGCTCGCGTGCCGTCGAGCACCGCCTCGCCGCCGCCATCCTGCGCGGTGAAAACCCCCAGCGTCTTTCCGTCCGCATCCTCCACCAGCCACACATGCCCCGCATACGTGCTCAGCTTCGACGACGCCCCCGCCTTTACTTCGCCGTACGCCTTTCGCCCACCGCCGGTATCCAGCCAGAAAAGCCGCACCTCGCCCGCCGTCTTGTTCGAGAAAGCAATGCTCACCTCGTCGCCGCCATTTTTGCTCGGATGCGGCTGCCCCTCGTCCTCCAGCCGCGCATTTTCATCAGCGGTTGCGCCGGGGATTTTTGAAACGTCGGTCACGACCGTCCGCGTGCCTTTCACCGCCTCCACCGACACCACCTCGCGCACCCCTGGCGCGGTTTCGATGCGATACCAAAAAGCATTCCCGTCCGGCAGCCAGTGCGGCACCACTTTCGTGCGGAAAACTTTGTTGTCCGTGCGGTTGCCGAGCGACTGCGCGCGCTCGTAATCGGCCTTCGTGCCTTGGGCGAAAGCGGAAAGCGCGGGGAGAAAAACGGTGGCGAAGACGGCGGCAAGTCGGGCGTGCATGGCCGGCATTCCGCGTGGCGGCCCGGCGGAAGTCCAGCGTTCACCTTCGCGGCGGCGTGCGCGGTTTTTACCTTTGCTTTACAAAATAGCCGCCCCGCCTTCATACGACCCTTACGTACTCAGTGCAGCTTGCTCGCGTGATGAAATCCTCCACCCGCATCTCCCCATCCAAACTGGTCGCGTTCGCGGCGACCCTCGCCGCCAGCGCCGTCGCGCAGCTTCCCGCCGGTTCCTCGCTGGGCATCGCACCGGGAACCGCCGCCAACTCCGCGAGCGTGACCGTGACCGATCCCGGCGACCACGTCTGGGTTTTGCAAAGCTCGCCCAATCTCTCGACGTGGACGGATGTGGAGACGTGGAAAGTCCACAATGGAAACTTCCATCGCGCCCTCACGTTCATCCCCGCGCCGGGCCTCCGCCTTTTCTACCGCACGGTCTATGATCCCGCGCACGCCGCCATCCCGAGCACCACGGCCAATGCGCTGCTCCTCCCCGCCACGCCCGCGAACTATGCCGCGCCCGTGCTCCCGCCGAGCTTTCTCGTCCAGCCGATCCTCGGCCAGGACAACACCCCTGCGAACAACCCCGTGACCAACGCCGCAGCCACCCTCGGCCGCACCCTTTTCTACGACAAACGGCTCTCCCTCAATCAGACGATTTCCTGCTCCTCGTGCCATCAGCGGGCGCACGGCTTCGCGGACTCGCGGAAGTTCAGCGTTGGCTTCCAAGGTGGACTCACGGGGCGAAACTCGATGGGCCTGAGCAATGCCCGCTGGTACCAGCGCCGCGCCTTTTTCTGGGACGAACGCGCCGCCACCCTCGAAGACCAGGTGCTCCAGCCCATCCAGAACACCACGGAGATGGGCATGACCCTGACCGGCCTCGTCACGCGGCTGAGCGCGGAGCCGTACTACGCCACGCTCTTCACCGCGGCCTTTGGCACCGCGACGGTCACCTCGGATCGCATCTCCCGCGCGCTCGCGCAGTTCGTGCGCTCGATCATTTCCACGCAGTCGAAATACGACATCGGCGCGGCCACCGGCTTTGCGAATTTCACTGCGGAGGAAAACCAGGGCCGGCAGATTTTTCTGACCCCGAATCAGGGCAACTGCGCGGCCTGCCACGGCACGGACAATTTTGTGCCTGGGCCAAACATCAACAACAACGGCCTCGAGTTTCCGTATGTCGATCTCGGGCGCGGCGGGATCACCGGCCTGCCGCAGGACAACGGGCTCTTCAAAGTGCCCTCGCTGCGGAACATCGGGCTGACCGCGCCCTACATGCACGACGGCCGCTTCGCCACGCTGGAGGACGTCGTCGAGTTCTATAACTCCGGCGTCGTGGACAACCCGAACCTCTCGCCGCCGCTGCGCAACCCACCCGGCACGCCCAACCCCGGCCAGCCCCGCCGCCTGAACCTCACCGCCGCGCAGAAAGCCGCGCTCGTCGCCTTCCTTAAAACGCTCACCGACACGAGCGTGACGACCGACGAAAAATTCGCCGATCCTTTCAACTACGGAAACTAGCCGTCGGCGAACCGCGCGTAGCCCGCGGCGTCCCTCTCCAGGCGCGCGCGCAAGGCGGCATGCGGGTCGGCGGCCGGCGGGTGGGTCGTGACGGCGACCATGAGGCGCACCATTCCGGCGACGTCATCGACGGAGACAAACTCGCTGGCGATCTGCGTGTCGGGACCGCAGTTGTGGTAGTTGCCGAGCGCCACGCAGAGCCCGGCGCTGCGATAGCCGTAGAGCTGGTAGGCCGTGGCCTCGCAGGTGCCGCCGCTCATCAGGCAGCGCTGAAAAGGGATCGCCGTCGCGCGCGCCGCGTCCACGAGCGAGGCGGTGGCGGCATCGTCGAAGATGGAAGTGCGGTCACCCACGCGCACGATCACGCCTGCGCCCATTTTTGCCGGGCCGCCCTTTTCCGAACTCGTTTCCAGCGAAACTATGGTCAGTGAAGTCGCCACGCGGCCCGACTGCGCGAGGCGGATCGCGCCGACGAAGCCGACCTCCTCCGCGCGCGTGAAAAGCCCGTAGGCACAGCCTTCCGCGCCCGTCTTCTCCAGCTCGTGAAAGAGCGCGACGATGGCGGTGCAGCCGATCAGGTCATCGCACGCGCGGGAAAAAATGCGCCCGTCGCGCAGCTCGAAAGCGGGCAGATCCCACATCGCAAACGCGCCGAAATCGCGCACCGGCGGCTTCTTTGCCCGGTACTCCACAGGCACGCCACCGAGGAATTCCTCGCCGACGTACGCGGGATGATCCATGTGCGCCGCGAAGGCGTAGCGCGCTTCACCCGCGCCCCGCCGGTAGCACGCGATCACGTTTCCAAAATCATCCTGCTCCGCCGTGACGTGCGCACATTGCGCGAGCTGCATGAGGATCTCCGCGCGCACCGCGTCCTCGTGAAAAGGCGCGGTCGGCTGGGCGAGAATCGAGCGGGCGATGTCGAGGAGCATGGGGAAAGAATGAAGGCGGAAGGCGGAAGGCGGAAGAAGAACTGCCGCGGCCACGCGCTCTTTTCTGCCGCCTTCCGCCTTCCGCCTTCATTCTTTCCGCCCATGTCCCGCTGGAAAGAATTCCGCCACCGCCTCGAAGAATCCGGCTGCCGCCTGCTCATGTGGGCGGTGCCGAAACTCTCGCGCCGCGCGTGCATGCGGCTGGCGCACGGGCTCGGCGCGTTCGCCTATCTCGTGGATGCGCGCGGGCGCGGCGTGGCGCTTTCCAATCTCGAATGCGTCTTCGGCGGCCGCTACACGCCCGCGCAGCGCCGGGCCATCGCGCGGGCCTCCTACCAGAATTTCCTGCGCACCATGCTTGATCTTTTCTGGATGCACCGCGCGTGGGCCGCGGGCGGGCCGCAGTTTGCGCAGTTCGAGGGCTTCGAGGCCATCCGCGCGCAGCTCGCGCGGGAAAAGCGCGGGACGGTTTTCCTGTGCGTGCATCAGGGCAATTGGGAATGGGCAAATGTCGCGTCCGGGATGCTCGGTTTCGGCAATGTGGTTGTCGCCGAAAACTTCAAGAACCCGCGGCTCACGGCGGTCTTCAGCGCGCTGCGGCAGGTCTCCGGGCAGACGATCATCGCGCAGGAAAGCTCGCTCCTCCGCATGCTCAAGATCGTGAAACGCGGCGGCGCGACGGGCATGCTCATCGACCTCAATCTCCGTCCCAGCCAGGCCGCCACGGTCATCGAGGGCTTCGGTCTCAAAATGTGCGTGCCTCTGCTCCACGCCGTCCTCGCCCAGCGGGCCAATGCGCTGCTCGTGCCCGTGGAGACGAGGCCGCAGCCCGACGGGACGTGCCGCGTCATCGCGCATCCCGGCGTCGTGTGGCCGGAGGGCGCAACGCTTCAGCAGATTGCGCAATGCTGCTGGGACGCGATGGAGCCGATCATCCGCGCGCGCCCGGAGATTTGGCTCTGGCCGTACAAACACTTCCGCTATCGCCCGCGCCACGCGATGCGACCGTATCCCGCATACGCGAATGACTCGGCGAAATTTGAAAAGCTGCTGCGCACCACGCGCGGCGGCGAATCGTTTGACAAAGCCCGCTGACGTCCCTTGCATACCGCCCTTCATGAAAAAACTCCTCACCCTTCTCGCTCTCTCCGCCGGCCTCGCGCTGCTCGGCGGCTGCGCCAATGGGCCCATCGCCGGCCCATACCACGTCACCGCCTACAAGCCGCACAATCCGGGCGCGGTGCGCGTGAAAGTCTCCACCTCCACGCAGCACATCTACGTCATGGAAGGCGACCGCTGCCTCATGGCCGTGCAGGGCTGCGTGGGCGAGCACGGCTCGACTCCGATGGGCAACCACACCGTCGAGGCGAAGATCAAAAACAAGCGCTCCGGCTCGTTCGGTTTCTCGCGCGATGGGCGCGGCGCGGACATCCACAAGGGCCAGTCCGTCGCCGTCGGCTACCCGATGGCTTACTGGGTCGAGTTCGCGCCCGCTTACGGTTTTCACTGCGGCTTCGTCTGGTCCGAGCCGCGCACCCACGGCTGCATCCGCCTGCACAAGGAGGCCGCCGCGCGCTTTTTCCAGCTCACGAAAATCGGCACGCCCGTGAACATCTCCACCACGCAACCCGAGGACGCGACCATCGGCAAATCCGTGCGCCGTCTCGACCAGCGCAACGACCCCGATCCGCCCGCCTCGCTGCTCATGTCCGAGCGCTATTTCCAAGACCCCCCCGGGCCGCTGCTCATCGAGCAGTAGGTCCGTCTTCCCGTCCTGCTCCTGCTCTTGATCTTCTGCCAGTCCGGCGCGATCAGGAGCAAGATCAAGAGCACGAGCAGGAGCAAGAATTCACCGCATGAATCCACCCGCCGCACCCGCCAAACGCGTCAACCTCCGCACGCCCGATGTCATGGCCGCCGTGCAGGCGCAGGTCGAGTCGCACTACCGCAGCGAGGTCGTGGAAAAACTCCGCGCCGTCGGCGGCACGCTCTCCTGCGACGGCCTGACCGTGCGGCTCGCGAAGCAGTTCGGCTTTTGCTACGGCGTCGAGCGCGCCATCGACCTCGCCTACGCGGCGGCGAAAGTTTTCACCGACCGCCGGCTCTTCATCCTCGGCGAAATCATCCACAACCCCGAGGTCAACGAGCAGATCGCCGCGCTCGGCATCAAGAACCTCATCCCCCCGCACCAGCAGGCCGATGTGGAAGACCTCACGGCCGAGGACGTGGTCATCGTCCCCGCCTTTGGCACCGACGTGAAAACGCTCGCGCGCATCAAGGAACTCGGCTGCCAGATCGTCGATACCACCTGCGGCGACGTGATGAGCGTCTGGAAACGCGTGCGCCAGAACGCCAGCGATGACGTGACCTCGATCATCCACGGCAAGGCCACGCACGAGGAAACTAAGGCCACCGCTTCGCGCGCGGTCGTCGCGGGGAAGGGCCACTACCTCATCGTCCTCACGCTCGCGGACACGGATTACGTCTGCGACTACATCCGCCGCGGCGGCGACAAGGCCGCGTTTCTGGAAAAATTCCACGGCGCGCACAGCGAGGGTTTCGATCCCGATCTCCACCTCCGTCGCATCGGCGTGGCCAACCAGACCACCATGATGCGCGGCGAAACCGAGGAGGTGCAGCGCCGCGTCGAAGCCGCCATGCGCGACCGCGACGGCGCGGAAAAAGCGCGCGAGAGCTTCCGCTTTTTCGACACCATCTGCGGAGCCACGCAGGAGCGGCAGGACGCCCTGCGCGACATGCTCGCCGCGCCCATGGACCTGCTCATCGTCGTCGGCGGCTACAACAGCTCCAATACCTCGCATCTCGCCGAGATGGGCGAGGCCATGCTGCCCACCTACTTCATCCGCAACGCCACGCGGCTCGAATCCCGCGAGCGCATCACCCATTTCGACCAGCACGCGAAAAGCGAAGTGACCACCGAAGGCTGGCTCCGCGAGCGCCCGCTGACCGTCGGCATCACCGCCGGCGCGAGCTGCCCGAACAACCTCATCGAGGAAACCATCCTCCGCCTCTACGCGCTCCACGGCATCGCCCCGGAGCGGCTGCTCGGTTCTTAGCGGATGTACCGAAAATCGGAATTGAACCGCAGATGACGCGGATAAACGCGGATTTCAGAATCCCTATCCGCGTTCATCCGCGAAATCTGCGGTCATTTTTCCTCCTCTGCGGACTTCCGGTACACCCTCTTAGTGGCGTCTAAAAAGTCGGCGTGGTCGTTGGAACCTTACTCTTTCTCCTGCTCCTGCTCCTGCTCTCGTGCGCCGCAGGAGAGCAGGAGCAGGAGCAGGAGAAAGAGGGAAGATCGGACGCAGACGACTTTTTAGACGCCCTCTTAGTGGCGGTGAAAAAATAGCGGCATCGACAGCAGGGCCAAAGGCCCGATCCATGCCAGCCCAGGGCAACGCCCTGGGAAAGTTGTCCCAGCAAAGGATCAAGCCCTGAAGGGGCGAGCCAAAGGTTGCGCGGTGACGCCCCTTCAGGGCTCGTTCCGATTTTGATCCGATCCCCCCAGGGCGTTGCCCTGGGCTGGCATGGGTCGGGCCTTTGGCCTGCAGACGGAGTCCTCCGACTATCTGCGAGATTTGGCGTTTGGACTCATTTCACCATCTCTCAAAATTCCACCTTCCCCGGCTTCTCGCCGAGGAGCGCGCGGAGCGCGCGGTGGGGAGCACGGTGCCCGCGAGCCAGTAGGCGAAGGCGATGAGCTGGTGCTTGCGCGAGCAGCGATAGGTCGCGAGCAGATTGCCCGCCGCGAGGCTCTGGCACTTGTTTTCCGGCTGATCGGGGCGGCCCAGCCGGCGGTTCAAAAAAGCGCGCGGGATGCTGCGCACGGTGCGGTCGTAGAGCGCGCGGGCGAAGGCGCGGTCACGACTCGGTGCGAGCAGTTCGTCGGCATAGACGCGGGTGAGATCGACGGCGGTGAGCAGCGGCTGGTTCCAGCTTTTGAACTGCTCTTCAAACTCGAACAGCGGCTCCGGCACCCACCGCGCCCGCTCCCGCGCGAGGATGCGCAGCAGCACGGCGACATGCGGGTAGAGCGACACGCAGAAGCCGGCCTCGTCACGGGCGAGGTAGTCCGCGCGGCGGACGGTGAAGTTGCCGAGAAACGTGAGATGGAAAATGCCGAGCACGCGCGCGACTTCGCCGCCGCCAATGACATTGCCCGCGCGCGCCGTGACCACGCGGCCGAGCGCATCGTCCTTCAAAAAAAACGAGCGGCTTCACGACTGCGCGACCAGCTCCGTCGCCGCCTTGCTCTTGGAATAAACGTCGTGCCCGCCGAGCGCGTCGTTTTCGCGGCAGGCGAAATCCCACTCGCGGTTTTCGTAGCATTTGTCGCTCGTGACCACGAGCACATCGCAGCCGAGGCCGAGCCCGCGCACGGCTTCGAGGAGGTGCGCGGTGCCGAGCGCGTTGCTGGCGAAAGTGGCGAGCGGCTCGCGATACGAGGTCTGCACGATGGCCTGCGCGGCGAGGTGAAAAATGGTTTGCGGACGGATTTTCGCGAGCGCCGCGCGCAGCCCGTCGAAATCGCGGATGTCCTGCAAATGCTCATGGGCAAAGGTGCCGGCGCGCACGAGCGCGTAGAGACACGGCCCCGGTTCCGGCGGCAGCGCGAGCCCATGCACCTCCGCGCCGCGCCACGTAAGCCAGAGCGAAAGCCACGCGCCTTTGAATCCCGTGTGCCCGGTGACGAGCACGCGCCGCCCGCGGTAGTAGTCGGCAAAAGGTTCGCCGGGCATCACCAGATTTTCTACGGCGCTTCGCCCGCGTCCCACAGGCGGTTGAGCATTTCGTATTCGCGGTAGTTGTCCATGCACTGCCAGAAGCCGCGATGCTCGCAGGCGTGGAGCTGGCCCGCGGCGGCGAGGCGCGCGCGCGGTTCTTTTTCCAGCGCCAGAAAAGCGCCGCCGCTCCGGCACCCGCGGCGATCACCGGCCAGGGCGCGATGTAGAAAAGGATGGACGGGCCAAAGAGGCTGTCGCGCACGGTGAGACGCACCAGCACGGCGAGCGCGAGCAGCACTGTCGCGCCGATTCCGGTGGTGGAGATGAGCCGGGACCGCGTTGCACGGATCACCGCGCGAGCCTTTCAAACACGGCCTCCAGCCGTGGCGCGAGGGCGGCGAACGAGAGCCGCTCGCGGGCGAAGGCGAGCGCGCTGGCGACGGCTTCCTCCGCGTCGTGCGGGTGTTCGAGGAGCCGCGCCGCGCGATCGAAAAGCTGTTCGGGGGTGCGCCCGTGTCCGCACAGCTCGGGGAAGACGAGGCGCTCGGTGGCGCCGTTGCCGCCGACGCACGGGAGGCGGCAGAGCAGCGCATCGCCCGCGACCTGGCCGGGCACGGCGCTGGCATCGAGCTGCCAGACGAGGCGGTGCTGCGCCATGAGCCGGAGGTAGCGCGGATAGGGCATCCGCTTTTCGATGACGCGGAGGAGGCCGTCGGGAAATTGCAGGCGCGCGAGCATGCGGCGTCCGCTCCAGCCGTCGCCGTTGAAAACGGTCACGGGCTCCTGCATCGGCCCGGCGAGCTGGCGCACGGCGAGGAGCGCGGCGAGGTGATTGCGCGACGGCGTGGCGAACTCGCGCGTGCCGACGAAGATGCCGCGGCGCTCCTCCGGCGGCGCGGAGAAATCCCAGCGCGCATCGTCCACCGGATACGGCGTGGGGAGAAACTCCGCGCACCGCGCGCCGGCGCCGAGGTAGAGCGGCACGAGGTCGGGCACGGTGGCGATGGCGGCATCCGCGCGCGCGCAGATTTCCTGGAAGAGCCTGAGTTTATCGGCCTTCCCGAGCAGCGCCGCGACTTGGAACGCGCCCGCCTCTTTCAACGAAACCGCGACCGTCTTCCCCGCGCGGCGCAGTTCCAGCAGTGCGTTGCGGCACGCTTTCAAATCGCTGCGGAGCAGCAGCAGCACATGCTTCACGTCTGCCGGAATCGCCTGATCTTTTCGGTAAAACGCGCCGCCGGTGCAGGCGGCGAAGGCGTGGAAATTCACCGGCGCATGGGCGGCGTCGTCGGGCGGGCCGGCGAAGTCGGGGAAATGCTGCTCGGGGTCGTTACCGCCGGGATTGAGAACGGCCAGGGACATGGATGCGGGCGACACTCCACCGGAAATCCCGCGCCGCGGCAACGGGGGACTCGCCCTTTTCGCACCGCCGTGCGCTCCTGTAGGGGAAGCTGACAGCTTCCCCTACAGGAGCGGCACGGCGACTAGCGCGCGCCCGAAACGACGGTGCCTTGCGCGAGTTTCTCGCGGTAGCCCTGCATGCTGCACTCGGCAGTCGGAAGGTAGATTTCCTGCACGTCGCCGAGCCGCATGAGGATCCACGGAGCGAGGGAATTCTCGCCGTTTTTCGTATAGACGATGTCGTCGGCGATGAAGACGCAGGAGTGGATGGTTTCACCCGCGGGGTTGTTGAAAAAGAGCACGTCGCCAAAGCGGTAGGGCGGCTGGATCGTGGCGTAGTTTTCGATCACATGGTGCGAGGCGAGGCGGGTGTCGAGGTAGTAGTCCTGCGGGCTGCGCGCGAAAAAATTCAGCGAGGTCCAGTGGCAGTCCGGCATGCGCCCGCGCGTGGCGAGGTCCGGCGTGGGATAGGTGTAAAGCCGGCGGCGGGCGAGTGGCGGGAGCAGGTGGACGATGTCGAGCGAAGTGCCGTAGGAGCGCTCCGCCACGGAGGTGAGCAGCGGCAGGATGTCGCTGTCCCGGCGGCCCCCGGTCCAGTATTCGGCAATCGCTTTCGGATCGCTGCCGGCGGGGACTTTGATGTGGGCCACGAGCGTGCGGGTGCGGGTGGCGCTTTGGAAAATGTTCTGCACCTCGGCGTCGTCGTGCGCCTCGTGGAGGAGGGTGCGGAGGTCGCTGAAAGCGAGCGCGCGTCCGCGGCGGTAGGTCATCTTGCGGATGAGCGTCTGGATTTCCACGGAAAGGCCGGTGTCCTTCAGCCAGGCGTCGAGGCCGCCGAGGATGTAGATGGGGTCGTGGTGGAATTCATTGAGCGGCGTTTTGGCCAGCTCGGGGTAGATGATGCCGCGCATCTCCGGGGTCATCGCCACGAGATCGGGGATGGCCGGGTAAAGCGTGATTACGCCGTCCTGCGCGGTCCAGGTCTTCGGGTCGAGGAGGCGCTGCTGCATGGCGTCGGGCAGAGCGGCGCGGCGAAACAGGGCCAGGAGTGTGGCACCATCGGCCCCGACGAAGGACCAATGCGGCACGGAGTTGGGCTTGGGGACATCGGCGAGGAGGGAAGCCGGCGCTTCGAGATAGATCGGGCTCGTTTCGAGCTGGCCCCACGGGCCGGGTTTGGCCGGGATTTCCTGGGCTTCTGCGGGCTTCGTCGCGGGGGCGGCGTGGGTGGTTTCCCGAGCGCCGCAGACAAGCGCCCAGATGGATAAAATCGCGACAGGTAGTTGTCTGTAGTGCATTGGGAAAAATTTGCGCGGGACGTTTCCAGCGATCAGCCGGAAGGCAAATGAAGATTGCGTCCCGCTTGGAGAGACGCGTCCCGCATCGGGCTGGAATCGCGGCTGGGAGTCGGCGTGGCCTTGCCGCTGGCGGGATTGCCGAAAATCATTCCCGCCTGCAGCGCCGCGTCGAAATCACGCCGCGCCGTCCGCCGTGGCGAAGGACTCGCTGTGCAGGTTGCCGCTTTTGCCAAAGGTCTCGGCGACGCTCGGGACGTGCGCCGGCTCGCTGCTGCTGAGCACGTCGGCGTCTCCGCCATTGCCGTTCTTTTCGCGGGTGCTGAATTTCACGCCGACGAGTTTCGAGACGCCGTGCTCTTCCATGGTCACGCCGTAGAGGGCGTCGGCGCGGGCGATGGTGCGCTTGTGGTGCGAGATGACGATGAACTGCGACTGCGCGACGAAACGGTCGAGGATTTTGATGAAGCGGTTGATGTTCGATTCGTCGAGCGGGGCGTCCATTTCATCGAGCACGCAGAAGGGCGCGGGCTTGACCATGTAGATGGAGAAAAGCAGGGCGACGGCGGTCATGGTGCGCTCGCCGCCGGAGAGCAGAGTGATGCTGGCGAGCTGTTTGCCGGGCGGTTTGGCGATTATGTCGATGCCGCTTTCGAGCGGGTCGCTTTCGTCGGTGAGCAGGAGGTTCGCTTTGCCGCCGCCGAACAGCTCCACGAACATCTCGGAGAAGTTCACGCGGATTTTTTCAAAGGTCTCGGCGAAGAGCGTCTTCGTGGTGTTGTTGATTTTCGCGATGACGCCGAGGAGTTCCTCCTTGGAGTTCGTGAGGTCGGTGTTCTGCTTTTCGAGGAAGGCGTGGCGCTCTTCGAGTTCGTCGTATTCCTGGATGGCGTCGAGGTTCACCGGGCCCATCGAGTCGAGGCGCTGGTCGAGTTCGCGGACCATGGCTTCGATGCGCTCCCAGTCGATGGCGAAGGCGTCTTCGGGCTCAGGGGAGGGATGGGAGGGATGGGACTCATTGGTCCCATCAGTCGCATCAGTCCCATCAACCATTGCCTCGCCGGCTTCGACTTGCGGTGCGGCCCCGCTCTGCGCACGTTTCGCGTGATCGCGAATGGCGACGCGCAGGCCGTGGAGGTCGCGCTCGAACGTCGTGAGGTCGAGCTGGTAGCGTTTTTGGATGTGCTCGGTGAGCGCGGTGAGCTTCATCTCGTGCTGCGTGTGCTTCACGTCGAGGCGGCTGCGCTGGTCGTGCGCTTCGGTGAGCTGGTGGCGCAGGACGCGCAGCCCGTTCGCCAGCTCCTCGACGGCGCTCGCCATGCCGGCGCGTTCTTCGAGGAGCGCGGCGACGGCGCTCTCGCCTTCACCCACCTGCCCGCGCAGGCGTTCGAGATTCGTTTCGATCTCCGCATTCTCGGCGAGCATGGAGTCGGCGCGCTGCTCGTAGCTGATGATGTCCTGCTTCCGCGCGGCGATGAGTTCGGTCAGCTCGGCGAGGCGCGCTTCCATCGGCTGGCGCTGGTGGTGGAGCGAGCTGTGGCGCTGGCGCTCGGTGGCGACCTTGATGCGCAGTTCGTTGAGTTCGCCGCCGAGTTCGCCTTCGCGGGCGCGGAGGATTTCGAGCTGGTTCTGCGCTTCGGCGCGGCGGGACTGGAGTTCTTCGAGCTGCGCGAGCCCGGCGGCGGTTTCGGCTTCGAGTCCGCCCACGCGATCCGCCGCCTCGCGATGCCGCGCCTCGCTGCTCGCCCGCTCGCCTTCGAGATTCTGCTGCTTGCGCTCGGTGTCCTTGGCCTCGCGCTCGATCATCGCGAGCTGGCCGCGGAGCGTGGAGACGTGGAGCGTGGCGTTCTGCTTTTCCTCGCGCGCCTCGTCGAGCCGGGCCTGGGTGGTTTCGATTTCGGAAAGGAGGTCGTTCCGCCGCTGCGTCACGCCGTCGATCTGCTCATGCAGCACGGCGGCTTCCGCTTCGAGCGCGTGAATCTGGTTCTTGCGCGCGAGCACGGAGTTCACCGCTTCGCCGGTCATGCCGCCGTGCAGGATGCCGTGCCCGGTGAGCACTTCGCCCGCGAGCGTGACGACCGCCGAGCCGCGGACCTGCGGGAAAACGCGGAGCGCCGTTTCGAGGTCGGGCACGAGGACGGTGTGGTTGACCAGCCGCTCGACGAGCCGCTGCACTGCGGTCTGCGGCTTGATCTTGCGGATGAGCCAGTCGATCGCGCCCTCGGGCAGGGTCAGCGGCTCGGACTGGTGATCGAAGTGGGTTTCCAGCTCCCGCAGCGCGAGCCCGGCCTTGCCGAGTTTTTGCGCGGTGAGCGTGCGGATGACCGACTCGGCGATCATCGTGTCTTTCATCACGATGGCCTGGAGATTGGCTCCCAGAGCCGCTTCCACGGCGGTGACGAATTCCGGCGCGACCTCGATGAACTGCGCCAGCGCGCCGAGGATCGCGGGCTTGAAAAAGTCGGGGTTGTCCAGCCCGCGGAGCACCGCCTGCGTCCCTTCCGAGAAACCTTCGCCGCCTTCGTTCAGCGCGCGGAGCACTTCGAGCTTCGAGTCTTTTTCCGCGAGGGTCCGCTGGGTGTCGCGGAGTTCGCGGTCCACTTCGGCGAGGGCGCTCTGGCTTTCGCGGAGCTGGGTCTCGGTATGGGTCACATGGGACGTATGGGTCTCATGCGCCGCAAGCGCGCGTTCGAGTTCGGCGTGGGTGTCGCGCAGGCGGTCGGTGAATTGCGTGAAGGCAAAGGTGAGCTGCTCCAGCTCGCCGGACAAAATGCTGAGCCGCGCCTCCGCGCCGTCGCGCTGCTGCGAGACGCTGGAAATCTGCCCGCGCAGTCCGCTGATGCGGCTCTCGATGCGCGCCGCGTCGTTCGCCACGCCGTTGATCGTCCGCTCGGCCTCCTGCCGCTGGCCGGTGAGCGCGGCGGTCGCGGCCTGCAGCTCCTCCATCACGCGCAGCTCCCCGGCGAGCATCGTGGTGATCTGCTCCAGCTCGATGTCGGTGTCGTGGAGCTGCGTCTCGGCGATGCGGAATTTCTCCTCCGCGCCCGCCACATCCGCGCGGTAGCGTTCGACGAGCTGGGTGAATTCCTGCGCGCGCTCCTCGTTGAAAATGATCCGGCTTTCGTGGTTCGAGATGCGCGACTTCAGATCGTTGACCGCCTGCCGCGCCTGGTTCAGCCGCTGCTCCATTTCCTCCAGCGCCGCGCGCTGCACGGCCACTTCGCTTTCGCGCGCCTCGATCTCCTGCTCGCACTCCACCTGCCGGTCGGCGAGCCGCGCCAGCTCTTGCTTGGCGGCCACCCGCTGCTCCTCCAGCGAGTCGAACTGCCGCTTCGCCGCGTGCGTTTCGAGCATCTTCAAATCGCCGATCAGCGACTGATAGCGCCGCGCTTTTCCCGCCTGCCGCTGGAGCGAACCGATCTGCCGTTTGACCTCTTTCACGATGTCCTCCAGCCGCAGCAGATTCGCCTCCGTGGCCTCCAGTTTGCGCAGCGCCTCGCGCTTCTGGGACTTGTATTTTGTGATGCCCGCCGCTTCCTCGAAAATCGCGCGCCGATCCTCCGGCCGCGACGAAAGGATCATGTCGATCTTGCCCTGCTCCATGATCGAGTACGCCGAGCGCCCGATGCCCGTGTCCATGAAAAGCTGCTGGATGTCCTTCAGCCGGCACGGCGTTTTATTCAGCAGGTACTCGCTCCCGCCGTCCTTGAAGACGCGCCGCGTGATCGTCACGTCATGCCAGTCCAGCCCGAGCTGCTCCTCGCATTCGGAAAAGGTCATCGAAACCTCCGCCATCCCCACCCCCGCGCGCGAGTCCGTGCCGCTGAAAATCACGTCCGACATTTCGCCGCCGCGCAGCGCCTTGGCCGACTGCTCGCCGAGCACCCAGCGCATGGCGTCGAGCACGTTCGATTTTCCGCACCCGTTCGGCCCGACCACCGCGGTCACGCCGCGATGGAATTCCATCTTGGTTTTCGGGGCGAAAGACTTGAAGCCGAAGAGTTCGAGGGATTGGAGATACATGGGGAGTGAGGGGTGAAATTGAGGATGAAAAGTGGAACGACGGGGCGAAAATTAGGAGTGGGGCGATTTTTCGGCAAGCACAATATGTGGGGGTTCGATTGTGAATAACTCCACTAGATGCTGTGGTTTTTGCTTTGGAGTGCGGTCGCAGAGCGTAGCGGCGACACCGCTTTTCAGGGAACTCTCAGAAAGCCAAAAAAGTTTTGCACCAAAGCCCCCGCGCGCCTCCGGCGCAGGCCAAAGCGGCGTCGCCGCTACGCTCTGCCGCCGCACTCCAAAAAAGCCGCTACGGCTGCACGGATTCCGGTTGCGCCTCGTCGGTCTTCGGCTCCGCGACCGCGGGGACTTCGGCCACCTCCAGCTTCGCGACCACCGCGACCGGTAAGGCGTCCACTTTCGCCACCACCGCGACAGGCGGCTGCCAGACGCGGATGTAGTCGATGGCGAAAAAATTGGGGAAGACGGTGTTTTCATCCGGCTCGCCGGACGGGCCGCGGCGGGAGCTGATGCTATTGCTCAGCAGCACATACATCGCGCAACTCGGCACGTATTCGGCGGCGATGGTCTTGCGCACGATGCCATCGACAAACCAGACGGCGCGGCCCTTTGTCCATTCGAGCGCGTAGGTGTGCCAGTCGCTCACGAAGTCCGTCTCGCTGTCGCCGGTGCTGTCCCAGAGCGTGTCGAGCATGGTGCCGTGGGCGAGGCCGTGGTGCATCTTGCGCTGGCCGCCGTAGTACTCGGCGATGTCGAACTCGGGTGGCCATTGGGTCTGATCCTGCGGCATCAGCCAAAAGCACGGCCAGAGTCCTTTGCCACCCGGATACTTGGCGCGGATTTCGACATAGCCGTAGGTGAAGGTGAATTTGTCGTGGGTCGAAACGAGCCCTTGGGAATAGGTAAAGTCGCCGGCGGGATTGTCGCCTTTCACGTCGCGCCGGTCGGTGCGAAGACGCAGCAGGCCGTCGCCAAGCATCACGTCCTCGTCGAGCGTGTAGCTGAGGTAGTATTCGTTGTGGTAACGCGGCCCGTGGGTGCCGACGAAAGCCATCGTCGTGCTCCATTTCGCCGTGTCGAGTTGCGCGCCATCGAACTCATCGTCGAAGACCAATTGCCAGTCGGCGGGCGGTGCCGCCATGAGGGGCGAACCCAGCAGTCCCACCAAGGCCGAGAGGCCGATGGCGGCGAGCGGAGAACGGATGTTTCGCATTCGCACTGTGGCTTACGGAAGATACCACAAGCCAGCCGCATTGCTAGCTTGCCGTGTGCCAGCTCTTCAAGTGGAAGTTTCCGCGGCCTAGTCGGAGCGCTCCGAACCGCCGGCTTACGGCGCGAATCTTTTCGTGGACACCATGCGGAAGCGGTAGTTGGCGTCGAGGGTCTTGCTCGAGTCCTGGGCAAAGTCGGGCAGGTTTGGATCGCTGGCATCGATGTAAC
>JAYWEP010000200.1:0-6249 GCA_043779205.1 Chthoniobacter sp. | reverse complement strand
GAGGAGGCGCATGGTCTCGGCGAAGCGCTCGGGCAGCCAGCGTTTCGCCGCGCCGTACTCCGCACCGGCGCAGAGGCCGATGATCGGCGCGGCAGTCCGCGCCACGCGTGAGCGCGCCGTCGATGTCCGCGCCGACGAATTCTGCGAGCGCGAGGTAGTCGTGGACCTGGTGGCGCGGGCGCTCGGTGACTTTCTTTTTTTTCTTCGGCTCGAAGACCTGATTGAGCAGCCAGCGGCGGCGGTGGCCGGGCGTGCCGACGCGGCGCGGGATGCCGGCAAGCCAGGCCTCGAGGGCGGTGCGGAGGGAGTTGGGAAAAATGATGGCGGCGTCGAAGTCGCGGTTGCGCAGTTTTTTCGCGACGGCGAAGACGCTCTCGCCGGACTCGATGGCGATGACTTCATTCACTTCGGCGACGCTTTTCCAAAGGTCCGCGAGCTTCGCGGGCGTGAGCACGCTCACATGCGCGTCGGGCCGGCCGCGCTTGATGGCGCGCACCGCCGGGACGCTCATGACGGCGTCGCCGAGCCAGTTGCCAGCGCGGATGAGGATGCGGAAGGGCTGGAGGGCCGCGGCTCCGCCCAGTGGCAGGGCGATGCCGCGCTTGTAGGTGGCGAGGAGGAATTTCGGCGCGGGTGTCTTCCAGCGGTTGTGAACCCAGAACCAATCGAAGGGTTGCCGGCGGACGTGGCTCTCGATGAGGTCGTTGAGCCGCATGGTGATGGTCTCAGGGTCGCCGCTCCCGAGGTCGAGCGGCCCGTGGATGACGAGCCGCCAGTGGCTGCTCCCCTCGGTGAAGACGGCCAGGGAAATGATGGGGCTCTGCGTCCGCAAAGCCAGTTGGGCGAGGAGCGGCGAGGTCGAGGCGAGGCGGCCGAAAAATGAACACCAGAGTCCGCTGTCGCCGGCGTGCTGATCGACCATGGAGCCGACGACGCCGCCCGCGCGCAGGTGTTTGATGACTTTTGAGAAGCCGTCTTTTTTGTCGAAAAGCTCGATCCCCAGCCGGGCGCGCGCGCGCCGGAAATCGGCATCGATGTGGCGATTGCCGAGAGCCTGGAAAGTGGTGCCGCCCCGGCAGCGGAAAAGCAGCGGGAAAAGCTGGGCGAGCAGCTCCCAGTTTCCAAAGTGGCTCATGGCCACGATGAAACGGCCGCGGGCGAGCAGCTCGGGCGGGAGCTTTTCCAGCCCCTCGACGGTCACATGCCGGAGGATTTCCTCGCCCGGCATCCGCGCGAGTTTGAGGCCGGAGAAAATATTGGCACCGAGCGTGGCGCAGTGTTGCCGCGCGATGGAGCGCAATTCCCCGGCCGATTTCTCGCGGCCAAAAGCGATGCGGAGATTGCGCAGGGTGAGACGCCGGTAGCCGGGGGCGAGGTAGTAGGCGAGCCCGCCGAAGCCAAAGCCAAACCAAGAGCTGACGGCGAGGGGCAGGGCTCCCAGCGCCCCAACCCCGGCGCGATAAAGCCAGTACACGAGGCGATCCATCACCGCGGCTTTTTCCAGTACATCGCCTTGATCGGATGCTCGTCGAGGAGGTTGGGCTCGATGCCGCCGAGCCGCTCGGGATCGTAGAACTGGATGCCGACGTAATAGTAGAGCGGGCAAATGGGCATCTCCTCGGAGACCAACATCCGCTCGGCGTCGCGGAAAATGTCGAAGCGCTTTTTGGTGTCCACTTCGCGCGCGGCGGCGGCGATGAGCTGGTCGTACGGCGCGCTGCTCCAGCCGGTGCGGTTGTTGCCGCCGTCGGTGAGGAACATGTCGAGGAAGGTGTTCGGGTCGTTGTAATCGCCGACCCACGAGGACCGGCAGAGGTCGTAGTCGAGCTTGCTCTGCGAGTTGAGATAGACGGTCCACTCTTGGCGCGCGAGCTGGATGGTCACGCCGAGATCGCGGCGGAACATGTTTTGCAGCTCGACGGCGATGTCCTGATCGAGATCGGAGTCGGAGCGGTAAAGGTAATAGACGACGGGAAAGCCGCGGCCCTCGGGGTAGCCGGCTTCGGCGAGAAGTTTGCGCGCCGCATCCACATCGCGCACCGGCCCCGGCGGCGGCTCGTAGCCGTTGCCCGCGCCCGGCGGGACAAAGCTGGTAGCGGGCACTTCGCCGGCGCGGGTGATGTGCTCGACGAGATACGGCTTGTCCACGACAAGGGCGAAGGCCTTGCGTACACGCGGGTCGTCGAAGGGTTTCCGCTTCGTGTTGAAGCGGAAGAAGTAATTGCCGAGGAACGGCGCGGCGTGAAAGTCGGGCCGCTTTTTCAGCTCGCCGAGGAGCGGCGTGGGCGCGAGGCCCTTGTCCATCATCAGGTCGGCGATGCCGGTCGCGTAGAAATTGAACGCGGTGTGCGGGCGCGCGGCGGGGAGCACGTCCACGCTTTTCAGGGCGACGCTCGCGGCGTTCCAGTAGCGCGGATTTTTCACCAGCCGCACGCGGTCAAAGGGCCGCCATTCCTTGAGCAGAAAAGGCCCGTTGCCCATGAAGTGCGCGGGCTTGCTCGCCCAGTCGGAATACTTTTCCACCGTCGCGCGATGCACCGGAAGCAGCGTGGAAAAGGCGCAGAGATCGAGGAAAAATGGCGTCGGATTTTCGAGCGTGATCTCGATGGTGGAGGCGTCGGGCGCGCGCACGGCGACGGTCGCGAAGTCCTTGGTCTTGCCCTCGCCGAAGTCTTTCGCGCCGCGGATGTAGTAGAGCTGGTAGGCGTACTCCGAGGCGGTCGCCGGGAGCAGCGTGCGCCGCCAGGAGTAGAGGAAATCCTCGGCGGTCACCGGGTCGCCGTTGCTCCACACCGCGTTGTGGCGGAGGTGGAAAGTGTAGCGCAGGCCGTCAGGCGAAACCTCCCAGCGCTCGGCGACGCCGGGCTGCGGGACGCCCTTGCGGTCGAAACTCGTGAGGCCCTCAAAGAGCGCGTAGGTCACGCGGCTCGTGGCCTGCGCGGTGATCAGCGGCGGGTCAAGCAGCTCGGGCTCCGCGCCATTGATGAAGACCAGCTCGGCGCGATCCGGCACGCGCCCGCAGCCGCAAAACGCGGCGGCGGCGAGCGCGAGGAGAGTGAGGCGAAAGGCGGAGCGATGCACGGCGGGCGCTGACCTTGCATGAAACGCGCGGCGGTTCCAAGGGCTTCGCGCGGCGATGGGTAGCGCACGCGCCCTCGCGTGCTGGAATCGGCGCCCTCGCCGATTTCCCCGATGGCGCGTGCCGCCGCTGTCCGGCGAGGGTGCCGGCCACAGCACGCGGGGCGCGTGCGCTACCCGAAAGCGCGGCGACCTTTCCCTCACTGCCCTTGGTCGAGTTTGAAGTTGACCTTGATCTCGAAGAACTCGCCGTCGCCGAGACCGGTGGGGAGCGGGTCGATCTGCTGAACCTTGTTCGCGGCGGCGAGGACGGACTCGTCCATGACGGGGTTGCCCGAGGAGTTGACGATTTCGCGGTTGCTGATCGTGCCGTCTTTGGCGATGCGGATTTTCAGCGTGGTCACGAAATCCGCGCCGGCGCGGACGATGGACGTGGGCTGCTCCCAGCGGTTGTGAAAGCGGTCGTGGAGCATCGAGAAATACCAGCCGAATGGCGGATCGCCCGTGCCGCTGCCGGTCTTGCCGGAGCCTTTGCCATTGCCGGTTCCGGGGCCGTTGCCGCCGGCTTTGGCGGTTCCCGGTTTGGCTTCGGTGGAAGTGGCCGCGCCGTCCGTTTTCTTCGCGCCCGGCGTGCCTTTGGGTTTCTCCGCGGGCGAGGCTTTCGGCTTTGGCGAGGCGCTGTCTTTTGGCGTGCTCTTCGGTTTCGGCGAAGTCGGCGGCGTGGCTTTGGGCGTGGCTTTCGGCGTGGTTGGTTTCGGCGTGGTTGGTTTCGGCGTTTCGGATTTGGGAGTGGTGGGTTTTGGCGTCGTCGGTTTCGGCGTCGCGGGCGGCGGGGTGGTGGGCGCGGGCGTGGCTTTCGGCGTCACGATTTCGCTCGGCGCGGGCGGCGCGACGGGTGGTGGCTGCACGAGTTCCAGCTTCGGCGGTGGTTCGGGTTCGGGCGTCGGCGGATCGGGATTGCTCACGGGTTCGGGTTCGCCAGCGTCCGTCTCGCCGCCGCCGACCGACCCGCCTTCCAGCCACAGCACTTGATCCGTGGGCTTTTTTCCCGGCCACTCGCTGGCGAGCCACACCGCGCCGATGAAGAAGACATGCAGCGCGGCGACAATGAGCAGGTTGCGTCGGAATGAAGAATCCTCGGGCATGGCGTTCAGACCAAAGGGACATTCGATTTACCGCAGAGGCGCAGAGGTTTTTGAGAGGAACGCAGAGGAAAGAAAAAAACACCCTCTGCGTTTCTCTCAAAAACCTCTGCGCCTCTGCGGTAAAAAGTAGCGCTCACTTCTCGGGATTCGTGACCACGCCGACTTTGGTGATCTTCGCGCGCTGCACGGCGTCCATCACGTCGATGAGCTTTTGCACGGCCAATTCCTTGTGCGAGCGGATGACGACCGCGACCTCGGGCCGCGCTTCTTTCAAAGCCATGAGCTGCGTCTGGAGCTGCGCCAGTTCGGTCGGCTCGCCGTTCAATTCGATCTTCGCCTCGCGGTTGATGGCGATGGTTTGCACAGCCTTCGGATCGACGGCGTTTTTCGCCGCGTCGCTCGATGGGATGACGAGATCGACGCTGTTTTCCATGAGCGGCGTGGTGATCATGAAAATGATCAGCAGCACGAACGCGAGGTCGAGCAGCGGCGTGACGTTCAGCTCGCTGAGCGTGTGCAGGCTTTGGCGGTCGGAGAAGCGGCGCATGGGCCTATTTCCACGTCTTGTCGCGCCCGCCGTGGTCCACGAACTTGTGCTCGAACTCGGACGCGAGTTCGGCGGCGAAATTGTCCAGCCCGACGATGATCGCGCGCAGCGTGGTGATGAGGTAGTTGTAGCCAAACATCGCCGGAATCGCGACGAGCAGGCCGGTGACGGTGGTGATGAGCGCGGCGCTCACGCCGGGGGCCATCGCGGCGAGATTGGCGGAGCCGGCGGTGGCCACGTCGCTGAAAGTTTCCATCACGCCCCAGACCGTGCCGAGCAAGCCGAGGAAAGGCGCGCCGCTGACCGCGGTGGCGAGGAGGATCATCTGCGCCTCCAGCCGCAGCGCGGTCTCGCCGACGGCGCGCTCCATCGCGCTCGTGACCACGCGCATCTGCGCGGGCGAGATGCGCGGCGCGGTGTCGAGCCGGCCGCGGAAAGTTTCATCCACTTCCGCGGAGCCGAGGAGCTGGAAGGTCAGCTCCTGGCAGCCCGCTTTGTACACGGCGAAAAGCGGTGCGCCGTCGAAGCGGGTGCGGTCGGTGTAGATGCGGAGCGGCTGGCGGTCGGTGCGGAAGAGCGAGAGGAACTGGCCGCGGCGGCGCTGGGCGTGGCGGAGGATGCGGAACTTTGTGACCATGACGGTCCAACTGAAAACCGATGCGAGGAAGAGTGCGAACAGGATGAGCCGGCCGGGCAGCGTCGAGTTTTCAAAGGCGAAAACGATGCCGCCGCCGGCTGCGAGGAGGTTCGGAAAAAGCGTGACCGCCATGAGATGCGCAGTGCTTTAGCGCAATGCGGCGCGGGTTCAAAGGCAAAGCGGCGGGGAAGATTCTTTGGATGGAAGGACGGAATTTTTCCAAGCCGAATTCCGCAATTCCGTTTCAAATCCGCCAATCACGTTCAGATTCAGTCCGTGAAGTTTCTCCGCCTCGCCCTGCTCGCCGCGCTGCTCGCGCCGTCCGCCTTTTTGCGCGCGGAGGAAAACCGCTACGATGTGCTCGGCAAGCTGCTCATGCCGTTTGCGAATGTCTTCGCAAAGAGCACGAAGAATCCGCATCGCGCGATGCTGCTCACGGGCCGGCTGGAGCTGATGACGGGGCTGCCGCCCGCGCTCGCCGGAGCGCGCGCGGAGCTGGCGCTGCAATATCCCGACAAGCTGCGGCTGCGCGCGCCGGTGCTCGGCGAGGAGCTGACGATCTGCCGCCACGGGCAGGAGGTGTGGGTGTATCCCGGCGCGAAAGCCGCGGCGCTGCTCGATGCGGCGACGGCCGGCAAAAAGCTGCCGAAGCCCGATCCGAAAGCGCAGCTCCCGCCGTTCGCTTTGCCGATCCCGGAAAAGCAGCTCGCGCTGCTGCCCATTCTTTTCCAGGTGAAGGACGTGGGCGCGGAGTCGCTCGACGGCGAACCCTGCCGGGTGCTCGATCTTTTCCTCATGCCCGAGCTGGCGCGCTCGCTCCGCGAAAAGGACTCCGCCGCGCG
>JAYWEP010000199.1:0-36290 GCA_043779205.1 Chthoniobacter sp. | reverse complement strand
GGTGTGTGTCGTTTGCGTTTCATGGTGAGAGTTCGGCGGCGCTATCGCGCCGCCAATCTCTCATAGCGCCTGGATCAACTTTTGGGGAGCAGGCCAACGCGGCGATACCGTCGGGTGTTTGCTCATCAGTGCGCTCCTTCAGCGTGCGATAAATTTCGCCCTTCTTCACGATGGCACCCTGCCGCATGAGGAAGTGGCGGACGAACTCACTGAGTTCTTCTTTCAGCCGCAACTGCATCGGCTCCCAGCATCGCTGAAAGAGCTTCTCTTGCTCGGCGGCAGTCACGCGCATCAGAAAGTAATTCCGAATCAAATCGCCTTGCGTCAGCGGTTCGCCCTTGTAGTTCAGGCTCTCGAAAATCAGGTGTGGATTATCGTCGTGGTCGAGCGTGATGCTCACCAGCGAAAGGCGGCGGAGAATGACGGTGGCGAGACGCTCAGCGTCGGGCGAACTCCGGCTCTTGAGCTTCTTTAGAAACCAACCGTATGCCTTCGCCACACGACTGTCGGAATCCGTCACCGACTCGCCTTTGATGAGTGCGAGAAAGGCTGTTCGGTCGCCGTTTGTCTGTGTCGGGAGAAGTTTGAAATGATCCAATCCCTCCTCGAACTGATTCACGAGATGCGATTTCTCCAGCTTCTCCGAGAGCGCACCCGGCAGTCCTCGTGCGCTGTCGCGCAACGCCGCGAGAAGAACTTGGAGCGTGGTGAGCCGCTGTTGTCCGTCAATGAGCAGATACTTTGACACTCCCTCTGGCACCGAGCGCGTCGGCACGGTGACGAGGGAACCCATGAAGTGCGGCTTCGCGTGGTTGGAGTCGGTTTCATCTTCGCAAAGTTCAACCAGATCCGCCCACAGAACTTTCCAGCGCGACTCATCCCATGTGTAGGGCCGCTGGAATAGCGGCACGACGAACTGATTGTTGCCTTCAAGGATTTTGCCGAGGTGTGTTTCGGATGCTTTCATGGAATTTGGTTCTCTATTTCGTGCAGGCTCAAAAATCCTCGACCACCAACCCCGGCACGCGGCTGAACTCATCCTGATTGTTCGTCACCACGCCGAAGCCGTGGGTGAGGGCGGTGGCGGCGATCCACAGGTCGTTTGCGCCGATGAGCTGGCCTTTGGCGGCGAGGGCGCGGTAGATTTCGCCGTAGTGCCACGCCGCTTCCATCGTCCACGGCAGGATGGGATACGGGCGGCAAAGGCGCTCCCAGTCGCGGCGGGCGCTGGCGGATTGGCCGCAGGCGAGTTCTCCAGCGACCGTGAAGGTGATGAAAAACGTCTCGTCAGGACGCTGCGCGAGGAAGGAATCCGTCCGCCCAAGCACGCCCCGCCGCGCTTCGCGTTCGGCGGCGATGACGAAGTTTGTGTCGAGAATCAGGCCCACGGATTGTCCGGCACCGGGTCATGCTTCGCTGCTTCCTCGACCGCATCGAGATAGCGGCCACTGACGCCGCTGCCACCGGAGCGGAGGTAAGCGCGGAGATTTTCCCCGGTCAGCGGCGCGTGGGTGAACTCGGCGCGGCGGACGACTTCGGAGAATGATTCCCCGCCTTTCTTGGCGGTTCGGAGCTTTTCGTAGGCGTCCAGTTCAAGAGTGATGGTCTTTGTTGCCATGCACGAATAATGCACGAAATGGAATTTTGCTCAACGGGGTTTTCGATGCTGAGCGGCTCAAGCAGACGTCGTAGCCAGCAAAATGGCGGCGGCGCAGGCGATGCGTTTCGGGATGTTCATGAGTTGGTTTTTCTGGGTGGCGAAAGACGAAGGGGCAGGGGCAGCGCGGGCGTCGCGCCGTTTTGCGAGCAGACGAAGGCGGCGACAGCGTTGGCGTGGCGGTTGATGGCCGCGAGCGGGAGGCCGCGGAGGAAGTCGGTGACGAGCGTGGCGGTGAAGGCATCGCCGGCACCGACGGTGTCCACGACCGCGGTGCGCGGCGCGGGGCATTCGTCTTCGGCGTCCGTGGAAATGAGCAGCGAGCCGTGCGGGCCGCGGGTGAGGGCGGCGAGGCGGAGTTCGTAGCGGGTCAGCATCTCGCGGAGCATCTCGCGCGGCGTCGTGGCGCGGAGGCCGCACAGCTCGGCGACGATGGGGAGTTCCTCGTCGTTGAGTTTCAGCGCGGAGGCGAATTGGAGCGAGGTGTGGATCGTCTCCTGGTCGTAGAAACGCTGGCGCAGATTTACATCGAAGACGCGCAGTGCGGGGCGCGGCGTGGCTTGCAAAAAACGGCGGATGGTTTCGCGCGAGACGGGCGAGCGCTGGCCGAGCGTGCCGAAGCACACGGCGTCGCAGCGGGCGGCGAGCGCGGCGAGGCCGTCCGACCAGGCGAGATGATCCCATGCGGTGTCGGCGGCGAATTCGTAGCTGGCCTGGCCCGCGGCGTTGAGGGTCACGCGGACGCAGCCCGTGGCGTGGTGCGGGTCTTGGACGAGATGGACGCAGTGGACGGCGCGCTCGCGCAGCGCAGCCAGCGCGCGGTCGCCGAGATCGTCCGCGCCGACGGCGCTGACCATCCACGCTTCCGCGCCGAGGCTCGCGGCGTGGCTGGCAAAGTTTGCGGGCGCTCCGCCGAAATGCGCGGCTTCGGGATAAAGATCCCACAGCACTTCGCCGAGGCCGACGATGACGGGGCGTGGGCTCACCGGGGTTCGCCAGCTTTTTTCGACGCGCCTCTCCGCGTCCTATCGCCGCCAGACGTAGGGATCGTAGGTGCGCGGCCCCTGGTAGCCGGAAAAGCCCACGCCGTCGGTGGCGTCGCCGGTGTAGCGGTAGGGGTCGCTGCCGTAGATCACGTCGTCGTACGGGCTGGCGTAGTGCGGGCCGAAGCCGGGCGCGTAGTTGCGTGCAAAGCGGTCGGACTCGGCCATGAGCGCGTCGATGATCGGCGGGCTGACGTGGGCGGCGCGGAGCTTGGCGACATCATCTTTCGCGAGGATGTAGTCGAGCCCGGTGTCGTCGATCTGCCGGATGATGAGCGCATCCGGGACGCTGCGGCGGGCGAGTTCGATGACTTCGGCGGGCTTCAGGACATGGCCGTGCTCCAGCTTGCCGACGATGACGGGCGGGACGCCGCGCTGGCGGATTTGCGCGAGTTCGGTGGAGGAAAAATTCGCGCAACCGGCGAGGAGCAGGCTGGCGGCGAAAGCGGTGAGGGGCAGGGGAGGGCGGGGCATTTTGGAGCGTGCGGAAATTCGCAGTGCGCGGCGCGGGGTGCAAGCCCGCCTATTTCTTTTTGAGCGAAGCGAGGTACTCGACGAGATCGACGAGGTCCTGCTGGTTGAGGGCTTGGTTCAGGCCGCTCGGCATCATCGAGGTGGTGAGCTTTTCGCGTTTGGCGATTTGGTTTTTGGCAAACTTGTTCGTCGCTCCGCCGGGGAGGGCGAGGACGAGTTCGGCGGCGGTTTCGCTGCGGACGATGCCCATCGCGCCGCCGCCGTCCTTGGTTTCGAGCTGCGTGGTTTCAAAGCCCATGCTGATGCCGGCGTTGGGGTTGATGATGGCGTCGAAGATCGCCTCCTTCGGAAGCTTCGTGCCGATCTCGCTGAGCGCCGGACCGAAATCGACGCCGGTTTCATTCACCCGATGGCAGGAAACGCAGGAGCTTTCGGCGCGCTCGAAGACGGCTTTGCCGTGCGAAAGATTGCCGGGGAGTTTGGCGAGTTCGGCGATGGGCGGGAGGGGCTTGCCGCCGAGGGCCTGCGGGACTGGGAAGAGCGTGGCGATGTCGGTCTTGAGCGCGGGGTACTGCACGAGGTTGAGCGCGGTCACCGCGATGAGCCGGAGGTCGGCGGGGAGCTTGTTGTCCTTCGCGGTTTGGACGAGCGCGGTCGCGCCGGGTTGCGTGCGGGCGAGGGCTTTGACGGCTTCGATGCGGGCCAGGCCGCCATTGGGCGAGGCGACGATGGCGGTCAGCGCAGTCATAGCGCGGCGGTCGCTGCTCGAACCGAGCAGGGAGATGAGCGTGTGCGCCTGCGGGCCGGCGAGCGCGGAGTCGATGAGCTTCGTGGAGTCGGCATCGGCGAAGACGAGTTTCACTGCGTCATTGGCGAGCGGGTCGCGCGGATTTTTGAGTGCGGTATCGAGGAGCGCGGGAGCCTGGCCCTGGAGGCGGAAGTCGCGGACGAGTTCGATGAAATGGGGCGTGCCTTTGGCGCTGGCGATTTGTTTTTCGATCGCGGCTTTGACGTCGGCGTTGGCGTTGATGTCCACGTTTTTCAAACGCGCGAGCGCCTCGCCCGCCACCACGCCCATGCTGTCGCCGAGCCCGGCGAGGGTGACGAGGGCTTTGGTCTTCTCGTCACTCGCGGGGAGGAAGTCGAAGGCGCGGAGGTAGCGGGGCTTGTCGTTGTCGGAGATGGATTTGTCGGCGAGGATTTTCGCGAGGAAGCCGGCGTTTTTCGCGGAGCGCATGCGCCAGACGATGTCGCGCCCGGCGGGCGTGTTCCATTTGTCGCCGACGGCGGCGAGCCAGGCATCGAAGCACTCGTCCTCATTGCCGAGCGCGCCGATGCCGAGGGCTTCGAGATACCAGCGGTCTTTGCCGTCGTGCTGCTGCGCGAGGGCGGCCCAGAGCGGCGCGATTTTTTTGGCGTGGGCGAGCGAGAGCGCGATTTGCCGGCGGACCTGCAGGCTCGGGTCGCGGAGCATTTTGCCGACGAGCGCGGGGTCTTCGTCGAGCGGCGAAGTGTCGATGACGTTCGACCTTTCGAGCGTCGTGCAAAGGCGGACGGCGGCGATGCGCACGTCGCTGCTCGCGTCGCCGAGCGCGGTGCGCAAATGCGGCAGCGCCTTCCCCGGGATGCGGGCGAGCAAGCCGAGGGCGCGGGCGCGGAGGCGCGGGTTTTCAGATTTCCAAAGGCCGAGCAGCGCGGGCTCGGCTTTCGCGCCGAGCGCATGGAGCGCGGTCCATGCGACGTACTGCGTCCCTTTGTTCGGCGAGATCAGCGCTTTCACGCAGCTCTCGGCGGTGGTGAAATCGGGCGCGGGGAGCGCGTATTTTCCGCCGGTCGGCGCGACGCGATAGACACGCCCCATCATGCGGTCCTTGGTGTGGTCGCCCATGGCGTGACCGCCGACGCCGGGATCATACCAGTCGGCCACGAAGAGCGAGCCGTCCGGCGCGATGGCCACGTCGGACGGGCGGTACCATGAGTCGGTCGAGGTGAGAATATCGACCATCGTGGCCTTGTAGCCGGCGCCGTCGTTTTCGACGGGATAGGCGCGCACGGTGCGCGGGCCCGCGTCGCAGTGGATGAGCTGGTTCGTGAACTGCGCGCCGAGGGCGGTGCCTTCATTGACGAGGATGCCGGTGGGCGAGCCGCCGCCGGTCTGGAGGAGATTCGGCACGACGCCGGGATCGTTCAGGTGCCAGTGGCGGAGCGGGATTTCGGTTTCGAGATTCGTGCGCGGCGACTGCCAGCCCGCGCCGGTGATCTCGTCGGTGTAGCCGAAATTCCCGTGCTCCATCACGTAGTTGATGCGCACGCCTTTGTTGCCGTCGTCGTCGTTGTCGGACTGCCACATCGTGCCAAAGGAATCGACGCAGACCTCGTAGTTGTTGCGGAAATTGTGGCCGAGCGTTTCGACGTTGCTGGCCTTGCCGGCGGCGAGGTCGAGGTCGCAGCGGAAGACCATGCCCTGGCGGTAGGGCTTGCCCTGGCCGGTCACTTCATTGCCCGCGAGGTCTTTCACGATGGTGCCGTCCGGCCAGAACAGCTCGGTGACGGAGTTGCCGCCGTTGAAATAAAACTTCCCGTCCGGGCCGAAGGAGAACGCGTGAATCTGATGGTCGTAATTCCACACGCCGCCGACTTTGAAAATGATCTGCGCCTTGTCCGCGTGGTCGGTGCCGTTCGTATCCGTGAGCAGCCACACATTCGGCGCGGCGCTGACGATGACCTGGGTGCCTTTCTTCCCGCCGCCGGGGCCGGGCAGCACGCAGATGCCCAGCGGGTTCGTGAGTTCCTTGCTTTGGTAAAATGTCGTCTCCTTGTCCGCCACGCCGTCGCCGTCGGTGTCCTCGAGAATGACGACGCGGTCGCCCTCGGGCCGCAGGCCCATGTAGCCGCGGTAGTTCACGCATTCGGTGGCCCAGACGCGCCCGCGCGGATCGACCTCGATATTTGTCGGGTTGATGACCATGGGCTCGGCGGCGAAAAGCGTGGCCTGCAGACCCTCGGGCGTTTTGAAAGTGCTCATGTTGGCCTGCGCCTTTTCCAGGCCGTAGCGGGCGTCGGGTCCGTCTTTCGTGGCCGGCGGAGCATCGCCGGGGTTCTGCGTGAAGACTTGAAAAATGACCGTCGCCCCGCCGCCCTGCGAGGTGCCGCCTTCGTCGATTCCGCCCTTCGCTTCAAACGCGACCACGCCTTCCGGCACATCGAACGCAAGCAGCGAGGGCGCGTGCGCGGCGATGCCAAAGGGCACGTCCTTGCCATTCACGCGCATCGGTTTTCCACCGTCCGGCCTCGCGTTCATCTGCGCCTCGCCGAAGCCGACTCTGGCCTGTTTTGGTTTCAATTCGGTGAGCTTCACCTTGCTCCCATCGGCCTTCACAAAGACCGGTTCCATCCACTCCGCCCAATCGGCCACGAAGCCGTCGCCGGCATCCGTCGCGACGAGGAAAACTTCCTTCGCGCCCTTGAGGTCGGCTTTGATTTCGACGGGTTCGAGATGCACGATCTTGCTTTGAAAAATGGGCTTGGCACCGGTCGCGGCGGCGGCCGGTTTGGGCTTGGGCTGGCCTTTCGGATCGAGGTTTGCCTCCAGCTCTTCGGCGGTCACTTTCGAGTTTACGCCGCCCGCCGGCACTTCGCCTTTGGCCGTCCACAGGATCGCGTTGAGGACGAGTTTGCGCTGGTCGTCATTCGCCCAGCCTTTGTGAAAATGGCCGCCGGTGAAACCGAAGCCGCGCCCGCCGTCGGGCCGCTCGAAAGCCCACGCGGTGGTCTGCGGTTTCTTCGCCGCCACGGCCTCGCGCGCCGCCGGATTGCCGCCGTGCGGATCGTCCTTTGCGCTCACCGCGGATTCCGGCGCGATCGCCGAAAGAACGTGGGTGAGCTTCCCGTCGCGCTCGTTAAAGCGCATGTGGAAATACCATTCGTCATTCGTGCTGAACGGCTTCACGCCATTGCTGACCGGATGCTTCGGCAGCTCCTTGAAATCCGCCTGCCAGTGCGGGTTCACCGACCAGTTCGCCTCGAAAAATCCGCCCATCCATTCGAGCGCCTGCGGCCCGCCTTTGTCGGCGGGGAACTCGACGGCGTAGTGCAGGCAGACGAAGCCCGCGCCGCGTTTCATTTCCTTTTCGACCTGCGCGAGATGATCGTCGGAGAGCAGAAAATGGCCGCCGCCGCCGTCGGAGTAAAAGACGATCGTGTCGGCTTTTGCGAGTTCCCCGGGGCTCGGCCATTCGGCGCTGAGATGCGCGGTCGCGGAGACGGGCAGGCCGCTTTCATCGAGGCATTTTTTGAGCAGCAGCACGCCGGCATTGTGCTCGTGTTCGCCCGGCCCGTGGGAGGGTCGTCCGGCGAGCAGAAGGATGTTCTTTTTCGCGGCGTCGGCGGCCAAAGCGGACGCGGCGGTGAAGGCGAGGGCGGTGAGGAGGAGACGGATTTTCATGGGATGGTTGGGGCGGGACGGAGCGCGCTATTTCGCGTGAGCCACGGCTGCACGTCAAGCCCGCGGCGTGCGGGATTCTTAGGCAGGGTAGCGCACGCGCCCCGCGTGCTGGAATCGGCGCCCTCGCCGATTCTCCCTCCGCCGCTGACCGGCGAGGGCGCCGGCCACAGCACGCGAGGGCGCGTGCGCTACCCGGAGGCTTTCGCCCACGAGTCCTTGAGGGTGATGACGCGGTTGAAAACCGGTCTCCCCGGTTTCGACTCGATGGTGTCGAGGGTGATGTAGGCGAGGCGTTCGAGCTGGTAGCGGGCGTCGGGCGTGGCCTCGGCGAGCGCGGGTTCGAGATGGGCGGTCACGGTTTCGAGGGAGTGCGGATTGAGGCAGGTGCGGAAGTCGCGACCGTCGGCCTCGGGCTCGGCTTCGGTGAAGAGCCGATCGTAGAGGCGCACGTCGGCGCGGAGGGCGTCGGGCGCGCTGACCCAGTGGATGGTGCCTTTGATTTTGCGCGCCGAAGTCCCGCCGCCGGTTTTGCTGTCGAGGTCGGCGGTGCAGCGCAGTTCGGCGACGGTGCCGTCGGCGTTTTTCACGACCTCCTCGCACTTGATGATGTAGGCGTATTTCAGCCGCACTTCGCCGCCGGGCTTGAGACGGAAAAATTTCGGCGGCGGGATTTCGGCGAAGTCGTCCTGCTCGATGAACAGCTCGCGGGTGAAGGGAATCTGCCGCGTGCCGAGCGCGGGATCGAGCGGGTGATTGGCGGCGGGCACGGTTTCGCGATGGTCTTCCGGCAGGTTGGTGATGACGACTTTGAGCGGACGCAAAACGCCGAGCCGCCGCTGGGCGCGGGCGTTGAGATCCTCGCGGATGGCGTGCTCGAGCACGGCGATGTCGGTGAGGCTTTTGTACTTTGTCACGCCGACGCCAATCGCAAACGCGCGCAGCGCCGCCGCCGTGACGCCGCGGCGGCGCAGGCCGGAGAGCGTGGGCATGCGCGGGTCGTCCCAGCCGGTGACGAGGCCCTCGGTGACAAAGGCGAGGAGCTTGCGTTTCGAGATGACGATGTGGCTGGGGATGAGCTTGGCGAATTCGTACTGATGCGGGCGCGGCTGCGGCACGGGGAGATGGTCGAGAATCCAGTCGTAGAGCGGCCGGTGGACCTCGAATTCGAGCGTGCAAATGGAGTGCGTGATGCCTTCGAGCGAGTCCGAGAGGCCGTGCGCGAAGTCGTACATCGGATAGATGCACCACGCGTCGCCGGTGTGATGATGCGCGGTGTGGCGGATGCGGTAGAGGACGGGGTCGCGCAGCCAGACGTTCGCGTGGTTGTAGTCGATCTTCGCGCGGAGCGTGCGTGCGCCGTCGGGATGCTGGCCGGCCCGCATCTCGGCGAAAAGGGCGAGGCTTTCCTCGGGCGTGCGGTCGCGGAAAGGGCTGGGTTTTCCGGGGCGGTCGGGAGCGCCGCGGTACTCGTCGGTCTGCTCGGCGGTGAGGTCGCAGACGAAGGCGTGGCCGTCGCGGATGAGGTCGCACGCGTAGCCGTAGATTTTCTCGAAATAATCGGACGCGTAAAACGGCTCGGGGTCGGCTTTCAACCGCAGCACGTCATCGGCCCAGCCGGCGATGAGCCAGCGCACATCGGCGAGGATGGAGTCCACGTATTCCACTTCCTCCTTCGCGGGATTGGTGTCGTCCATGCGGAGGTTGCAGGTGCCGCCGAATTCCTTGGCGATGCCGAAGTTCAGGCAAATGCTTTTCGCGTGGCCGAGGTGCAGGTAGCCATTCGGCTCCGGCGGAAAACGCGTGACGATGCGCTGGCATGCGCCGCTGGCGAGATCGGCGGCGACGATGTCGCGGATGAAATCGGAGGGAGCGGGAGCGGCGGGGTCGGTGGTCATGGCGGTGGAGCGGACGAGATAATGGTGGGTGCGGTGGAAGTCGAGTGCTGGCGCGCGCGGCGCTGTAGGGGAAGCTGTCAGCTTCCCCTACAGCGCCAGCGCCAGCGCTGCTGCGAGGGCGCGGTAGTCTTCGGTGCTGTTGTAGGCTTGCGCGGAGAGGCGGATGGAGCGGCGCGTGGGCTCGCCCCAGCGGATGATTGGCACCTCGATGCGGTGCTCGTCGAGGAGCCGGGTCTGGAGCGGGTCGATGCGGTCGGCGGTGAAGGGCGTGCGCTGGGATGAGTCGGGCAGGGGAATGGTGGCCATGCTCGCGAGCAGGGAATTCGGCGCGGGCAGGGGGATGCCGAGGCGACCGGTGATGAGGGCGCGTGCGGCGGCGGCGAGCGAGCGGTTTTGGTCGTAAAGCTCGGGCCAGCCGCCGGGGTGCAGGCTCGCGCCGAAGCGGATGGCGTCGGGCACGGCGAGCCAGGCGGTGGGGTCGAGGGTGCCGGGCCAGTCGAAGCGGTCGTGAAAGTGGGAGCGTCCGGGACGGCGCGTGTTTTCGCCGTGGGAGATGACGGCGGGGCGGATGGGCTCCTGCCGGTCGGGGCGGACGTAGAGGAAGCCCGCGCCTTTGGGCGCGCAGACCCATTTGTGGAGGTTGCCGGTGTAGTAGGCGGGGCGGAGTCCGTCGAGATCGACGGGCACGGAGCCGGGGGCGTGCGCGCCATCGACGAGGCAGTCGATGCCGCGCTCATCGAGAAGGCGGACGATTTTCCCGATGGGAAAAACGAGCGCGGTGGGACTGGTGATGTGGTCGATGAAAGCGAGCCGGGTGCGGGCGGTGGTGGCGGCGAGGATGGAGTCGATGATCGGCTGCTCGCCGGTGACGGGAAAGGGGACGCGGGCGACGACGACTTTTGCGCCGGTGCGGCGCGCGGCGTCGAGGAGGACGCAGCGGCAGGCGTTGTAGCCGTGATCGGTGGTGAGGATTTCGTCGCCGGGCTGGAAGTCGAGGGAGCGGACGACGGCGTTGACGCCCGCGGTGGCATTGGCGACGAACGCGAGGTGGCGCGGGTCGGCTTGCAAAAAAACGCCGAGCTGCTCGCGCGCGGCGTCGAGGAGCGGCTCGAGCTCGCGCTGCATGAAGCGCACGGGCTGGCGCTCCATGCGGGCGCGCATTTCCTGCTGCGCGGCGAGGACCGGGATGGGGCACGCGCCGAAGGAGCCGTGGTTGAGGAAAATGATTTCCGGGGACAGCGACCAATGCTGGGCGAACGGGCTGGGCATGGCAGAATTTGTTTCTCCTTCTCCTTCTTCATCTTCTTCTTTTTCTCCCCGTGGAAAGCAGAAGCAGAAGGAGATGAAGAAGGAGAATGAGAAAATCTACGCGGTGGCGGTGGCGACTCCCGCGATGGGATGACGGATGAGAAACTCGACAGCGAGCGCTTTATACGCGGCAGTACCAAGGCCGCCGGGCTCGTATTCGAGAATGGGCTGGCCGTGGCTGGGCGCTTCGGCGAGGCGGACGCTGCGCGGGATGACGGTCTTGTAGATGACCTCGCCGAAATGCGCCTGAACTTCGGCGATGACCTGGGCCGCGAGGTTGTTGCGCATGAACATGGTCATGAGCACGCCGCCGATGGTGAGGTCGGGGTTGGCCCCGCAGTCGCGAACCTGCTGGACGACGTGGGCGATTTTGCTGAGGCCCTCGAGGGCGAAGTATTCGCACTGGAGCGGGATGAGGAGTTCGTCGGCGGCGGCGAGGGCGTTCGTCATGAGGATGCCGAGGGACGGGGGGCAATCGAGGAGGATGAAGTCGAAAGGGGCGTCGTCGCGCAGGGGCTGGAGGGCGGTGCGGAGGCGGGTGAGGTGGTCGTCGGCGCGGGCGACTTCGATCTCGGCGCCGGCGAGGTCGAGGTCGCCGGGGATGAGCCAGAGGTGCTCCCAGCGGGTGGGGATGACTTTTTCCGCGAGCGTGCCGTGGCCGGTGAGCGGCCCGTAAATGGACAGGCCCTCCGCGGAGGGAAAGCCAAGGGCGCTGGTGGCATTGGCCTGCGGATCGAGGTCGATGAGGAGGATGCGCGCGCCGCGGGCGGCGAGGCAGGCCGCGAGATTGACGGAGGTCGTGGTTTTGCCCACGCCGCCTTTCTGATTGGCGACCGCGATGATTTTCATAGGGGCGCGGACTGTAGCGCGGGCCGTTGTTTTGACGAGAAAGGAAATGCGGCGCGGACGGGCGGGGTGGTCTTTTCCGAGGAAACTGCTCCCGCCCGCCAGCAAAGCGTGGCATGCGTGGGCGGACGATTTTTTTCCCGACGCGATGATCCCGATTACCGAACGATTTCTCAGCGAATGCGGCGGCTGGCAGGCGCTCCGTGAGGCGCGCGGCATTCACGCCGCCGGGCGCGTGCTCGCCGCCAGCTACGCGCCGCCGCTGCTGGAAGGGCGGGTGCGGGAGGGCGACGGGGAATTGCGGTCGGGATTGCGAATCACGTCCGCATCGCATGTGGAAAGTCTCTGCAACTGCCGGGCGGCGCGGCGCGACGGGGTGATCTGCGCGCATGCCCTGGCGGTGGGATTGGAGTGGCTGAAACCGTATGTCGTCGCCGCTCCCATCGCGCCGGTGAAAGCGCCGGATGTCGTGACCGGGCCGTATTTTTCCACGGAAGAAGGCGAACCGCTGGAACTGCATATCGTGCTCCCGCCGAACTTCCCAGCCGCGTGGGAGCGCGGCGCGATCACCCTCGGCATCGAGGGCACCACCAGCGGACGCCGCGTACTCCTTTCCGCCCTCGAAAGCACGAAACACTACCGCGTTTCACCGATGGATCTGCCCGTGCTGACGAAGCTCCGTGCCCTCGCCGACGGCAGTGTGCCCGGCATCGCCACCATTGATCGCACCGCCTTTCTCGACCTGCTCCCCGCACTCGCCAGCCACCCGCGCGTCACCTTCGCCAAGACCACACCCGCCAGCATCCACCGCGAACCGTTTCGCCCCACTCCCGACCTCCCGCCCGAAGCTGTGATCCTCGCCGGCGGGACATCCGCCTGGCTTCTCCACGGAACCACATTTCAACCGCTGCCTGCCGAAATCCCAGCCACCGCACCCGTATCGACCGACGCCGAGCCGCCCCGCTTCGCGCTCGCCCTCGAAGGCTCGCTCAACCATCTTACCGCCCGCCTGGACGCCCTCTACGCCGGGGAGCGCTTCACCGTGGAGGCCACGCCGCCACGGACTTCCAAAACGCCACGCCACCACGCCGCGGAACGCCAGGCGCTCGACCGCCTCCTCGCCGCCGGCTTCACCGGCCCCGACCGCACCGCCCAGCTCATCCTCAAAGGCGAACCCGCCATCCTCGCCTTCTTTGCCCGCGATCTGCCGCGCCTCGAAAAGGAATGGACCGTCACCATCGGAGAGCGCTTCGCCCACGTCACCCGTGACATCGAGCGCATCCAGCCCCGCCTCGAAATCCGCACCTCCGGCGAAAACTGGTTCGACCTGCAATACGAACTCGCCACCCCCGGCGGCGACCGCTTTTCCTCCGCCGAAATCCAGCGGCTCCTGCAATCCGGCCAAAGCGCCACCCGGCTCAAGAATCGCAAAATCGCCGTGTTCGATCCCGGCCTGCTCAATGAATTCCAAGAGGCCCTGACCGACTGCAATCCCGACCAGCGCCAGCCGGGCCTCTACCGGATCGACCGCCGCCACGCGCCCTTTCTCGGCGAAATGGCAAAGGAGCAGGGGGGCCAAGTCACGAGCGACCGGGCATGGTCGGAATGGGTCGCGCCGGTGGGAGATGATCCGAAATCTGCGCCGCTGTCTTTCGGCTCTTTCGAGAGCGTTCTGCGCCCTTATCAAAAGGATGGAGTTAAATGGCTTAACGCATTGTTTAAGAATGGACTGCATGGACTTCTTGCGGATGAAATGGGTTTAGGAAAAACCGTGCAGACGCTGGCTTTTTTGTCGGGCATTTCAGGAAAATCGCTGGTCATCTGCCCGTCATCGCTGGTCTTCAACTGGGAGCGCGAAGCCCACCGTTTCGCCCCCACGCTCCGCACCCTCGCCATCCAGGGGGCCGAGCGACAAGGGCTGTTTGGCGAGCCGCTGAAGACCGCCGATTTGGTCATCACCAGCTACGCGCTGCTCCGCCGGGACCTCGACCGCTACCGGGAAACGGAGTTTTCAACGGTCGTGCTCGATGAAGCCCAGCACATCAAGAATCCCGACAGCCAGAACGCCCAATCGGCTTTCTCCCTAAAAGCCAGGCGCCGCCTGGCCCTCACCGGCACCCCCGTGGAGAACTCCCTGGCCGACATCTGGTCCCTGATGAACTTTCTCATGCCCGGCTATCTCGGATCGCGGCAGGATTTCCGCGACCGCTTCCAACGCCCGATCGAAAGCACCCCAGGCGGCCCCATTCATCGGCGGCTCATCAAGCATTTGGAGCCATGTATCCTGCGTCGCCTGAAGAAATCAGTTCTTACTGAATTGCCAGATAAAATAGAGCAAGTTGCGTATTGTGAACTAACTGATTCACAGAGAGAAGTATATTCAAACCTCGTGAAGACCACACGTCGCCAGGTTTCCGAATGGTCGGGAGAGAAGGATCAAGCCAAGGCGCGCATGCTCATGCTCACCGCGCTGCTCCGCCTGCGCCAAACCTGCTGCGACCTCCGACTCCTGAAATTGGAGGAAGCCGATCCCCGTGAACCATCCGGCAAGCTGCTGATGCTGGAGGAACTCCTCAACGAAGCGATTGATGGAGGGCATCGCGTCCTGATTTTCAGCCAATTCGCCTCCATGCTCCGCATCCTGCGCGAAACCCTGACCCGGCTGGAAATCTCCCAGTGTTATTTGGATGGGCAAACCAAACACCGAGCCGCCGAGGTGGATCGCTTTGAGTCCGGCCAAGCCGCGGTCTTTCTCATCAGCCTGAAAGCCGGCGGCACCGGCCTCAATCTGACGAGCGCCGACACCGTGATCCACTTTGATCCCTGGTGGAACCCGGCCGTGGAAAGCCAGGCCACCGACCGGGCGCACCGCATCGGCCAGAAAAAGGTGGTCACATCCTACAAACTGATCAGCCGCGACACGGTGGAAGAGAAGATTCTGGCACTTCAATCGAGGAAGAAGGCCATGATCGACACGACTCTTGATCACGAGCAGCCCCTGATGGAAGGATTGAGCACGGAGGATATCCGCGAATTGCTCGCCTAAGCGGCATCGAAATCATCCGCGAATCCGGGCCGTGTGAACAAGTGGGCCGGAATGAACAGTCCGACCGGGCGAGGGAAGGTCGTTCACAAGTTATTCACAGCCGCAATGCCGCCTCAGCGCCAGTCGGTTATCTATAACATTATACAATATATGTCATATAAAATCTGTTGGTGTTGGTGCAGATGGATTATGGAAATTCATTTCCGTCCGATTTTCGTCCAGTTCGAGCACCTTGCACGGAAGGTCGTATTTCCACGAAGCCCTGCTCGCACTCCGAGACGTTGCGCGAATACTCCGGAAAAATCGGGTTCTTGTTTGGCACCGCCACCTTAGCGCCCCCTGATTCCGGCGTTGCTGCGCATCCCACTCCAGTTTGCCCCTTTCGTTCCTCCAACTCCCGAATCCGCCGTTCCGCTTGCGCCACCTCAATGTCCGCACGCTGCCGCGCCGCTTGCGCCTCCGACTCGCGGTTCCAACGCTCGCGCCATTGGTCGGGACCACTCGGCAAAGACCGATGCGGGAAGCAGGACTATGATTTCCATAATCGGACTGCCCCCCCGGCCAATCACAGCACCGTGGGTCAGGGCGTATGCGGCTGGGCTTGGATCGAGGCTGCTGGCGCACCGTTCTTCGCCAACGACATCGACGAGAAAAAGGCAGAAGGGACTCCTCGTCCGACGACCGCGCGGGATCGGGCCGTCGTGGTGCGCGGAGCGAAACGGGCTGCGGTGGAGCGGAAATCATCGCGCGCTTTCTAAGTCGCGCCGTCGGCGAGTCCGCGCAAAATCGTCGGCGGCTCCGGCTTGCGGAGGGTGAAAACACCGTAGCGCAGCGCGCCGGTGCGGTGGGCGAGATGGATGCGGAAAATGGTGCGGGCGAAGACGCGGTTGCGGGCGTGCGCGTGGAAAAGAAAGCGCGCGCAGGCCGGCTGGCGGAGGAGCTTGGCCGCAAAGGTGAGGACGATCAGCGGCCAGGTGCGTGCGACTTGCCGCGACCCATCCTCGACCGCTTCCACGGCAAAACCCGCGGCCTCGGCGAGCCGTTCGTAGTCCGCAAATGTGCCCAGATGCGGCATGCGGCCCTCGCCGCAGATTGGCTCGAGCAGCCAGCGCCGCGCACGCGGGCCGGGCGCATCCGCGGAGAGCCACGCGCAGACGACCAGCCGCCCGCCGGGGCGCAGGACGCGATGGGCCTGCGCGAAGAACGCGGCTTTGTCCGGCATGTGCTCGGAACTTTCGATGGCGAGCGCGGCGTCGAAAAATGCGTCCGGCAGTTCGTTGCGCAGCCAGTCGCCGAGGAGATAACGCGGGTTCGATGCGCCGCCGCCGCGCCCGCCGGCAAAGGCGTGCTGCGCCGGGGAGATGGTGATTGCCGTCACTTCCGCGCCAAATTCCTCCGCGAGCATCCGCGCCGTCGCTCCGTAGCCGCTCCCGATGTCGCACACCCGCATCCCCTGCCCGATCCGCGCCCGAGCCGCGACCATCTCGACGAGCGCACGCAGGGCTTCCGCTCTCGTTTCATCGCCGCGCGACCACCAGCCGTGGTGGACATGCTCGCCCCACACATCGCGGTAGAAATGGTCGAGCGCGTCGTAATGCGCCGCCACCTCCGCGCCGTCGATTTCCTGCGGCGACGCGATCACCGCGCCGCTATTTCCGGTTTGTCTTGATGACGATTTCCACGCGGCGGTTCGGCTGCTGCCGGGCCACTTCGGCCTCGAAGGCCCCCGGCACCTTCATCTCGTAGGCCTGCGGCGGGACGATCATCTTCGAGCTGCCGAGCCCGACCGTCCCGATGCGCTCCGCCGCGATGCCCATATTGTCCACGAGCCATTGCTTGACCGACTCGGCGCGTTCTTCACTCAGCGTCTGATTGGTCTCCGGCGTGCCGGTGGAATCCGTGTGCCCCTCGATGACGAAGGTCGCATTCGGATTGCGCTTGATGAGTTCGCCCAGCTTCTGGAGCTGCGAAACCGCCGACTCCCGCAACTCCGCGCTCCCATGCTCATAGAGCGCGCCGCCGGGGATGCCACCGCGCGCGCCCGATTTCAGCGAGCCGGTTTGGCCGAGCAGATCGCTCACCGACTGGAGCCCCGGAATTCCCTCCACACTGCCCGCGCCGCCGTCGCCCGGCTTGCCCCCCGGCAGATTCAGCACCGGCTGATGCTTCGCGCGCACGCTGTCCTTGATCAGCGCGCCGGCGAGGGAGTTCAGATCGCGCTCCAAGTCCCCGCGGCTTTTTTCTGCGGCCTTGTTCATGGCTTCCCAGCCCGTCATATCGACCTTGGGCTTCTCGCCTTGCAGCGGCTTTTCGAGATCTTGAAGCTGCGGGGCCACGCGCACTTCCTGCACCTCGGGCTTGTCGATGGGCACCTGGAGTTTTGCCACGGGCACGGACTTGGGCAGCTCCAGGCGCGTGTCCTTGTCATCCATTTTCGGAATGACGGTGCGCTTCATATTGATCGGGATCGGCGCCGAAACCACGACCTCGGCGCTGCCAAAATTTTCCAGCTTCTTGAGTTTGAAAGTCACAAACAGCGCGGCGTGCAGGCAGAGCGAAATAATGAGCGCGCGCAGAATCCACTTCCGCATGAGCGGCGCTTCGGCGGCATTGGACTGGTAGGTTTCGTATCGGGCCATGGAAAGTGGCGGGAGCATACATGGGAGACGCGGCAGGGCGATGGATTATTAGCCCCGGCCCACGCGGCGAGTTTCGGCTTGAGAGTTGCCGGACGCGCACCCACTTTCCCGCTCCCTATGAGCCAGACCAAAGAGACCCCGTTGATGGAAAAGATCGTGTCGATGTGCAAGCGCCGCGGCTTCATTTTTCAAAGCTCCGACATCTACGGCGGCATCAACGGCTTCTGGGACTACGGCCCGCTCGGCGCGGAGCTGAAACGCAACCTCCGCGACACCTGGTGGCGCGCGATGATGCGCGAGCGGGAGGACGTGGTCGGGCTCGACGCGAGCATCATCATGCACCCGGCGATCTGGAAGGCGTCGGGGCATGTGGACACGTTCAGCGATCCGATGAGCACCTGCAAAAGCTGCAAGAAACTCGTCCGCTCGGACCAGTGGTGGTCGATGATGTGCGAGCAGCCGTGGACCCAGTCGCTCGCCCATATCGTCGAGCCCGGCAGCAACCAGTTTCACACCGGCGATCTGCTGAAATGGGCGAAGGGCAAAGGAAAGCAGCTCGCGCCCAACCTCGCGCTCGTCCGCAATCCGGAGATGACAATTTCCTGGCTCGTGCAGGACGCGGAAAATGGCAAGCGCCCGGCGGATGCGCGCGAGTTTTACCTCTACCTCGCGACCGAGCAGCTCGGTGCGACCGGCCTCATCACGCCCTGCCCGCACTGCGGCGGCGAACTGACGGAGCCGCGGCCCTTCAACCTGATGCTCCGCACGCACTACGGCCCCATCGAGAGCGACGACAACCTCTGCTACCTCCGCCCGGAAACGGCGCAGGCCATCTTCGTCCAATTCAAGAACGTGGTGGACAGCACGCGCGTGAAAATCCCCTTCGGCATCGGCCAGATCGGCAAGGCGTTTCGCAACGAGATCACGCCGCGCAATTTCACGTTCCGCTCGCGCGAGTTCGAGCAGATGGAGCTCGAGTTTTTCATTCCGCCCGACGAAGCCGTCCGCCTCATCCACGGCCGCATCGCGGAGTGGAGCGAAGGCGCCGACCTTTCCACACCGCAGCCGGACTGGGGCTGGGAGCTGTGGCACCGCTACTGGGTCGCGCAGCGCACCGCCTACTACGCCGGCATCGGCCTCGGCCCGGAGGTGCTGGATTACCACTGGCAGAAGAAAGAGGAACTCGCCCACTACGCCCGCGCGTGCGTGGACATCCTGTTCAAGTTTCCCTTTGGCACGGAGGAGCTGGAAGGCATCGCCGCGCGTGGCGACTTCGACCTCATGCAGCACCAGAAGCACAGCGGAAAGCCCCTTGAGGTCTTCGACGAGGCACTCCGCGCCGCCACGGCGAAGCTGAGCGACGGGCAGAAGCGGGACTTTACCGCCGAGGTGCAGGAGGACTGGAACGACCGCAACAAGTCCCGCGAAGACGCCGCGCTGTTTTGCGAGCGGCTGCTCAAGGGCTTCTACGTCCCGCACGTCATCGAGCCGAGCGCCGGCCTCGACCGCCTCGCGCTCGCCGTCCTCACGCTGGCTTTCGCCGAGGTGGAAAAGACGGACGCCAAGGGCGGCAAGGAAACGCTGACGGTGATGCGCTTTCACCCGCGCGTCGCGCCGGTCAAGGTCGGCGTCTTTCCGCTGCTGAAAAACAAACCCGAACTCGTGGCGAAGGCGCGCAAGGTTTTCGAGCTGCTCCGCCACCAGCTCGCGGCGGACTACGACGAAGGCGGCAGCATCGGCAAACGCTACGCCCGGCAGGATGAAGCCGGCACGCCCTTCTGCGTGACCATCGACTTCGACAGCATCGGCGAAAACGGCCCGGAGCTGCTGGACACCGTGACCCTGCGCCACCGCGACGATGGCCGGCAGGAGCGCGTGAAAATCGCCGACCTCCTCGGGCTGCTGCTGCCGCAGGTGCAGTAGGGCGCCCGCGTCAGCGACTGAGCGCCCCGGCGACCGCCCGCTGGACACTCGGCTGCCAGACCATGAGCGGATGCAGCGCGATGACCATGCGCTCATTGCGCGCCTGCGGCATGAGGGAGCTGCGGGCGGGCACGATGATCGTGTCGAGCGGCGTCCAGAAGCTGGTGAAATCCAGCGCCGCGAGCCGGTCGGCGTCGCTCGCGAGGTCGCGGAGAAAGGCGCTGCCGAAGCGCATCTGCCGGCAGCCGGCATTCGGGAGCAGATACGCGAGCAGCGTGCCGTGGTGCGGCGTGGAGAGCGTGACGTAGCGCTGCACCCGCTCCAGCCCGCCGAGGCGCTGGAGGTAGTAGCGCGTGACCAGCCCGCCCATGCTGAACGCGACGAGGTCGATCTTTTCGCCGGGCGCGTAGTTTTCACCGATGAACTGCGCGACCTGCCCCGCAAGCACATCGAGCCCTTTCTGCCCCCAGCTCGGGCGAAAGCTCATCGTCTTCGCCTCCCAGCCCTGCGCGCGGAGATAGCGCGCCATCGGCTCCATTTTGCGCGCGTCGTCCTTGATGCCGTGGATGAGCAGGACGGGATTGCGCGGGGTGTTTTCGTTCGCGGACACGCGGGGAGAAAACACCGCGCAGAGACCAATCGCGAGCGTGGAAAGCAGGCGCGTCATGCGTGCAGATTGCGGTAGTGCCGGACCTCGAATTCCGGGTGCCGCAGCACCACGTCGATCAGCTCCCAGCGATCCTCGAACGCGGGAAAGAACGCATCCCCAGCCACCTCGCACTGCACCACGCTGAGATACAGGTCGGTGCAGCGCGGCAGCAGTTGCGCGTAGATCTCCGCGCCGCCGATGACGAAAATTTCCCGCGGCGCGAAGTGGCTCTCGGAGAGTTCCGCGAGATCGCGCAGCGTGGTCACGCCCGCGATCGGACCGCGCCGCGTGAGCACCACATTCGTCCGATTCGGCAGCGGCTTGCCGAGGGATTGAAAGGTCTTGCGCCCCATGAGCACGACCTGGCCGGTGGTCATTTTTTTGAACCACTGGAAATCCTCCGGGAGGTGCCACGGAATTTTTCCATCGCGCCCGATGACCCGGTTCAACGACATGGCGGCGATGGCTTTCACGAGCGTGCGTCTGGTGATTTGGAGAAAGCGGTCACAGGTGCCGCCGGATGAATTCCGCCGGCCTCACGGGCTGCGGCTTGTAACCGCTGCCGCGCAACACATCGAAGTGCCGGTCGTCCGTGATGATGAAGTCCGCCTCGGCAGCGATGGCGCAGTCGGCGAATTTGTCGCCGTCGGCATCGTCGGTGATGAGGTGGAAGCGAAACGAGGGCGAAATCCGGCGAATGACACCGCGGGCCTGCTCTACAAATTCGATGAACTGCATGAGCCGCTCCACGGCTCCGGCACCCATCTCTCGCGCTACGATTTCCTCGTATTCCAGCAGGATTTCCGTGGAGAGCGCCCAGGTGAAGCGCCGCGCCAGCAGCCCGCTGCGCAGCGGCAGCAATGGGGCGGCGCGTCCGAACATGCCGGGCAGCACGTTCGTGTCGAGGCACACGGTCATCAGCGATAGGGATGCTCCGCACGGTGCGCCGCGATGGCTTCGGCGATGCGCTCCGGCGTCAGGCGGCCCGCCACGCGGGCCTCGTCGGCGGCATCATCCAGGTCGTCCATCACCTGCTGCAGCTCGATCTCCAGCAACAGGCGATGCGCCAGTTCCAGATGCTCATCGCGCAGTTTGTCGATCTCCGCGTGCAGCAGCGGGCGCAGGTCTTGCGGGTTGGTTTCCGTGGGCGCATTCATGGGCCGGAGGCTGCCACGCCTTCGCCTCCGCTTCAAGTGCATGCCCCGGCGGGCTGGTGCTCGGGAGAAAGCGGCGGGCCTGCGGAAGCCACCCGCGCGCCTTGCCAGCGCGGGCGTGCGTCCGCTAGCGTGCGCCGCATGGCCAAGGCAAAACCCTCCTCCCTCGTCGATACCCGCACCGTCTATTGCGGCGACAATCTCGACCAGCTCGCGAAGCTCCCCGCGCAGTGCGTCGATCTCATCTACATCGACCCGCCCTTCAACTCGAACCGCAACTACGAAGTCTTTTGGGGCGAGACCAGGGAGAAGCGCGCCTTTGAAGACCGGCACGAGAACACCCGCGCCTACATCGACTACATGCGCCCGCGCTGCGTGGAACTGAGCCGCGTGCTCAAAAAAACCGGCAGCTTTTATTACCACTGCGACTGGCATGCTTCGCATTACGTGAAGGTGATGCTCGATCAGATTTTCGGGGAGCAGTTCTTTCAAAACGAAATCGTGTGGAAAAGAGCGAGCGCACACAACGACTCGAAGCGCTACGGCGCGAACCACGACACGGTCTTTTTCTATTCAGGCGGAAAGACATGGACGTGGAATGAACAGTTCACGCCGCTGCCCGAGGCGACGATCAAGAAGAACTTCCACTACCGCGACGAACACGGTCCGTTCCAAGTGTCAGACCTAACGGCTAACAAGGGCGGTGGTGATGTCTCCTATGAATGGAAAACGCCTGACGGAAAAATCGTGAAGCCTTACAACGGACGCTATTGGGCTTACTCGAAGGCCAACATGGAGAAGATGGAAAAGGAGGGGCGACTTTACTACCGCAGCACCGGGATGCCGAAGTTGAAGAACTACCTTCACGAATCTCCCGGTGTCCCTTTGCAGACATTCTGGGATGATATTGGCCCACTCGTTTCCGGCAGCGACGAGCGCCTCGGCTATCCGACGCAAAAGCCGCTCGCCCTTTTGGAGCGAATGATTAAAGCGAGCAGCAACGAAAACGACATTGTCCTCGACGCATTCTGCGGGTGCGGCACCGCGCTCGTGGCCGCGCAGAAGCTCAAGCGCCAGTGGATCGGCATCGACATCTCGCCCACCGCCTGCCGCGTGATGGCCAAGCGCCTGCGCGATGTCTGCGGGATGAAGGAGGACGACAAGCTGCGGCATCTCGGGCGCGGCTTCATCGTGCGCGACCTGCCGTGGACGGAGAAGAAGCTGCGCGAGATTCCGCCCTTCGAGTTTGAGAACTGGGCGGTGATCGCCCTCGGTGGCATCCCGAACAAAACGCAGGTCGGCGACATGGGCATCGACGGCCGCATCTTCCCCGTCTCCGCGCTGGAAAACCGCCGCAAGAACAAGGCCGACGAACTGCAACTGGAGGAGAAATTTTACCCCATCCAGGTAAAGCAAAAGGACAAGGTGGGCCGCCCGGACATCGACGCCTTTGAGGCGATGATGACGCGGGAGGAATGCGCCAAGGGGTTCTTCATCTCCTTCGACTACGCGGACGGGGCGCTCACGGAGATCAGCCGCTTTTTCAAACAAACCGGGCGCGTGATCGTGGCGCTGACGGTGCGCGAAATCCTCGAGGAGCAAATCGCCCACAAGCTGGTCTGATGGGCGGTGTAGTTGCGGCTCGATGAGCCGCCCCGCGCACGCGCTTCATAGAAGCGCGGCTACACCGCTCAGCGACTTGTTGCGCAGTCTGTCAGACGGCGATGGGTGCCTTGATCGGCGGGTGCGGGTCGTAGCCGGTGAGGGTGAAGTCTTCGTAGCGGAAGCCGTGGATGCTGTGGACATCGGGGTTCAGCGTCATCGCGGGGAGCGGGCGGGGGTCGCGCGCGAGCTGCTCGCGGGCCTGGTCGAGGTGGTTCGCGTAGAGGTGGAGGTCGCCGAAGATGTGGACGAAATCGCCGGGCGCGAGGCCGGTGACCTGCGCGACCATGAGGGTGAGGAGCGCGTAGCTGGCGATGTTGAAGGGGACGCCGAGGAAGAGGTCGGCGCTGCGCTGGTAGAGCTGGCAGCTCAGGCGTCCGTCGAGGACGAAGAACTGGAACATGGTGTGGCAGGGCGGCAGCGCCATCTGCGCGATCTCGCCGGGGTTCCACGCGCTGACGATGAGCCGGCGGGAGTCGGGGTTCTTTTTGATCTGCGCAATCACGTCGTCGATCTGGTTGATCGAGCGCCCATCGGCCGTGCGCCAGTCGCACCACTGCGCGCCATAGACGCGGCCGAGATTGCCGTCGGCGTCGGCCCATTCGTTCCAAATGGTCACGCCATTTTCGCGCAGGTAGCGCACGTTCGTGTCGCCCGCGAGGAACCAGAGCAGCTCGTGGATGATGGACTTGAGATGCACCTTTTTCGTCGTGAGCAGCGGAAAGCCCGCGCCGAGATCGAACCGCGCCTGCGCGCCGAAGACGGAGTAGGTGCCGGTGCCGGTGCGGTCGGGCTTGAAGCGTCCGTGGTCGAGGACGAGGCGGAGGAGATCGTGGTAGGCAAGCATGCGCGGCGCGGAGCATGGCGGAGCGGGGCGGAGCGACGCAAGTGGCGGAATGGATTTTGCCGCGGAGAAATCTCGCCGCCCGCGCATTTCGACTCGCCGGACCCAAAGGTTTGCACCACTTTACCCGCCACTTTTTTTTCTCCCATGCTTCCCGGACCCAATCCCGAAAAGAAACCCGAAATGGCGGCCCCGCGCCGGCAACCCCCGGCCGGCCCGCAGGGCCAGCGCCCGCCGCAGCCCCCGCAGCGACGGCCCCCTCCGCTGCGTCCGCCGCCGCGCCCGCGCCGCCATCACCACGGCAAAGCCAGCCGCGCCCGCCTCGGCCTCGTCGTCATGTTTGTGCTCTTCCGCCTGCTCGATTTCATGTTCCTCATGGGCACTCCCCCGGAACTGAACCGTTCCCTGCTCTCCTCCACCATCACCGGTGGATTGTGGACGACCGCCCTGCTCATCGCCATCGCCATGCGCAAAGCCTGGGCGCGGCTGATTCTCCTCGCGCTCCTCGGTCTGGCCGCGGTCTTCACCATCATTGTTCTCCCTTTGGCCTTCGACTACCCCTCACTTTGGATGCCGCTCGGCGCCTTCCTGCTGGTCAATGCCGGCAGCTTTGCGTGGCTGTCCTATTCGCGCGATGTCCGCCGCCTGATCAGCCGCGACCGGGAGTAGCGCGCCGCGCCGCCCTTTCGCCATCCACCGCGCGGCGAACTGTGCTATGTCCTCTGCGCCCATGGAAACCACGGCCCCGCCGCCCCTCACCGACACGCAAAACCAGCCCGACGACCGGCAGATCGCCATCGACCGCGTCGGCATCCGCGCCCTGCGCTACCCCATGCAGGTTCGCGACAAAGCGCGCACCGTCCAGCACACCATCGCCACCGCCGCGCTGACCGTGGATCTGCCGCATCATTTCAAAGGCACGCACATGAGCCGCTTCGTGGAGGTGCTCGCGGAATTCGGCCCCGAGCTGCACGTCGATAACATCCTCGCCATCCTCCGCGAACTCACCGCCCGCCTTGATTCCGAGAGCGCGCACGTCGATTTCGAGTTTCCCTTTTTCCTCGCGAAAGCCGCGCCCGTCACCGGCGCCGTCGGCATGATGGACTACACCGCGCGCTTCTCCGCCACGCTGGAAAAAGGCGCGGTCGATTTCGTCGTCACCGCCATCGTCCCCGTGACCACCCTCTGCCCGTGCTCGAAGGCGATCAGCGCCCACGGCGCGCACAATCAGCGCGGGCAGGTCACCTTTTCCATCCGCTCCCACCCGCCGCTCTGGATCGAGGACATGATCCGGCTCGTGGAAGACAGCGCCTCCAGCGAGCTCTACAGCCTGCTCAAGCGGCCCGACGAAAAAGCCGTCACCGAGCGCGCCTACGAAAACCCCGTCTTCGTCGAAGACCTCGTCCGCAACATCGCCGCCCGCGCCAACCGCACCCCCGCGATCGCCTGGTATCGCATCGAGGCGGAAAATTTCGAGTCCATCCACAATCACAACGCCTACGCCCTGATCGAAAAATGGAAGGCGCAACCGGGCGCGGAAAACACCCCCGCCGACTGACGTTGCCGCATGCTCTACCGCGCCCTCGCCCTCCTCGTCGTCGGCTTCTGGCTCACGATGGCCGGCCTGCTCATCCGCAAGGAAGCCGGGCCCGGCGACTCCGCGCTGCGCGAGGTGCCGGTCGGCCACGTGATCAAGCTCCTCCTCATGCACGAGCAGCCCTCCGACCTGAATATCTACAGCGGAAAAATGTGCGTCGGCCACCTCCGCATCCACCCGCAGATGCACGCGGGCGACCGCTCCCGCGTCATCGCGTTTATCGGCGATCTGCAGCTCATGATGCCCGGCCTGGAACGCCAGCGCGTGCAGTGGGACGGCGAGATCGAACTCGAGAAAACGCTCGCCACCCGCCGCTTCACCATGGGCCTGACCTTGCGCGATCCCACGACACACAACGCCCCCGCCTCCCGCATCCAGATCACCGCCGCGCCCCCGGAGAATCTGCTCACCTGGACGCTGCTCAGCGGCGACCAGCCCGGCGACGAGCCGCACACCTACACGCTCGACGAAGCCGGCCTGCAACGGGCGCTCCGCGAAATCGATCCCTCGCTGCCGACGCTGCTCCAGTCCCAGACCCGCAGCATGGCCCCGCCCGTCGTCCGGGCGCTCCAATCCTCCATGCTCATCCACGGCGAGCGCATCGACACCTACCTCGTGACCATCGAGCAAAGCGGCCAGACCCTGCTCGAGTTCGACGTCAGCCAGCTCGGCCAGATCCTCCGCGCGAAAACCCTCATCGGCTATTCGCTCGCGCCCAACGACCTCGCGCCGTGACGCGGCTGCGGGCTCCCAAATCTCCACTTCCCCGATGATCCGCGCCCGCGCCCTCACCAAAAACTTCGGCCCGCTGCGCGCCGTCGATGGGCTCGATCTGGACGTGGCCCCGGGAGAATTTTTCGCCTTTCTCGGCCCCAACGCCGCGGGCAAAACCACGACGATCAAAATGCTCTCGGGCCTGCTCCGGCCCACCGCCGGCACCATCGAGATCGGCGGCTGCGACCTCGCCCGCGAGCCGGAACGCGCCAAAGCCCAGATGGCCTACGTGCCGGATTTTCCCTTCCTCTACGACAAGCTCACCGCCGCCGAATTCATGCGTTTTGTCGGCGACGTCTACGGCATGGAGCGCCGCGCGATCACCGCCAACACCGGCGCGCTTTTCGAGAAATTCCACCTCGGCGAATACCGCCACGAGCTCACCGAAAACCTCTCCCACGGCACCCGCCAGCGCCTCGTCATCGCCTCCGCCCTGCTCCACGAGCCGCGCGTTTTCATCATCGACGAGCCCATGGTCGGACTCGATCCCACCCACGCGCGCATCGTCAAGGCCGAGTTCCGCGACCGGGCCCGCGCCGGCATGACCATCTTCCTCTCCACCCACCAGCTCAGCGTCGCCGAGGAGCTGGCCGATCGCATCGGCATCATCCACCGCGGGCGGCTCATCGCCCTCGGCACCGTCGCCGAGCTGCGCGCCAAATCGAGCGAGGGCGGCGGACTCGAGCGCATCTTCCTCGCGCTCATCGACCAGGAGGAAGCGCATCGGGAGAAGGCGGCACCGCTCGAAAAATAGCCGCCGCCTTGTGGAAAGGCTGATCGCGGAATTCTGCAAATCTCCAATTTTCAATTTTCAATCTCCAATCCTCAATTTTTCGCCAGGATCATCGGCGATTGGAAATTGAAACCTACTCTCCGTAGGCCCGCACCCGCCCCTTCCACCCCGCCAGCCACCGCTCCTCATGCCGCTCCGGCGGCGCATTGCGCACCCGCCGCGCCAGCACCGCCGCCGCGCTCTCGCCAAACTCCCGCGCCGCGCCCGCGCCGCTCCCCCGCATCCCCGCCAGCACCTGCAGCAGCCCCCAGCCCTCCCCGCGATACCGCTCACTCTCCTTCGTCCCCTCCCCCTTGAAATTCACATAGTCGATCAGCGCAAACGTCCCCGCCCCGCTCCCCGCCAGCCGCCCGAATTGCGCCCGCACATTCTCCCGCTCCCCCGCCGGCGCCGCCGCCAGCATCTTTGGCAGCGCCGCCTCCATCCGCTGCGCGAGAAAGCGCGCCTGCCAATGAATCGTCCCCGCCAGCAGCGCGCGCAGCGCGTTCAGCTTTTCGCCATGAAACGCCGCCTGGAATTCCGCCCGCGTGCTCCACGGGCACGCCTCGTCCAGCCACGCCGGCGGCCGCGCCCCGTTCGCCGCGAGGAACCGCACCAGCGGCGGAAAGCTCTCCTCAAACGGCCCGCGCGCACCCTTCGGATACCAGATGAAATGCCCGATCCCCAGCGACGCGAAATCCTCCCCCTCATTCCACGAAGTCAGCCCATCGCGCGTCCCCGCACATTCATTCTGCCAGACGCGACGCCCGATGGAGTCCAGCTCACGCTCGGTCAGCGCCAGCCCATGCGCGGCGGCGAGGAAGAAAAAAAGTGCGGCGAGAAATTTCATGCAAAAAAGTGCGGGGCGCGCGTGGGGCCGGCGGGACTCGAACCCGCAACCAAGCGATTATGAGTCGCCTGCTCTGACCATTGAGCTACAGCCCCGTTACACTGGAGTTAGCGCGCTTTTTGAAGAATGACGTTGCAAATTTCACGGTGCTTTTCTACGGTCACGGCATGAAACAAAGCAAAACCGTGAAAACGTGGACGCGCACTGGAACGCAAAATCTGGTTCGTCATAAATCGGGCCGATACTACGCCCGCATCTTCGCCGGGGGCAAGGAGACATGGAAGTCGCTCAAGACCGACATCATGGAAGTGGCCAAGGCGAAGCTGCGCGACATGGCCGGCGACATCGAGAAGACGACCAGGGCGAGCGCGGCGCAGGATCGCGGGCGTATGACGCTCGGCGACTGCGCGGAGCTTTTCCGCGGGCAACTGGCGAAGGGCATCAGCATGCCGGGCCGCGGGAAGACGACGAAAAAGCTCCGCCCCAACTCCGTCACCTATCGCGAGAAATGTCTGGCGGCAATTTTCAAGACACGGCCCGCGTGGGAGAAGACCGACGTGCGGAAATTGAGCCGGCAGGACGTGGAGAAGTGGTCAACCGAGTTCGCCGCCGACTACTCCGCGACCGTCCACAACAACACGCTCGGCACGCTCCGTTTTCTTTTCCAGATCGCGCGCAAGGCCGGGGCGATGCACGAAGACCAGAGCGCCGACGCGCCGAAATCTTCCATCCCGAAAACCACGCTGCGCCTTCCCGAGCGCGGGCAGTTCATCGCATTCGTGGAATCGATCCGCACGGCGGGCGCATGGTGCTCGAAAGACTGCGCCGACCTTGTGGAGTTTTTCGCCTTCACCGGGGCGCGGAAAAACGAAGCGGCGAACGTCCTTTGGGCGGATGTCGATTTCAACCGCAACCGCCTTTTCATCCGCGAGGGCAAGGGCGGGCACACGCGACACGTCCCGCTGATTCGCGAGGCGCAGGAACTCATTGCCCGCATGCGCGCCGAGCGTCCAGACGAACCGCTCACCGCGCCCGTGCTGCGCGTCAACGAGGCGCAGGGCGCGATGAACGCGGCGGCGAAGAAAGTCGGCATGGAACGAATCACGCACCACGACCTGCGCCACCTTTTCGCGACGACCTGTATCGAGTCGGGAATCGACATTCCGACCGTCTCGCGCTGGCTTGGACATGTGGACGGCGGGGCGCTGGCGATGAAGACCTACGGGCACTTGCGCGACGAGCACAGCGCGGAGGCTGCGAGCCGCGTTTCCTTCGCGCCAATGGCAGCGGCACAAAACGTCATCAGCTTGAGGGAAGTCGCGTGAGCCGCCATCGAAAAGGGCCATCCCTCGACGAACCGGAAGACGCCGGGGATTTTCCGCTGGAATTGGTGGCCGGTATCGCCGCCCGTTTGCTCCGAAAGGATGACTACGAAACCGCCGCCCGCCGTGCTTTGGAATTGCTCAAGGAATGCGATTACCGTCGCGAAGTAGATCGAGAGGAACGCATCTCGCGGGAAAGTACGGAGCGGTGGGAGGAGGCCCAAAAACGCCGAGAGACTGTTCCCCGAGACAAGGCGCTTCGTGAAATCACAGGCGGAGAAACCACCGCCGACGCACTCCGCCGCTATCGCGAAATACGGAGAAAAGTACTCGCCGCGCCGAAGCTTGATCTCAGATCGTCGGTTAGTGCCAGATTGAGCAACAGGCCGCAGCCTGTCCCGATTTTCCTGAGTCGGGAGGAAATTGAGGCGAAAATCGTCAGCGAACTGGAAACGATGCAACTCTCAGGACTGTCGCGCAGCAAGATCGACGAAATGCGTGAGGCGTATCTCGAGACATTCCCCCGCCGCCGTGCAAAGCCGCGGAAAAAACGCTTGGAAAGTCCTCTCGTCCAAAAAGTCCTGAATAACACTTTGGACGTTCGGAGTTGGGATGCTGGCTAGAGTAGGATGTAACCCGCTTCGTTGCCGAGAACCCCGGAGTTAGAGCGTTTCGCCTCGGAATCACGCTCTGGACCAAGCGGCGGGACGCCATCCCAGAAAAGCTAAGGGGTAGCTATGCAAGACATCGCAGCACCCACGCAGCAAGACGGCGAAAAGCGTAAAGCACGTTCGCCGAAAATCGAAATCCCCCTGCTCGAAAGAGCAGCGGTCAGCCCCAACGAACTCGCAGCCCTTTTTGGTCGTCAGACCGTTTGGGGATACCGGCAGATTTATGCCGGCAGGGTGAAAGTGATCCATACCCTTGGTCGGATCATGGTGCCGATCCACGAGGTCAAGCGGCTTCTCGGTGACGCACAGACCTATAATGGAAAACCGAAACCAGATACCGCAGCGGAGGTGGAACCATGACGCACGATCCACTTTCCGCGGGCCTTAGACCCCCGACAAATTCACCACCAAAGGAAAAAGCCCGCCCCGGCGAACCGGGAACGGGCAGATCAGCCGACGCCAAGAATCACCGCGCACTCCACGCCAACCCGGCACCGGGAAAATGAAGATCGACTCAAGCCCCTAAGACAAAAAGAAAGCCGCTCCCGCGCTGGCAAGTTTGGGAACGGCTTTCGTGAATCGAGAACATGGAGAGAGTATCCCCGCACAACCTTCCCGGCAACGGGTTTCCTCGCGTCGAGCACATCCGCAGATTACTCGGCGAGGACGTGCTGTTGCTGGCGTGGCCGTGGGGCGTAAAGGGCACCAAAAAGCCGTGGGGCCACCTTACCGAGGCAAAAGATGAGGGAACCCGAATATCTGCGCGAGTTGGAGGCGGGAAACATCGGCGTGGCCCAGGGCGAGAAGTCACATGGCATTTGCTCTATCGACTGCGACACAGACAACTTTTTGGCAGAGTTTCTGGCGGCAAACCCGGCGCTTGTCGGCAGCCTCCGCACCCGTGGTTCTCGCGGCGGTAATGTTTGGGTGCGGTGTGTGGGAGGGTATCCCCGCATGTCCAAAATCAAAACTGCCAAGGGTGACGAGGTAGGGGAATGGCGGGCAAACGGAGCCCAGACGATTATCAGCGGCCAGCATCCCAGCGGAGGCGACTATTCGTTCATCGTGGACGCGCCGCCGGCAGAAATCACGTTCGAGTCCATCGTTTGGCCCGAGGGGTGGCAACAGCCGAAGGCAAAGGCCACAGAGCTTCCGATTGAACCCAGTAACGCAGTGAACTCAGTAACGCAGGGAACACAGGTAACTCAAGACGTAGAGAGCTGCGTTACTGTGTTCAACGTCGCCCGATTCGTCCCGACCGCACGACACCAAACCGACCGCCTCCTTTTCGGGATGGCTCGCCACATGAAGACTTGGGAAAAACGCGAGGGACGCGAATCGACGGTGGCAGAGAAAACGGGAGTCTTCAAAGCGTGGTGGCCGCTGGCGCGGGGGCACACGGACCCGGAGATGGATTTTCACGCCTACCACGCGAAATGGCTGAGAGGATGCAAGGCTGTAAATTACGGCGACGATGATTCCCCGCTCGCCGCTGCATGGCGCTTCGCACAAGCCCAACCGTTGCCGGCAGAGGCGACAGCAGAGCGCGGCGGCATGCCGATGTCACCAAAGATGCAGCGACTTGTCGCGCTCTGCTATCAGCTCCAAAAATTGCAGGGGACGGAACCTTTCTGTCTCGGCTCGCGTGACGCTGCCCCACTGCTCGGCGCCGCACACACGACGGTTTTTTACTTGCTCGATTCCCTCGCCAACGAAGTCGACCCTTCCCACATCCTCAAAAAAGTGAGCGTCGGCAGCCAGGCGGCACGCCGCACGAATGAATACCTCTATCTGCCGCTCGTACGAGCAACGTCACCCGGCACCGGGAAAACATGAGACTTTCCCTCGTCACTGCGTTGAGATGCACAGAGCGACCCGACCCCGGCCGAGTGCCGAGGCTGGGGTTGCTACCGCGGCGGAAGCGCCGAAGGAGACAGTTGCGGCGGCGTCTGCTTGTGGTATTCACTTGAACACAAATACACCGATGAGCATTTCAGAAACGATCGCAGAATTTGAAGCCTCCCAGCGCCGGAAAGCGCAGGAGGAACAGGCGCAACGTGAAGCGGCAAACAAGGAAGCGGAAGCGGAAAAAATCCGCAGGGCGGGAAACGCTAAGGAAGTCGAAACCCACCTTCGGACGGTCGTGCTTCCGGTGCTGGAATCTTCGAGAGAGGAAATCCGCAAGCGAGGCTACACCTGCGAGATCGAAACCGTTTCAATTCACGATCCGGCTTACGAAGGAGCGGAGCCGACCTTTGCACTTCGATTGAATCTTTCGACCGATACCGGCAAGGCAAGGGGACTCGCGATGCTGGAGTATGAAGGGCAGTTTGCATCCGTCACCATGCGAAAGGAGCAAACCATTCCGACCAAAGGACGGCCCATCAGAATCGTTGATTTGGATGACGATGGATTTCGACCACTCAACCAATTCAACGCCGAGATCGTGAAGCGGCATGTTGAAGAATTCGTCTCGGCTGTTTTTGTCCCGATCCCAATTTAGGGCGAATGTTCGCGAGCGCACAGATGAGCCTCCTCAGCCGGGGGCCCTGACTCGCGAGACGATAGGAGGCGAACACCAGCCGCATGAGACCCGCAACCCTCTGCCATGAGCGTTGGGAGCGCATTGAGCGCGTGCTTGATCGACTCGGCGGGAAAGCTGCCATTCGGGAGTTGAAACGATCCTATGGAATCAGAGCGTGGGAGGTGGAGCAGTCAGCGGAATTGGGATGGCTGACCATCACCACACACAAGCCGCGCGTCGGGCGTCCCTCCCGAATAGTGGAGTTTCGCGATTACAGTAATGCTAGCGTCCCGCGGTTGCCGGAGTGGCGCTGCATGATCGAAAAGGAGATCAGCACGCGCCATGCGGTGTTCGCGATCGAGTGCGCGGGCTGCATCCCTCGCGGGAGCCGCCTCTTCGGCATTGGATGTCCGCCGCTCGTTGAAGCGTACGTCCGCGTGTATCGCCCGCGGAGCCGACGCGGTGCCCGCGCGAGTGTGAGCAGACTCTTGCGCCATCCCCACGTTCGCGCGTTGCGGCAGTGGCATTTTGCGGTCATCAACCAGGAAATTTCGCTCTACGAGGCGACGCCGCGCACCGCCTCCGGCATCTGGCAGCGGTTGCGCGAGGTTGGCAGTTGGCGGGCGAGCTTGAGCGGATAGGAAACCGAACTATGTCCACTCCGCTTAAAAATCAACATCACGAACGCTTCGCGCAGGAAATCGCCAACGGAAAAACCGCCGTAGAAGCCTGCCGCGCCGTGGCGGGAAACGACAAACCGGGCAGGCAGGCGATGGGGCCGCGCTGGCTGACGAGAGCGGACGTGCAGCGCCGTGTCGCCGACCTCATCCGCGACCGCACCGCCGCGGCCACGATGACCGCCGCCGAGCGCCGGCAGATCGTCGCGGAGATCGCCAGGGACAAGAACGTGCCGCCGGCCGTGCGGCTCAACGCCACCATTATTGATGCGAAGCACGCCGGGGAATTCATGGATTACGCCGAGCACGAACGCGCGAAAGATTCCGCCCGTCTCAGGCTCATTCTCCCCGACCTCTTTTCCCCGCCCCGGTTGCTTGAAGGCGAGTGAGCCAACAGCAGCAACGGCAACGGGACCGCCGTGGAAGCGGAGAGTTGCCATGATCGCCACCTTGCTAGTCCACCAAGCGACGCCCCGGACGCCCGACCATAAATTTCAATTCGATATTGACGTGTCAGAGAAACACCGCGAAGACGCTGGGTGGCTCCTTTCCCTCGGCAAAGAGCAGCGAGGGGCGTAATTTCAGCAACCAGACACCGGACCAAATGAAAACCAAACTCCTCCTCCTCCTCGCAGCATCCATCGCCACGCTTAGTGCTTTGGCGGAAGACCTCAGCCACTACGTCACCTCGCGCGGCGCCGTCATCGACCTGTCGAATGAGCCGGAACACGTAGTGAAGCAATTCCTCGCGAGGGAAGCCGAAGTGTATGCCAAGCGCGCAGCCGACGCCGCCTGTGCCGACACAGCCGCTGCGAAGATCGCCGACGCGGAGGCCAGACAGCACAACGCATCCGTGCAGAAATTGAACGCGGAATACGCCGCTGGCCGGATCACCGTTGACCAGTTAGAGCGCCCGACGGTGACGCTCGACCAATACCATCAGGCCGTTGCTCGCCTGAGCGCAATGGGCGACCCGGACAGCAAACTGCGGCACAAATGGGATGAGATTTGCATGGCATTCAGCCCGGCCAACCCGCTTTTCACGCAGCAGGACTGGCCGACGGTGATCGCGTTCATGGCCCATGACCTATTGCAGATCGCCGAGAAAGACGGTGCGCGAATCGCGGAGGCACAAAAACCGCAATACCACACACCGTCTCGCGGGGTTTACAACGGCCCGCCCACGTCCATCGACGGCTCACAGGCGCGAGTCTCTGGTCAACTCCCACCGCTGGATCAATGGCTGTCAGAAGGATACTCGCGCGGTATTCCCGTCCAACCGCTGCCGAAAATCCCCGGCCTGTTCGATTCCGTACTGCCCAGCCTCGCCCCCATGCAGGCGCAGGAACGCATTAACCAGCAGGGGCGCGAAGCCGAGCGGGCCGAGCAGGCCGCCAAGCAGCAAGCCAACGCGCCCGGCGTTGGCGACGTAGGGACGCAGGATGAAACCAACAGACTGCTCCGCGAGCAGCTAAAGGCCATGAAGTACGCGCAAGCGGAAGCCGAGATTCAAGCGGCTAAAATGTTGCGCGAGCAAGCCGCGCAAGCCGCAGCCGCAGCCCATCGCGACTACGTGAACGAAGGCAACCGCCGCTGGGCGGAGATGCAGGCCGCCAACGCCGCCGCCGCGGCGCAATCAGCCGAAGTGGCGCGGCAGCAGCAGCGGGACATGCAGCGGATTCAGGACGCCCAGCGGGGCAGGTAGCCCAAGGGAATCCGCCAGGAGCACACACACCCCTGTTGAGTGGGTGTCTTCTTCGTACGACCCGATGGCGAGATTCAGGCGATGGTGATGCGGTGGCGAACCCGCAGCCGGGGGGCGGCGTAAGGCGCAGAGTCGCCGCTGGAAAAGAGGGGCACCATTCCTGACAGTGTCAGCAAACGCGCTTGCGGAGTAAAACAACTGCGCTTACGATCACCGCAGTTGTTGCGCAAGTTTCTCCGGCGCAATTGCTGCCCTGAACCGACCTGAACTCAAAATGCCCGCCACATCTCCAAGCAAGATCGCAGCGCAAAAATTTGAGGGTACCGAACTCACACCGGAATGGAGAGAACCAGCGAGCCAGCCCGAGATCGTGACCAAGATGCCAGCTCCGAAACCCGCGAACTGGATGAAATTCTACGGAAGCTGGGAGGATTTTTGCAAGGCAATGCACAAATCGATTGGCAGGAAGATCGGAAGCGGTGTGCTGACCTTCTCCGAAGATTGGCCGAGGACTGCGAAAAAAGCCTCTCGCTAAGTGAGCGTTTGCGGGAGGCCGTCACCGAAACCGGCGGCAGCGAGCATCTCATTATTCGCCTCGAATCCGAGCCTGCGAGGGTTTTCAAAACGACGTTTGGCGACAACCTCGGTTGCCGGAGCGATTTTTACGGTCTTGATCCTGAATTGACGGGCAAGCATTTCCACGCCACGGGCAACGCAGACCCGTTCTTTTACTTGCACCGGTGGGTGCATCTCAATTCGATCAGCGAATACCAGACTCGCTACGAGGGCGTTCTAGCTCCAGAAAGGCACGGACACTTGCCCCGCATCTGCGTGAGTCAGCCATTCATAGAAAGGACACGCGATCCGAGTGAGCAGGAAATCGAGCAAGCATTGTTGCCCTACGGCTACCGCAAGATCAGTGCGGATGCCTTCTTGAACGATGAGAACGGTATCCTCCTCACAGACGCAGCACCGCGAAACGTCGGTATCGAACGAGGTATCCCGACCCCATTCGACGCAATCGCCGAAATCGCACCACGGCGCGTTTTGGAGTGGGCGAGGAGGTAAGGCTGCCGACCGATGCGGCACCCGACCGGCACCCAGCATCGGGAACAAAGCACGACCGGGCGCGGTGAGGTGAACCCGCCACCGGGAGCGGCGACAAGACGGCAAGCGCCGCAGAAACAACCCCGCGTGTAGGCCAGCGTGACGGCGAAGAGAATGGGAATTGAGGCCGGAAAGCGGAGCAGAATTCGCTTACTTCCACGGCGCTTCTGCGGTAAGATTCCGGCACTTTATGGACGACGAAAAGACACCTGAGACGAAGCCGAAACTGAGGCTGGCGGTGGGATCGCTGGGACGCAAGGTGCGCTTGGAGATGCAGAAAACGCACTTCTCCAAAGCGGAGATGGACGCGCAGATGGAGGACAACCGGCGTCGCCGGGAAGCCGAGACGCCCAGAGGCTCGCATTAGCGCAGTGAAGAGGCATGCGACCGGAAGCGGTGGAGAGAATCAGAGAGACGAGGGAGCGCCGGGAACGGAGCCAAGCGTAGCATGTCCAACCGCCGAGCACGGTCCACCACCGCAGGCATCGCGCCCGCGCAGCGTGCCGCCCACGAACCCACCGGCACCCTGCGCCGTCACGCTGCCTGCTCACTGACCGCAAGCCGCCCGCCCGCGTCGTTCCAGCGTGCCGGCGTCCCGCCGAGCGTGGTGACGAATTCCAACCCGCAGCATGCGCCGCGCATCCTGCCCCGAAAAGTCAGGCGCGAGGCGCGTTGAGGGAGAACCACGCTCATCCTTCGCTTGCCCG
>JAYWEP010000198.1:0-23007 GCA_043779205.1 Chthoniobacter sp. | reverse complement strand
CTGGAAAACCGGCAGCGCGACCTCGCCGATTTCCTCGGCGACTCGCCACGGATTCGCATGATCCCAAACGGCGTGCCGCTTTTCAACCTCGCGGGGCGCGCTGCGGTGCGCGCGGTCAAGCGGGCGGAACTCGGGTTGGCGAAGGACGACCAACTGTTCATCGCGGTGGGGCGGATGGTGGCGCAAAAGCGGCCGCTGGTGTTTTTGGAAAAGGCGGAGGAAATCCTGCGGACGCTGCCGGAGGCGAAGTTTCTGTGGGTGGGCGACGGCGGGCTGAGCGGCGAGTGGGATGCGCGGGTGGCTGCGAAGGGGCTTGGGCAAAGGATTCGCCGGCTGCCGTGGCACAATGACGTGCAGTCGCTCCTGCTCGCGGCGGATGTCTTTTTGCACGTCGCGGAATTCGAGGGGCTGCCGCTGGCGATCCTCGAGGCGATGTCCGCCGCGCTGCCCTGCGCGATCACGGCCAACCTGCTGGGCGAGATGCCGTTCTTGAACCCGGCGAATTCCATCACCATCGGCGAGAACAATTCGTGGACCGAAGGCCTGCGCGATCACGCGGCGCTGCGGGCGCTCGGCGCAGCGGCGCGGCGGCTGGCGGAGGAGAAGTTTTCGTTTGAGAAAATGGCGGCGGGCTATGAGGCGCTCTACCGGGAGACGCTCGCCGCACGCCCATGAAGGTGCTTTTTTTCATCCCGCCCGCGGAGCAGCGCATCGGCGGACTCGACGCGGCGATCGACGGTCTGCGCGGGGCGCTGGAGCGGCGCGGGATCGAGGTCGGCGACGAACTGCCCGCCGACGGCGGCGCGTGCGCGGCGCATTTTCACGGGCTCTGGCAACCAGCCCACGCGCGCCTCGCCCGCGCGTGCCGCGCGCGCGGAATTCCGTGCGTGGTCTCGCCGCACGGGATGCTGGAGCCGTGGGCGTGGCGGCATAAACGGTGGAAGAAATGGCCCTACTTTCACCTCGTGGAAAAGCGCCACCTCGCCCGCGCCAAAGCTGTGCTCGCGACCGCGGCGCAGGAGGCCGCGCGGCTGCGCGGATTCCTGCCGGGACAGCGCATCGAGACCCTGCCGCTCGGCCTGACGGGCGGCGCGAAGCCTGACTACCAAAGGGCGCGCGGGCAGTTGGGCTGGGCCGAGGACGAGCGCGTGCTGCTTTTTCTTTCGCGCATCCATGTGAAAAAGGGGCTCGATCTTTTGCTCCGCGCGCTGGCGTCGATGGAGGTCCCCGCACGCACGCGGCTGGTCATCGTGGGCGAAGGCGAGCCGGGCTACGTGGCGGAGTTGCGGCGCTTCGCGGAGGAAAACGCGCGCGTGCTGCCACGCATCGACTGGGTCGGCGCGGTGTGGGGCGAGGAGCGGTGGAAGTATTTCCAAGGGGCCGATCTTTTCTGCCTGCCCACGCATTCGGAAAACTTCGGTCTCGCCGTCCTCGAAGCCTGCCAGGTCGGCACGCCCGTGCTGACGACCACCGAGACGCCGTGGGCGGAGGAGCTGGCGGGTGGCCGCGGCTTCATCTGCGCCCCGCGCACCGCCGACGTGCGGCGCGAACTGGCGCGCTTTTTTTCCCATGACCGCCAGACACCGGAAGCTCGCGCGGCACTGGCGGAATGGGCGTGGACGCGCTTCCACTGGGACGCGCTGGCGGAGCGCTACGCCCTCTTTTACCGCTCGCTCTCCTGACCCGCGGAGAGACCGGGACGCGAGCGAGCCTCCAAGCGCGGGCACGAGCAATCCGCCGGTCGAGTTCGTTCTGGATGAGCCGCCCGGTCTCCGGGTCCACGCTGGCGGTGGCCTCGACGCGATCGGGGCGTTTGGAAATGACCGTCATCGCCAAACGCGAACGTCTCGATTTCCGCATCAGCTTCCCTCATTCGACTCCGGCGGAGCATCCGCAGCCTCCCCGGCAAACCACGCCTCCACCTTCTTCCGCGCCCACGGCGTCTTGCGCAGAAAGGTGAGGCTGGATTTCACGCTCGGATCGAGCTGGAAACACCGCACCGGAATCCGCCACCCCATCTCCTCCCACCCATGCCGCCCGACCAACTGGCGCACCATCGTCTCCAGCGTGACCCCATGCAAAGGATCGCGCGGATGAGAGGAAGGCGACGGCATGAGGCCGGGAAGATGGCGCAGGCGGAGCCCCGGCCACAATGAAGAACCGAGCCACCCGCAGGCGAGTTCCTCTCATTCCGCGATTCCATGCGTCGCCGCGATTTTCACAGACCGACCCCGCGGCCCCGCTCTCATTTGCCAACGTGTTTCGTTTTGTGTTCGGACAACGACGCGAAAATCGAATCCACTAGCCGGGTGCAGCCAGACGCTACCCGCGCTAGCACAGCCAACTGCTCAGTACATGCTATGCTGTCCGTTGCGTGCGGATAGTTGATCGTGTGCGACACTTCTCCCCATAGCTCTTCTGCAAGGGTGCGAACTTGAATCTCACAAGCCCAATCGGCCCAAAAGGGTTCAACTACATAGTGGACGCTTGTGTACATTTTTGGACGAATCTTCACATCTAAGCCAAGTTTCGTTAAGAACTCCTTCCGCTCAAGATCCCAGATGTAAACCAGAGGCTTTTCGCGGAACTTATATTTGTGGAACTCGAGTATCTTTACGATCGTGGGATGGATAGTTGATAGTTGATCCGCATGTATATGCAGAAGTCGGACGCCCGCTAAGTCGCCGATTCGTTTGAATAGATTCTTTTGGGTTATCGTGAACGGCTTCTTAGACTCCAAAGCTTCGATTGCTTTACGTTCGAGCTTGTCGTGAAGATGGAGTGGATCCTTTTCACGCTGCTTCGTCGAGTGGATCAGGGGCCGAAGCTCCTCGTGTTCGACAAGGTCGTTTTCGACACGTTTTGCGAGTTTGGCGAACTCCGCTCGGTGTCCGGAATATAAGGCAACCATTTCTCCAATCTCAGTCACGGTCTTTTGCGGCAGCGCTGCGTGTCCCATAAGCTCCTTACACCGATCTTTTAATAACTTCCTCAGCCAAGTCATAAAACGCCTTGCGCGCTTCATCTAGCTGATAGGACGGACCACCGAATACCTTCCACATCGGCAAGCCTTGCTCTTGCGACTGTTGGACTAAAGTTGAGAAGTCACGCACATCGATGAGCCGAGATGCCGAGGCCGAAATCGGCGAGAGATCTGCACCCACTCTACGCAATGGGTTGATCAAATCAGGAAGCAAACGCTTCTCAAATCGGGCTTGGTATCTGGCTGCCATGCGAACCATGCCGCCGCCGTAGACGCGAAAGCCCTGCATAGCAAAACCGAGGAAGTGAGGCCGACCAGGCAAGAGCGCTCCCCCTTGTGGCGTAGCCTCCCGAAGTGCATCCCATCGAGTCATCCATGTCGTGAGGGTCTTCCCGAGCGTCCTTAGAGCCCTGACGGAGAAGACGTCACACCCAGCGGGTACTATGAAGTAATCACAATCGAGCAGTATCGCACGGTTGAGAGGTCCGATATTCGGCCCCGTATCATAGAAAACAAAGTCAACATCGTGAGATGTTGCCAGACGCTGTGCGAGGGTGCTCAAAACAGCGGTTCCCTTAAAACCCTTAATCTTGGTTTCGACAGCGGCGGTCCAAAATGTGCCAAGTTCAGCTTCCAGCTCCGAAAGACGCAGATCTCCAGGTACGACCCAGCAGTTCTGCGTTGATGTCTCAGCCGCCTTCACGACTCGGATCGATCCATCTCCCTCGACAACGGGTTTCACTGCCGACCATATCGTTTGGCCTTCTTCGTCGTCGGAATGATCGAGCAGATCATCAACGACGTCATCTGAAAGAAGATAAGACGTCAAGTTGCACTGCGGATCTGTGTCAAGAAGTAGGACACGTTTCCCCTTTTCGGCCAGTGCCGCGGCGAGATTAACAGTGAGGGTAGTCTTTCCAACTCCTCCTTTGTGATTGAAGACTGCTATTCTTTTAGAGCGGTGGCGTACAGTCATTGCTCTGACATTTCAGTTTGTTTCGCTTCCTGCCTCATCTTCGGAATCGGCTTGGCTGCTGCGTTTCCTCCCGCGACGAGCTGACGCGCGTTGCTTCACCTTCATTGCAGCGTCTCTATCAGGCAACAACTGAACGAATCGCTCGCCCATAGCGCTGAGTTGTTTGTATCCGCCCTTTGGGGCTTGAACGAAGAAACCGTCGCGCATTGCATTGCTTGCTGCAACCGCTGGATTGGACAGTTTTCGTTGTGCCGCTTCGGTGTTGAGACGACTAAGATCAACGGTCTTGAAATGAGGTGTCTCCTGATAGTGTGTCAAGTAATAGGCAAGACACGCCAAACGCTCCACCTCAGTCATTGGATCTTTCTCAAAGATGAATGCCTTCGCAGAGAGCACCGGACGGTTTGAAAATTTCTCATCATCCGGTGAGTTCTGCTTAGAGGAGGGTGTTGACGTTTGTAACGCAGGCGTGGACTCCATCCTGCCGGTAGCCGCAGGCAAGCCGATGCGGAACCATGTCGCGATAGTCCGCATTACGTGCTCGCGATCACTCATGCTGAGAGGCACCAACAGTTCAATGATACTTGAAACCGTGCCGAATGTCGGGCTACCATTTTGGATTTCGTCTGCCATGGCGTTAAACGTATTTGGGTTCTTTCACGATGCGGATCGTATCGGGGCCGCAAGATAGCGTCAATCCATGAACACTCGCGAGAAATGGGTGAGTGGCCGACGCCCGCTCACCGCGCAGCCAGTTCCGGCGCGTTCGCTTTTTCCAGGAAGCTGCTCTCGCAGAGCCGGGCGTAGATGCCGCCGAGGGCGAGGAGGTCGTCGTGGCGGCCGCGCTCGACGATGCGGCCGCGGTCCATGACGAGGATTTGGTCGGCGTGGCGCACGGTCGAGAGGCGGTGGGCGATGACGAAGCTGGTGCGCTGCGCCATGAGCCGGTCGAGCGCCTGCTGGATGAGCCGCTCGGTCTGCGTGTCCACGCTCGCGGTGGCTTCGTCGAGGACGAGGATGGGCGGGTCTTTGAGCAGCGCGCGGGCGATGGAGACGCGCTGCTTTTCGCCGACGCTCAGTTTCACCCCGCGCTCGCCAACGACTGTGCCCAGGCCCTCCGGCAGGCGATCGACAAACTCGCGCGCGTTCGCGGCTTCGAGCGCGGCGAGGAGTTCGGGGTCGGTCGCGGTGGGTTTGCCGAGGCGGAGGTTGTCGCGGATGGAGCCGTTGAAAAGGAAGCTCTCCTGCGTGACCATGCCGACCGCGGAGCGCAGCGCGCTTTTGGAGAAATCGCGGAGCGGCTGGCCGTCGATGAGGATTTCGCCGTCGTCGAATTCGTAGAAGCGCGTGAGCAGATGGACGAGCGTGCTTTTCCCCGCGCCGGTGTGGCCGACGAGCGCGACAGTCTCGCCGGGACGCGCGTGGAGCGAGATGTGGTGGAGGACGGGCAGTTCCTCGGAATAAGCAAAGCTCACGTCTTGGAAATTCACGTCGCCGGTGATGCTGACCGGCTCGTCGTGCTCGACGCGTCCGGGTTCCGCGGGCGTGTCGAGGATTTCAAAGACGCGCTCGCCCGCGGCGCGTCCGGCCTGCACGAGCTGGTTGAGCGAGTGCAGTTTCCCCACCGGATCGTAGAGCGCGCCGACCAGCCACAGGACCGCCACGAGATCGCCCACGCCCATTTCCCCGCGCAGCACCGCGCGCCCGCCGAAGCCAATGACGAGCACCGCGCCGCACGCGCCGAGGAAACTCATCAGCGGATTGTAGATCGCCCACACCTTCATCACCGTCAGCGTGGCCTCGCGGAGCTGACCGCTCACGCCGTTGAACCGCGCGTGCTCCTCGCGCTCGCGGACGTACGTTTTGATCTGCCGGATGCCCGCGAGGTTGTCGTGCAGCAGCGCGTTCATGGCCGATGAAGCCTTGCGCTGGAGCCGGTAGCGGCGCGGCGCGGTGAGCGTGTAAATGAGCGCGCCGGCGACGAGCAGCGGGATCGGCGCGAGCGCCAGCCAGGCGAGGTGGGCGTTGTAGGAAAAGAGCATCGCCGCCACGATCACGATCTGGAGCAGGGCGATGACGCCGCCTTCGATGCCGTCGATGAGCACGCGCTCCACGGCGGTCACGTCTTCGAGCAGCCGGGTCATGATGTCGCCGGTCGCGCGGTTGTCGAACCACGTCAGCGGGAGCTGCTGGATGTGCGCGTAGAGATCGCTGCGCAGGTCGAAAATAACGCGCTGCTCGAAGGTGTTGTTGAGCACGATGCGGATGGCATTGAAAAGATCACGCACGAAAAACGACGCCGCCGCGACGAGCACCAGCCACGGCAGCCGGTCGCCGCGGCCCGCGCGCACGTCGTCGATGATGAGCTGCGTGGCCTTCGGAAAAACCACGACCATGAGCGTGGTGAGCACGGCGCACGCGAGCATGCCCGCGGCCATCCACGGATAGCGGCGGACGTAGGCAAAGACGCGGAGGACGGTTTTCATTTCGGAGCGCACACCATGCGTGCGATGCCGCGCGGCGCAAGCGACCGGTATCCGGTTCGGATTGGAACCACTTATGGACACTCATGGACACTAATGAAGACAGGCAGGAATGAAGCGGCGTGGAGGCGCTGGGTTCGGCGTGAAAGCGTGGGCCAGATTTTTTTGACGAGGATTTCTCAGAATCCAAAAATCCGTGAAATCTGTGCAATCCGTGGTCAAAAAAAAGCGGCGCAAAATTTCCGCCACTGCGCTGAGACTCAACCGCCAGCGGCCTCATCCCTCTTCTCCGCCATGAGTGTCCATGAGTGTCCATCAGTGGTTTTTTTTCCCGCCGAAAGCATCGTGGTTGAATCGCGGATTGCCATTCGCGGAGGCGCGCGTTTTTCTGCGGGCATGTCCCTCGCCACGCGCTCCGCTCTTGTCTGGGCCTTGCTCGCGGCGGTGCTGGTGGCGCTGTCGAGCTGGCTGAACTATCGCGGCGCGCGCGACCAGCTCATCCAGACGTGGGACGAGCGGCTCGATCACGAGCTGGCGCTGGTTCGCGTGCGCGTGGAGGCCGGCGTGAGCGATGCCTCGCGCGCGGTGCGGACGCTGGCCGCGGCGCCGGCGGTGCGCGAATTCATGCGCTGGCGCGGCGCGGCGGACGCGGCGGTCTGGCAGGAAATGGTCGAGCAGGACTTCCTCGCGCTCGCCGCGGGCAAGCCGGCCTACTACCAGGTGCGGCTGATCGGCGTGGCCGATGAAGGGCGCGAGCTGGTGCGCATCGACCGCACGCCGCAGACGCCGGGCGGGATCGCGCCGATCCGCGCGGACCGGCTCCAGCAAAAGGGCGGGCGCGATTACGTGCGCGACGCGCTGGCCGCCGGGCCCGGCGTGCTCTCGCTCTCGGAGCTGGATCTCAACCAGGATTTCGGACGCGTGACCGTGCCCCACCTGCCGACGCTGCGCGCGGCGGTGACGATCCTTGATGACAACCGCGCGCTTTTCGGGCTCGTGGTCATCAATGTCGATCTGCGCCCGCTGCTCGATGAGATCGTGAAGCAGACCGCGCCCGGTGTGCGGCTGATGCTCGCCAACGCGCGCGGCGACTACCTGCTGCATCCCGATCCTGCGCGCCTCTACGGCCACGATCTCGGGACGGACTTTTCCTTTGCCAAAGACCCTGCCGCGCCGGCGGGCACGCTGGTGCGCGAGACGGCGTTTGCCATTGCGCCGGGTTCACCGCGACTGGTCCAGGCGCGGGTGGTGTGCCCGCCGGAGGTGTGGCTCGCGGGGCTGGCGGAAACGCGCAACCGCACGCTGCTCGCGGCGCTCCTCGGCATCGCGGCGGCGGCCCCGCTGGTCTTCTGGCTGGCGCGCGGGCCGCTCGGGCGGCTGCACCGGCTGAGCGAGGCGGTGGCGGGCTATGAGGCGGGGCACGCGTTTGTCTCGCCGGACAGCGGGAAGGATGAGATCGGCGCGCTCGGGGAAAAATTCGCCGCGCTCTCCGAACGGGTGCGCGAGAGCGTGGACAAGCTGGAGGCGGCGCGGCGCGAGGCCGACGACGCGACGGCGGGGCGCGACGATTTTCTCGCCATGATGAGCCATGAAATCCGCACGCCGCTCAATGCCGTGTCCGGCCTCGTGCGGGTGCTCGATCGCAACCGGCCCGCGCCGCATCAGGAGCCGATCCTGCGCTCGCTGCGCGCGGCGCTGCGGCAGCTCACGGCGCTGCTCAATGACGCGCTCGACTGGTCGAAAATCCGGGCGCGCAAACTCACGTTTGAGCACGCCATTTTTCCCCTGCGCGAAGTCCTCGCCGATGCCGCGCTGACGCACGGGCCGCTCGCGCGGCAGAAGGGGATCGAGTTCCACGTGACCATCCCGCCCGAGGTGCCGGAGCGCGCCTTGGGCGACGGCGCGCGGCTCACGCAGGTGCTGAACAACCTGCTCGGCAACGCCCTCAAATTCACCGAGCGCGGCTCCATCCGGCTCGGCGTGGAATACGCGGACGGCGCGCTGCGGCTGAACGTGGAGGACACCGGCATCGGCATCGACGAAGCGCACATCGGGCGCATTTTTTCGCCGTTCGACCAGGCGCACGGCGGCATCGGGCGGCGCTTTGGCGGGAGCGGGCTGGGGCTGAGCATCACGCGCACTTTGATCGAGCTGCAGGGCGGCACGCTGACCGTGGAAAGCCGCGTGGGTGAGGGTTCGCAGTTCACGGTGCGGCTCCCGATGACAGCGGTGCGGGCCTCGGCGGCGGTGCAAAGTGCGGAGCCGCTACCGGCGGCGAGTCTGCATGGCAAGCGGCTGATCTACGTCGAGGACACGGCCTCGAACCGCGAGGTCATGGCGGCGCTCATCGCTGAGACGGGTGCGGCGCTGGCGCTCGCGGAGACGGCGCGCGAGGGGCTGGAAAAGCTGCGCGCGGAGGCGTGCGATGCGGTGCTCGTGGATTTGCAATTGCCGGATGCGAGCGGCATCGACTTTGCGCGGCAGGCGCTGGCGGCGCGGCCGGGCCTGCCCATCCTCGCGGTGACGGCGCAGACGGATGCGGAGACGCGCGCGGAGTGTCTCGCCGCGGGCATGCTCGCGGTGGTGGTCAAGCCCGTCGATCCGGCGACGCTTTTTGCCCTGCTCGAGCAATGCCTGTCGCCCACGCGGGAGGGCAGCGTGCGCGCGGCGCTCGCGGCGCTTTTCCCCGGCGAGCCGGAGCGGGTGGCGCGGGTGGCAGCGGCGATGGCGGTGGAATTTCTCGCCGCGCGCACGCCGGTCGAGAGCGGCAGCACGGAGGCGCGGCGCAAGGTGCGGCATCAGCTCCACTCGGCCCTGCACCAGCTCGGACTGCACGCCTTGCGCACGCAGCTCGACCGGCTCGCCGCGGGCGAGGAAAGCGCGGCGCTCGTGGCGGAATGCGTGGCCGCGCTTTCCTCGGTCGCCGCGGAGTTGCGCGCCGCCGCGCATCTGTAGGGGAAGCTGACAGCTTCCCCCTACAGATGCCGCGCGGCGCGGCGCGGCTCACTGGATCGTCGGCAGCTTGCGGATCAGCTCCTCGCGGTAGGAATCGCTGACCGGGACGCGGTGCTTGCCGAGGAAAACCTCCGCGCCTTCGATGCGCACGATGTGCCGGCGGTTGACGATGTAGGAGCGATGCACGCGGATGAATTCGGCGGGCAGCAGGTCTTCGAGCCGCTTCATGCTCATCAGGCTCAGCACCGCGCCGCCTTCGCTGACGAACTCGACGTAGTTGGCCTCGGCTTTGACGTAGATCAGCTCATCCAGCGCGAGGCGCACGAGCTTCGTGCCGTCTTTCACAAAAATCTCGCGGCCCACGCTTTCGCGCGCCGGCTCGCGGCGCGCGAGGCGGGCGCGGATTTTTTCCATGGCCTGCGCGAAACGCGGGAAGTCGAGCGGCTTGAGCAGATAGTCGGCGATGTCGAACTCGTAGGACTGCGCGCCGAAGTCCGCGCTGGCGCTCACGATGACCACCGGCAGTCCGCGCGGCAGGGCGCGGAGGAGCGAGATGCCGTCGAGGCCGGGCATCTGGAGGTCGAGAAAGGCGGCGTCGAGATCGCCCGCGGAAAGCAGCGAGAGCGCGGCGAGGCCGTCGCCGGTCTTGAGGCAGTAGTCGGTGTCGGGGAGGCGCGAGAGAAAGCTCTCGACCTGCTCGCACACGAGGGGGTCGTCGTCGGCCACGAGGTATTTCATAGAGCTTGATGGTGACGGGGGCCGCGGCATCCGGCAAGACGGTCTGCGCGGACGGTCTCCTCGACACGTCCGCCAGCCGCCGCCCAGCCGATCCATGAACAATGAAACCGCCCGACGCCCGTGATCTCCATCATCATCCCGGCGGCGAATGAAGCCGCGCAGTTGCCCGCGACCTTCGCTGCGCTGCGCGGGCAGACGGCGCGGTACGAGAGCATCGTCATCGATGCGCAGAGCACCGACGGGACGGCTAAAATCGCGCGGGATTTTGGCGCGCAGGTCATCGCCAGCGCGCGGCGGCAGCGCGCGGCGCAGATGAATGCCGGGGCGCGTGCGGCCCGCGGCGAGGTGCTGCTTTTCCTCCACGCCGACACGCGGCTCGGCCCGGCGGCACTGGCGAAAATCGCGGGCGCGCTCCGCGATCCGGCGGTGGCCGGCGGCGGCTTTGCGCGGCGCTACGATGCGCCGTCGCCGCTGCTGCGCGTGACCTGCGCGCTGGCGGAAATGCGCACGCGCTGCTGCGGCTGGTTCCTCGGCGATCAGGCGATCTTTGTGCGCCGCGCGGTCTTCGAGGAGCTGGGCGGATTTCGCGAGTGGGACATTTTTGAAGACCTCGATTTTTCCCGCCGCCTCGCCCGCGCGGGCCGCACGGTCACGCTGCGACCGCCGGTCATTTCGGCGGGCCGCCGCTTCACCGCGCGCGGCGCGGCGCGCACGACGTGGAGCGATTTCTGGCTGACCGTCCGGCACCTGCGCGACGGCGTTTCCGCCCCGCCGGAAAAAGCGCCTGCGGCTTCCATCGCCACCGCGGCATGAGTGCGGAGCGTTACAATGCGGTCGTCATCGGCGCGGGCACGGCTGGGCTGGTCACGGCGGCGGCCACGGCCGGGCTGGGCGGGCGCGTGGCGCTCCTCGAGCGGCGGCTGATGGGGGGTGACTGCCTGAATTTCGGCTGCGTGCCGAGCAAAGCGCTCATCGCCTCGGCACGCCTCGCCGACCGCATCCGCCACGCCGACCGCTGGGGGCTGGAGGCCGCGGAGCCGGCGTTCGCTTTTGAAAAAGTGCTCGCGCGGATGCGGGCGCGGCGCGCGCAGATTGCGCCGAACGATGCGCAGGAGCGTTTTGAAAAACTCGGCGTCGAGGTGCTGCGCGGCGAGGCCGCGTTTGTCTCGCCGCACGAGGTCGTGATCGGGGGCCGCACCTTGCGCGCGGCGAACTTTGTCATCGCCACCGGCACGCGCCCTGCCGTGCCGAAGATCGCCGGCCTGGAGGGCGTCCCGTTTTTCACGAACGAAACCATCTTCGACAATCTCGACCAGCGGCCCGCCAGCATGCTGGTGCTCGGCGGCGGGCCTATCGGCTGCGAGTTGGCGCAGGCCTTCGCGCGGCTCGGGGTGAAAATCACGCTCGTGCAATCCGGCCCGCGGCTGCTCCCGCAGGAGGACGCGGACGCCGCGGAGGTCGTGGCGCGCGTGCTCGCCGCCGATGGCGTGGACTGCCTGCTCGGCGCGAAAGCGGAGCGCGTGCGCGAGGAGGCCGGCGAAATCGTGCTAACCGTGCGGCGCGGCGAAAGCGTGTCCGAGCATCGCGCCGCGACGCTGCTCCTCGCCGCCGGACGCGCGCCCAATACCGAGGCGCTGAACCTCCCCGCCGCCGGCGTCCGCACCAGCAAGCATGGCGTGGAAGTGAATGCGCGCCTGCAAACTTCGCAGCCGCACATCTTCGCCGCGGGCGACATCGCGGGGCCGTTCCGCTTCACCCACATGGCCGACTACCAGGCGCGGATCGTGGCGCGCAATATCCTCGTGCCCTTCGGTTTCATGCAGAGCAAAGCGGACTACTCGGTGGTGCCGTGGTGCACGTATCTCGATCCCGAAATCGCGCGCGTGGGGCTGAATGAGGACGAGGCGAAAAAGCGCGGCGTCGAGTGCGATGTCTTCAAGCTGCCGCTCGCGGAACTGGATCGCGCCATCGTCGAGGACGAGACGGCGGGCTTCGTAAAAGTGCTCACGGCGCGCGGGAAGGACCGCATCCTCGGCGTGACGCTGGTCGCGGCGCACGCGGGCGATCTCATCCACGAATATGTCCTCGCGATGCGCGGCGGCCTCGGGCTCGGAAAAATCTCCGGCACCATCCACGCCTATCCGACCTTCGCGGAACTCGCGCGCAAGACCGGCGACGCCTACCAAAAGACGCGCCTCACGCCCTTCGCAAAAAAACTGTTCCGCATCCTTTACGAAAGAGCCCGCCGCCTATGAGCACCTCGAAAAATTCCTTTTGGTCGCGCTACGGAAAATGGCTGCTCCTCGCACTCGGCCTCCTCGCGCTGGGCGCGGCGTGGTATTTTCTGCCGGTCAAAGACTGGGTGAAAACTTTCAACGGCTGGGTCGAGCAGCGCGGGGTGTGGGGCCATTTCATTTTCATCGGCGCGTACGCCGTCGCCACGGTTTTCTTTTTTCCCGGCTCGCTGCTGACCATCGGCGCGGGCCTTGCGTTCGGACTGTGGCGCGGGTTTCTCGATGTCTCGGCGGGCGCCACGCTCGGCGCGGCGCTGGCCTTTCTCGTGGCGCGTTATTTCGTCCGCGCGCGGGTCGAAAAGGCGGCGAAGAACAATCCGAAATTCGCCGCGATGGACGAGGCCATCGGCAAGGGCGGCTGGAAGATGGTGGCGCTGCTGCGGCTCAGTCCCCTGCTCCCTTTCAATCTCAGCAACTATCTCTACGGCGTGACGAAGATCGGCTTCTGGCCTTACATCGCAGCCAGTTGGGTCGGGATGCTGCCGGGCACTTTTCTCTACGTCTATCTCGGCGCGGCGGGCAAGGAAGCCTCGGGCGGCAGCGGCGGCGGGCCGTGGAAATGGGGGCTCTTCGGCGCGGGTCTGGTGGCGACGGTCATCGTGACGATCTGGATTTCCCGCCTCGCGAAAAAGGCCGTGCCCGCCAAAAAATAATCCCATGAAACCCGACGACTCCAACGGCCACCGCCCCGCCAATGAGCGGCCTTTCCGCGTGCTGCTCATTGCCGGTTCCGGGCGGCGGCAATACAACTGTCCCGGCGTGGATTCCAAGGCGCGCACGCTCCTTTTCCGCCTTGCGGACGCGCTCCCGGCGGAGTGGGAAGTGGATGTCGAAGACCTCGGCAATGTCTTCGGACGCGCGCGCATCCAGAGCTGCAATGCGTGCGTCTCGACCTCGATGGCGCTCTGCGTGTGGCCGTGCAACTGCTACGAAAAAGCCAACGCCAAGGAGCCCGACCTGATGTGGGATCTCGACCTCTACGCGCGGCTCGATCTCGCAGATGCGTGGGCCTTCATCTCGCCGGTGAATTGGTACGGGCCGACGAGCAACCTGAAACTTTTCTTCGACCGGCTGGTCTGCATGAACGGCGGAAATCCGCGCGAGGAACTCATCAAGCACAAGGATCCCGAACTCGCCATGCAGCTCGAGCACACCCCGGAATGGGACGCGCTGAGCGTCAATCATCTCGAAGGCCGCACCGCCGCATTTTTTTGCTACGGCGACGGCGGCGGTGACGAGATGGACGCGAACGGGCGGCCCGAAGTGCTGCGCCATCCCGAGTATTTCGATCCCGCGCAGGAGCCGTTCAAGGACATGCGCCAGGCCTACGCGCCGCTCGTCTGGCAGTGCCGCTACGGGGGCATCGAGGTGCCCGAGGCGCTGTGGACGTACGCGGAGACGGGCCGGGGTGAAAAATACAGCGACAACCAGGCGGAGCACCTGCCGCGGCATCCCGCGGCGCTCGCGGAGTTCGACGCGTGGGGTGCGCGCTTCGCGGAGTTCGTGGCGCAAAAAGGCCGCGTCACGCCGGGCACGCACCGCGCCTTTGGCTACGAGGCTCCCGGCCATTTTGCGCGCGACCTGCAACTGCTCTGGCGCGACCGCCGGATGCGTTTCGGCATGCCGCGCGAAGGCTCCTCGCCGCAGCTCCAGCAGGACGCCGGGCTGAACCGCGACGCCACGCATTCGCCGAAAAAGGGCGAGGGCGAAAAGCTGCGCGAGTAAGTGCGGGCGTGCGCGGTCAGTGACTGTGAAATAAGTGACGCGGGTGGATCGCGTCGCTCCGCGCGCCATGCCCCCTGCACGCGCGCAGCGCCCATCTTTTTTCCCGCGCGTCGTGGGAAGTGCGCCTGCGGCGGAGGATTCGCATGGCGCGCGGAGCGACGCCATCCACCCACGGTCTCGGCTTATTTTGCAGTCTCTTAGGAGCCGCGCGTCGCCGCGAGGACGGCGCGCAGCTCCGCGCGGAAGCGGGCGTTTTCCTCGAGATGCAGGATGTGGTCGGAATGCTCGAACCAGACGAGATGTTTGCCCCGCGGCGCGCGGAGTTTGCGGAAGTAACTTTCGGCCAGCGGGCCGCTCAGGACGGTGTCGTAGCGGCCGAGGAAAAGCCACACGGGCACGTCCATCTCCGGGACTTGTTGCGCGAGGTCGTACGTCCCGATGTCGCGCTCCAAATGCTTGCCGGAAAAGAGGATGCCGCGGACGAGTTGCCAGTCGTCGGCGAGGGAATAATAGGGCGATTGCAGGCTGGCGATGAGATAGCGCGAGCGCGTCATTTTGCCGGGGAAAGCGGGCTGGATGTCGCGGGTCAGTTGGTTCACGAGCCGCTCCTCCTTCCGGGTTTTATACGGCGGCTCGCCGATGGCGCGGAGCTTTTGCGCGACCTGCGGAAAGCCGCGCGCCTCGGCCTGCGCGATGCCCGCACGATGCAGCAGGAGTTCGGATTGAGGAATGTTCACCAGTTGTGAGACGCCGATGTAGGCGCGGTAATATTCCGGGTGCTGCGCCACGGTCAGCGCGCCGACGAGCGAGCCCCACGAGAACCCGGCGAGGTAGATTTTTTCCTGCCCGAAACGGCGGCGCAGATGCTGCGTCAGCTCTGCGGCGTCGCTCGCAAACTGTGCGGTGTTCATCGTCTCCGGCGGCACGTCGGGGCGGTAGGATTTGCCCGCGCCGCGCTGGTCCCAGTGGACCACGGTGAAGTCGCGCTCCAGCTCCGCATTGATGTGGGAGAAGGGCATTTCCGGCAGGCCCGGCCCGCCGTGAAGGAAGAGCAGCACAGGATTCGCGCGGTCGCGCCCGCGGATGAAAATGGTCTGCGGCCAGCCGCCGAGCGTGATTTTTTCCTCGCACGAAAGGCCGGGCGCGGCGAGTGGCGGCTGCCGCGTGACCGCGCAGCCGGCCCCGGCGAGGAGCGCGGCGAGCAGCAGGAGGGAGCGGAGTGGGTGCATGGCTAAACAATAGATCGGTAGCGGGCGAGAAATGCGCGGTCGATTCGGTCTTTCAGGCAAAATGCCGCGCGCCCGAGCCAGTGAAAACCGCGCCAGCTCGCGAGGCCGCAGCCGCCGCCGAGATTGAGGATGAGGAGAAAATGCCGCTGCGGACGGAAGGCGCGGAGGGGCCGGTTTTCGAGGGTGGCGAGCAGATTGTGCAGGAGGGTCGGCGCACTGCGCACGGCATAGACGCCGATCTTCGCCAGCTCGCGCCCGTCCATTTTCACGCAGTCGCCGCCGCCGAAAATGTGCGGGTCGCCGGTCGAGCGCAGGCAGTCATCAACGAGCATTTCGCCGCGCGCGCTGACCGGCAGGCCGGCCTCCGCGAGCGTGGCGGGCGGGTGCAGGCCGGTGGCGTTCACGAGAAAATCGAAGGCGTGGCGCGCGCCGTTTTTCGTCACGGCGACGCGGCCTTCGAGATGGCTGACCGCCGCATCGGTGAGTACGGAAATACCGTGCGCCTCCAGCCAGCGCCGCAGCGCCGCCGACGCGCGCGGCGGAAACGCGCGCGCGATTTTCCCGCCTCCCGCGAGCAGCGTGATCTCCGCCCCGGCTCCGCACAGCGCGCGCACATTCGCGGCGATTTCGCAGCCCGAAGCACCGCCGCCCGCAATGACCACGCGCGGCGTTTCACCCGCCGCCCGCGCCGCCTCCAGCGCCTGCCGCAGCCGCCACAGATGGTGCAGCGGCTTGATCGCAAAGACGCGTTCGCTTTCGCCGGGAAAGGGCCGCGTGGCACTCCCCAGATTCAGCGAGAGCACATCGTAGCCGAGCGTCTCCCCGCTCGCGAGGCGCACGCACTTGGCCCGCGGATCGAGGGCCGTCACGCGCCCGCGGATGAACCGCGCGCCCGCGCCGCCGCGCGCCACGAGGGCGGCGACATCCACCTGATCCTGCTCCGGCGCGTAGTGCCCGCCGAGCACGCCAGTCGCGAGGCCGGAATACCAGAAATCCTCCGGCGCGATGACCGTGACCGCGCAGCCCCGGCGCGTGAACTCCGCGAGCCGCTTCAGCGAAAAAAGATGCGCGTGCCCGGCCCCCACGAGCACGACACGGCGCGGGGCGGATTCCGCGGCGGGAAAAGCGGAGACGCCGGCCTCCCTCATGCCCGGCTCATGGTTGCGCCCGCTTTTTTTCATCGAGCATTTTGCCAAATTTTTCGTTGTACGGATGCACCTTGTCCGCGGGCCGCCCGCCGGCCTCCAGCGGGCGGCCCTCATTGGCCCATTGGAAAATCGAGCCCTCGAGATTGAAGACCTGCACGCCCGCCTTTTGCAACCGCTCCGCGACCGCGGACGAACGGTAGCCCACCGAGCAGTAGGCGACGACCGGCCGGCCCGGCGGCAGGAGCGGCAGCAGCGCGTCCGCTTGCGCCGCCGGCTCCACCCGCCGCGCGCCGTGCAGATGGCTGACGGCAAACTCCGGCTCCGTGCGCACATCGAGCAGGATGGGCGGCGCGCGCCGGGGGTCGGCCAGCCAGGCCGCGAGTTCGGCGGTGGAAAGCTGGGCGACCTCGGGGAAACGGGCGCGCACCGTACGCTTCATGGCCGCAAAGTCGGCGGGCGCCGCGAGCACCCACGCCCCGAGGCCGCAGAGCGCGGCGGCGACGACGATGACCGTGGGGACAAAGAGTCGGCTGGATGGTCTCGGCATCGCGCAAACTAACCCGAAGGCGCGCCCGTGCATCCCGCAAATTGCCTCAGGGCTGAGGCCGGGCTTTGCGAAGCCTGTCCCTCGAAAGGCGCACTTCGTCCGCTCGGATGGGGCGTTTGTGAAATAGCTCTTTGTGCATGAGGTCATCTCCGCAAAAATGCCTCCATGAAAACCCCCACGTTTCCCCTCCCCCCGAAGTTTGCCGCGCGCCTGCTCCTGGCGCTGGCGGCCATGCTCAGCCTGCTGCCCTCCGCCGGGCGCGCTGCCGAAGACACCAATGCTGTGAAACCAGCCCCCGCGAGTGCGGCCGGGGATAACATCCACAACCTGCTCCTCCCCGAGGATCAGCAAAACGCCGCCTACCGCTGGCTGAACATCACCGAGGAAGTGGCCGCCCGCGAAGTGGACCGCGTGGCCGCGCGCCCGACGATCCTTTCGCGGAGCATGGCGATGTGGGCCACGGCGATGTACGACGCGTGGGCCTGCTACGATGAAAAGGCCGTGGGTTCGCAGTTCGGCGGAAAGCTGCGCCGTCCGGCGGCAGAACGCACGCCCGAGAATAAGAGGAAGGCCATTAGCTATGCGTCCTATTACGCGCTGCTCGACCTATACAGCCCGGACAAGGAATACCTCGACGCTGAGATGAAAAAACTGGGCTATGACCCGGCGGTGCAATCGGCGGATGCCAAGACGCCCGAGGGTCTCGGCCAGCTTTGCGCGCAGGCGGTCATAGAGTTTCGTCATCACGACGGCGCGAACCAGCTCGGCGACGAGGCCGGGGGCAATGGCAAGCCTTATTCGGATTACACCTTTTATAGCTGCCGCAACACCGCTGACCAATGCCTCGATCCCGACTGCTGGCAGCCGATTACTTTCACCAAAGCGGACGGCACGAAAGTAACCCCCGGCTTTCTCACCCCGCACTGGTACCGGGTGAAGCCCTTCATCCTGGAGACCGCCGCGCAGTTCCGCCCGCCACCGCCGCCGAGCATCAAGAAAGACCGCGAGGTTTTGCAAAAGGAAGTGGCCCAGGTGCTGGCCTACAACGCCAACCTGACCCCCGCGCAAAAGGCCGTCGTCGAATTCATGCGGGATGGCCCGCGCTCGACGGCGCAGAGCGGCCACTGGCTGCGGTTCGCGCAGGATGTTTCCAAGCGCGACAAGAACGACCTCGACCGGGACGTGAAGCTCTACTTTGTCATCGCCAACACCGCGATGGACGCCTTCATCTCGTGCTGGGAAACGAAGCGGGTCTATGACTCTTCGCGCCCGTGGACGCTGGTGCGTTACTTTTACGCCGGCCAGAAAATCACCGGCTGGGCCGGCCCCGCCGGCGGCGTGAAGGAGATGCCCGCGGAGGAGTGGCATCCTTATTCGCCGGAGGTTTTCATAACCCCGCCTTTTCCCGGCTATACGAGCGGCCACGCCACGGTCAGCGGGGCGTGCGCAAAGATGCTGGAACTCTTCACCGGCAGCGACAGGTTCGGCGTCAAGGCCCGCCGCAAATGCTGCGAACTGACCGAGCGGGACGCCGGCGGCGAACTCGACCTGGATCTGCCCACTTTCACCGCCACCGCCGACATGGCCGCGCTCTCCCGCGCGATGGGTGGCTATCATATCCCGATCGACAATAATGTCGGGCTGAAAGTAGGCCGTGAACTCGCCACTTGGAGCTGGCCGAAATATCAGGCTTACTTCAACGGCACCGCCCCGGTCGCCACCCATTAACCCATACCCAACCCATACCCAACCCACACCCATGAAAATAACCGTCCCCCTCCTTACCGCATGCTGCTTCGCCGGCACCTCTTTCGCCGGCCCTGCCGAAGCCCCCGCGCCCCTGCACCTTGCGCCGGACGCCAATCCGCTGAGTTTTTTTGACGGCAAAGCCGTCTTCGACTTCCAGGAGCGGCTGCGCTGGGAGAACCGCAGCAACAATTACGATTTCAACAGCGCCACACGCTCCGTGACCGATGGCAACTGGTTCGAGCAGCGCGTGCGCATCGGCCTCGCGCTGAAGCCGGCCGAGTGGCTGAAAATCTACGCGCAGGGCCAGGACGCGCGGGAATTCAACGGGCTGCGCAACAACGTCCCCGGCGTCGCCGGGGCGGAGGGCGACGATGCCTTTGACCTGCGCCAGGGTTACGTCGAGATCGGCAACCTCAAGGAGTTTCCGCTCACGCTCAAGATCGGCCGGCAGGTGCTCGCCTATGGCGATGAGCGCCTCGTCGGCTCGTCGGATTGGAATAACATCGGCCGCACTTTCGACGCGGTGAAGCTGCACTTCGAGCAGCCGAACTGGTGGCTCGACGGCTTTGCCTCGACCGTCGCCGTCCCCACGCGCTCGAAATACAACCAGTCGGATCTTTTCAACGGCAATGAGACCCATCGCGGGCAGGTTTTCAGCGGCCTGTATTTCAGCACCACGGCGATCCCCGTGCAGACGACCGATGTTTATGTCTTCCATCTCCACGAGGAAACGGGTCCGAAGTACCAGCCCACCGCGCTCGGCGACACGAACTTTGCGACCTTCGGCCTGCGCGTGAAATCGAACCCTGGCGCGTTTCACCACGAGCCCGCTTCCGTCACTGATGGTAAGTCGGTCGCCGATGGAAAATCCACGCCCAAACCCAAGGCCGCGCCGAAGCCGCTCGGCTTCGACTACGATGGCGAGTTCGCCTTTCAGACCGGCAAAGTGCGCGGGCTTGATCTCACGGCCTTTGCCGTGCATGCGGGTGCCGGTTACACCTTCGGGGTGCCGTGGACGCCCCGCATCGGCCTCGAATACAACTACGCCTCGGGCGACACTAATCCCACGGATGGCAACATCGAGACGTTCCAGAATCTCTTCCCATCGAACCACCCATTCTACGGCTACATGGATACCTTCTCGTGGCAGAACATGCACAACCCGGCCATCAGCCTGAAGATCGCGCCATGCAAAAAAGTAACCGCCGAGGTGGCCTACAACGGCTTCTGGCTCGCGACGAATGAAGATACCTGGTACCGCGCCAACGGTGCCACCGCCGTGCGGCCGCTCAATGCCCTCGCCCGCAATGCGGATAAGTTCGCGGGCTCCGAAATCGACCTCACGGTGACCTACAAGCCGGTCAAGCAGCTCGCGCTGCAAGCCGGCTACAGCCACTTCTTCGCGGGCTCCTATCTCAAGGACACCGGCGCGCATGACGATGCCAATTTTGCCTACGTGCAGACGAAGATCGACTTCTAAGCCCGGCGCTTTTCTTGGTTGAAAACACAGCCCGCCGTCCCGGTCTTTATGCCGGACGGCGGGCTGCAGCATGTCGCCTCCGCACGACCACCAAGCCCGTGCCCATCCAGCGTTACCTAGCCGCGGTCAGCGTTTCCGCTTCATCGGCACCGGCGGCGGCAGCGGTTTTCCACCGGCGTCGGGGTCCGTGAAACGCATGGTTCGCGGTGCGGATGAGGTTGCCACGCCGCGTTGCTCCTGCGGATTGGAAACGCGAAAGAGCCGCGCCATCATCGCCAGCGCATTCTCGTTAAAGATGTCGCCATGATCCCGCATGATTTCCTTCGGCACGCTGATGATCCAGTACGGGGTCTGCAACTTATCCGGTTGCGCAGGCACCAGCTTCCACTCGGTCTCCCCACCCTTCGCCACCGTCACGAACCTGACCTCTCCATTAGGTCCGGTCAGCGGCTCACTGAGATTCCGCCGGAAGGCGTCCAGCATCGCCGGACTGCACGCATCCGAGTACTCGTAGGCGGGCAATTTTGGCAGCCCCTTGAAAGGCACCGCCACATGGCTGATCAGCCGGTCATTGTGCCCCGGCGTGCGGGTGAAATACTCCCGCTGCGACACGTTGTGGCTGCTGTCGCCGTACTTCGTGTCCCATTGGTACTTTCGAAAAGTGCCCCCCGCATTCGAGAGCCGCGTGCCGATGGGAAACAGCGCTCCGGTGGCCCAGTCCGCTTTCGAGGTGATGGACACAATCAGCGGATGCCGCGCGCTGATTTCATCCGCCCCACCGCCCGCCGTCTGCCGCCGGCGCAGCATGTCGGTCATCTCCTTCGCATAGATGGATTCGCCCGCGGAATTGAGCAGGATCATAAAGTCCGCCGGCGTGGTGAACATGCCGCCACTCGCCGAATCCTCCGAGATGACCTTGGCCGCGAGCGCCTGGGCCATGGCCTTTTCCAGCACCAGCGCGCCAAAGGAATGCCCGATGAGAATGGTCCTCGCCCGATGTCCGCTCACGCGCGCCCCATTGCGCGCCGCCGCCACGGACTGAAAAATCGCCTCCGTGACCGGCAGACCCGCGACCCGCGTGGCCGTGTCCTTCCGGTTGTAAAAGGAAAGCTCGTGCGGGACAAAGAACACGGCCTTCGAGAATAGGTCGGCCACCGATCCTTCCTTAAACCAGCCGTCGCCGCCGGGGACCGATTTTCCCCGCCAGCCGATATACACGCCGAAGAAGCGGCGCTGCCCGCCATCGGCGGTCGCGAGATTTTTGAGGAGGCAGCGGAATTTCCCGACATCGTGCCCGCGCAGGTCACTCGCGTCGTTTTGCCAGCCATGCACATAGACCACCAGCACCACGTCCTTGGCGCTCGCGGCGTGCTTGATCGACTGCACCGTCCACCCGAGCTGACGCCGGTCCCAGTAGTCCCCCTTTTCGTCGAACTCGATGTAACTGAGGTCGAACGGATGATCGGGAGTCGCGGCCGTGAAAGGCTCGTACTGATCCAACTGCGGGCCTTGCACGAACGCGGTCTGCGGCCGGTGCGGCCAGGGCCGCGAATCGCGATCGCGATAGGCGCGGTTGGAAACGCACCCCGTCAGCAGCGCCGCCAAGGCCAGGAGCGGGAGCCACGCGCGCGGCGTCCCCTGCAAATTTCGGACATTCTTTCCATCGGCCAAAGGCTTCGGGACATGCGCGGATTCGATCAGGTGCATCGCCATAATGCCGCGCAGCGTAGGCGCTGCCGGATGTGCTGGACAAGGCGAAAAGCGGGACCGGCGCGCGCCCAGTTTCCCGAAAAAACCACTGGCATCGCCCGGCGCGCGGTGTTACCCCTCCCGACCGTCACGGAAGGGTGGCTGAGCCCGGTTTAAAGCACTCGACTCGAAATCGAACGAACGGTCAAACGTTCCGGGGGTTCGAATCCCCCCCCTTCCGCCATGCTCCCCACGGAGCAAGGAAACATCGTAAGTCCAAGGAAATCAGGGTATTGAAAGGCTGCTATGGCACACAAACCTGTCACACAAAGCCGCCCCATCCCCATGCCCCGCCAATCGGGTTTGCTCCTCCGCAAAGGACGCTACTACCTCAACATTCGCGTGCCTACGGAGCTTCGCCCCCTCTACGGCAAAAAGGACATTTTCCGAAAGTCTCTCGACACTTCGGATTTCCGCGAGGCTGTCAGCCGGATTCGTTTTGAGGCGTTCAAATTGGAAGCGGAGTTTGAAGAAAAGCGCCGTGAATCACTGCGCGCAAAGGTGGCGGCGGAACCGGCGGAATGTCTGCGCGAAATTAGCGACCAAGCGGCGCACGCGCTCGTTTTCCGGTGGTTCATTGAACAGGAAACACTCTCGCAAGAGTGGTGGGAAAATGACGGCGTGAATCTTCCGCCCGGTCAACTGGCGGAAGCGGTGGAAAACATGGAAACGGAGGCGGCGGCTTTTTCAGGTGGCAACGCCCAACTGCTACCCGACGATGGCAGCGTCATTTTGGGAACCTACCTCGCCCGCGAGGGGATTGATTGCCCAAAGGACAGCCCGGCCTTTCGCAAACTGCGCCCCCTATTCCGCAAGGGCACGCTCGAAAGTCTTCTGCGGACGATTGACCGCGCTAGTGTAGTGGCCTGTTAATAGCTTTACGTATGACTGAGGGGTGGCTGTAATCCGCCCATGCCTCGATCCGCCGCCCCCGTCGTGCTTGACCGCCAG
>JAYWEP010000197.1:0-8636 GCA_043779205.1 Chthoniobacter sp. | reverse complement strand
GCCGCGGGCGCTTCCGCGAGACCGCGCGCGAAGAAGAGCAGGAGCGCGAGCACCGCCAGTTGACGGTGCCGGACATCGTGGTTAGTTTCGCGCCGCAGTTTCGGAAATGGAGTCATTTTTCGCGATGGTCTGAGCGCACTGTAGGTGCAGCAGTGCTCGGTGCCACCAGCGTTTTGACCTCCTTCCGGGACGCGAAACCCAGCCATGCAGAAACTTGATTTTGGTGAAAAGCTCGAAGAAATCGTCCGGCAGGATCCCCGCTACGACCGCGAGGCTTATCTCTTTCTCCGCGATGCCCTCGACTTCACGATCAAGGGCCGCAAAAAGGCCCGCGAGCCCGATCAGCACGTCACCGGCCAGCAGCTTCTCGACGGCATCCGGCAGTACGCGCTGAAGCAGTTCGGCCCGATGGTGCCGACGGTCTTCGAGTATTGGCGGGTGAGCCGCGGGGAGGATTTCGGCGAAATGGTTTTCAGCTTCATCCGCGTCGGCATCTTCGGGAAAACCGACACGGATTCGCTCGATGATTTCAAAGGCGGCTACTCTTTTCACGACGCTTTCGTCGCGCCGTTCCTGCCGGAGAAACCGCACGTCCACATCCGCATCCCCGCTGAAACTCCGGCGGAGGAACTGCTCTGACGGCGGGGCGGGGGATGGATGGATTGAAGGTCGGGCGGATCGGCGGATCACGCCCGGCTGGTCTCCCGATAATCCAGCAATCCAAGCATCCACTTTTCCGCCCGCCCCTATGATGAATCTGCACTCGACCGCACCCGCGGATTCCGCGGGTGCGCTGACTTTTCCCGCCGTCACGGCGAGCACTTCCACGCTGCCGAACGGTCTCGGCATCATCGTCCAGGAAGACCGCAGCGCGCCGGTCGCGAGCGTGCAGGTGTGGATCGAAACGGGGAGCATCCACGAGGATCGGCAGCTCGGCGCCGGCATGTCGCACATGCTCGAGCACATGCTTTTCAAAGGCACGGCGAGCTGCGGCGCGAGCGAGTTTGCCCAGCGCATCCAGGACGCGGGCGGCTACATCAATGCCTACACGTCGTTCGACCGCACCGTGTACTGGATCGACATCCCGGCCAAAGGCGTGCCCGTCGCGCTCGACCTGCTCGCGGACGCGGTCATGAACTCCACGCTCCCGCCCGACGAATACGTGAAGGAGCAGGAGGTCATCCGCCGCGAATTCGCCATGGGCAACGACGACCCCGACCGGGTCAGCGGCCAGAAGCTTTTCGACACGGCCTTTCGCGAGCATCCGTACCGGCACCCGATCATCGGCCACCTCGACGTCTTCAACGCGCTCAGCCGCGACGACGTGATGGCCTACTACAAAGCCCGCTACGTCCCGAACAACATGTTCTTCGTCGTGGTTGGCGACGTGGATGAAAACATAGTGCGCAAACAGCTTGCGGATATTTTTACGAAACATCCGCGCAAATCATTGCCGCCGCTCTTTCTCCCGGCGGAGCCCGAGCAGCTCGGGCGGCGGGTCGCGCACATCGAGTTTGCGACCGAACTCACGCGGCTGCACCTCGCCTGGCATGTGCCTTCCGCGGCGCATCCCGACATCCCGGCTCTGGATGTCGCGGCGATGGTCCTCGGCGGCGGACGCAGCTCGCGGCTTTACAAAAAACTCCGCGAAGAACTCGCGCTCGTGCATTCCGCCGAGGCCTGGTGCTACGCGCCGGGACAGTGCGGGCTCTTCGGCGTGGATGCCGTGCTCGATCCGGGCAAACGCCCCGCCGTCGAGGCCGAAATCCTCCGCCTCATCGCCGAACTGCGCGACGGCGGCGTGACCGAGCGCGAGCTGGCCAAAGCCCGCAAAGCCTCGCTCAGCTCGCAGCTCCAGACCGTCACCACCATGCGCGGACGCGCCTCCGACCTCGGCGGCAACTGGCTCCTCGCCCGCAACCTCGACTTTTCCCGCGACTATCTCGACGCCGTCCAGCGCGTCACCGCCGAAGACCTGCGCCGCGTCCTCGCCACGCACCTCACCGACCGCAATCTCAGCGTCGTCTCGCTCAGTCCCGAGGGCTCGCTCGCGAAAACGAGCGCGCCCGCCGCGGCGCGCACCGCGGGCGAAATCCAAATGTTCGAGCTGTCGAACGGTCTCCGCCTGCTCGTCCGCGAAGACCCGCGCCTCCCGCTCGTCTCGCTCAATGCCTCCTTCAAAGCCGGCCTCCTCGCCGAGACCGCGGCGGACAACGGCATCACGCGTCTGCTTTCCAAAGTCCTCCTCAAAGGCACCACCACGCGCACCGCCGGACAGCTCGCCGACGAGATCGAGGATCTCGGCGGCGGCCTCGGCAGCGACGCCGGCAACAACAGCCTCAGCGTCTCCGCCCGCGTCATGCGGCCCGATCTCCGCGCCGGTCTCGCCCTCCTCGCCGACGTGCTGCTCCACGCCACGCTGCCGGAAAAAGCCGTCGCCCGCGAAAAGGACGCGCAGCTCGCGGCGATCAAAGCGCAGGAAGAGGAGGTGACCGTCCTCGCGCGGAATCTCCTCCGCGAAAATCTTTTCGGCGCGCATCCGTACGGCCTGCGCGGCGCCGGCACGCCGGAGAGCGTGGCCCGCCTCACGCGCGACGATCTTCTCGCCTTCCGCGACCGCCACCTCGTCGCGCGCAATGGCGTCATCGCCATCTTCGGCGACGTGCGCGCCGACGAAGTGCGCGCCCTCGTCGAGGAAGCCCTCGCCACATTGCCGCCGGGCGCTCCCGCTTTCACCGCCGTGCCCGAGCCGCCCGCGCTCGCCGCGTCGTGCGAGGTCTCGCGGATCGAGGAAAAGGAGCAGGCCGTCCTCATGGTCGGCTTCCCCGGCATCGACATCTTCAGCCCCGACTCCGCCGCGCTCGATCTCCTCGATGAAGCGTGCAGCGATCTCGGCTCCCGCCTTTTCCTCCGCATCCGCGAAGAGATGGGCCTCGCCTACTTCGTCGGCAGCAGCCAGATGGCCGGCCTCGCGCGCGGCATGTTCACCTTCTACCTCGGCACCGCGCCGGAAAAAATCGCCGACGTGAAAGCCGCGCTCCACGAGGAAATCGCCAAGCTTGCCCGCGACGGACTCAGCGCGGAAGAGGTCGCCCGCGCGCGGGAAAAGAGCCTCGGCCAAATGGAAATCCGCCACCAAAGCAACGGCGCGTTCGCCTTTCAGTCCGCGCTCAATGAACTCTACGGCCTCGGCCACAGCTACCATCTCACGCAGCGCCGCGAGATCGAGGCGCTCACCACCGAGCAGGTCGCCGCCGCCGCGCGCCGCTGCTTCCAGCAGCCCTCGATCACGGCCATCGTCCGCCCGTCAGGCGCATAGCCTGAAGGTCGCATGGCAGCGACTCAGCGCCCGAGTGAAAGCCGCTGCGCGGCATAACGTGGCAGTTTCGCCCGCAGGATTTTCCGGCGTGCTTTGGCGATGTCGTAAGAAACACGATGGAACTCGACCCAACGAGATCGAGGATCGCAGATCGCGTAGCACGCAGCGGAGCAGAGATCGCGCGGCTGGCCCACGGAGCCGACGTTGATGAGCGTCTTCCCGCCCTCAGGCAATTCGATCCGCCCATGTCCGCGCCAGGACTTGATGTTCCCGGTGTTGCTCCAGTGCCAGACGGTGGGCACATGCGTGTGGCCGCAAAAACTGAACGGTTCCGTTTGAACCTTGAAGTGCTCCTCCGCGTCCGACTCTAGCATGATGTAGTGCCATTCGCCTGGAGCGTTCAGCGAGGCGTGAGCGAACTGGCAGCTCTCGCTCGATGAGGTGAGTGGTAACGCCGCGAGATAGGCGCGTTGCGCCGTTGAGAGTTTTTGCCGTGCGAACTGAATTCCGCTCTGCGCCACGTCCCGCATCTCGTCCAATGCCATGTCCGTCGCCGCGGCCTCGTCGTGGTTGCCCTTCACGACAGGGCATCCGAGGCCGCGGACCAGTTCCAGGCATTGCGCAGGATTTGCTGCGTAGCCCACGATGTCTCCAAGACAAACGCGCTGCGAGATCGCCTGCGCATCCATGTCCGCCAAGACGGCCTGCAACGCCTCCAGGTTCGCGTGGACATCGGCGAACACAGCGAAAATGGAATCAGGCATGGCGTGCGATACGAATTCGCCGCGAAAGCGTCAACCGCAGTGCCGCGGCGTGGGGATTGCGCTTTCCGAATACGAGGCGGCTGACCATCCTCCCAACGCCCCCCGCCACACCATGCCGGACGACCTCGTTGAACAACACCTCGGACTCGCTCGAATGATCGCTTACGAATACGCGAACATTCCCGGTGCGAGCATGGACGAGATTATCTCCGAAGCGGAGGGCGCCCTCGCCGCCGCTGGCCGGGCTTTCGACCCGGAGAAAGGGCAGTTCACCGCCTACGCGGGCCGCGCGATACGAAATGCGCTCAACAGCCTTTTCACGCGGCAGCTTCGCTATGTGAAGGTCCACGAATTCTCGCTCGACGCAGAACCGACGACCTCGGAATCGACCAGTTCCTCGGCTCGAAAAGACCACGCCGATCCCGGAGCAGATGTGCCCTTGGCTGCGAGGGCTGAGGAATCGCGCCGGATTCTGGACGACGTGCTTACGAAACTCTCACCACGTTCCCGATTGATGCTCGCGGGACTTCGAGAGGGAAAGAGCTACAGTGACATTGGAGCGAAGTTGGGCATCAGTAAACAGGCCGTCCACAAGGTTGCCCACGCAGCCCTGCAAAGCCTGCGTGAAAAGCTGGAAGCCCGCGGTTTTTCCGGCATCGATTCCAAGGGTTTCTTGAAGTCCGCCCGCCGGGACAAGCCGGCTGGTTGACGATTTCGCCCGTTCTCCGTAGTGCCTCCCAAAACCGTGAGTGCCAAAATTCAACTCAAGATCATCGAGGGAAAAACCTTCACCTTTTTCGAGCACGATACCTTCGTCTTCGGACGCATGGACGATTGCCATGCGTGCATCCCAGACGACACGCAGGTTTCCCGGCACCACTTCATCCTTGAAGTGAATCCTCCGGCGGCGTGCCTGCGCGATCTCGGCAGCTTGAACGGCACGCATGTCAATGGAGCGAAATTCGGGGCTCGGCAAAAAGGCGAGACTCCCGAGCAAGGAGCCAGACGCCGCTACCCCGAGGTCACACTCAAACACGGCGACCGCATCAAAGTGGGGCGGACGGAATTGGAAGTCTGCATTGAGCAGCCGAAGGAAGCGCCCCGGCACCGGGTTGACCCTCAACTCGGGGACATCTCACTGCTTTCGCCTGAGCAGCTCGCAAAGCTCATTTTTGGTTCACCAGATCAGGCGGCGAAACCGAAGCTCCAAATCCCCGGCTGCAAGATCGAAGCGGAGATCGGGCGCGGTGGATTCGGCGCAGTGTATCGCGCACGTCGCGACGACGGCAGCGTTGTGGCGGTCAAAGTGATGCTCTCGCGCGTGGACGCTGACGACGAAGCCATCGCCAAGTTCAAGCGCGAGACCGCAATCACGGCCAAGCTTAATCATCCAAAGATCGTCCGCGTCTTGGATAACGGCGCATCGGGCGCAGTTTTCTACTTCATCATGGAGTTCTGCGATGGCGGGAGTGTGTGGGATTTGATGCTCAAGAACAAAGGCAGGCTGTCGCTGGCGCAAGCCAAGCCGATCATCCTTGGTGCGCTCGAAGCCCTCGCCTTTGCGCACGACAAGGGATTCGTGCATCGCGATCTCAAGCCGCAAAACATCCTGCTCTCTCGCGGTGAAGTGCGGCTCTCCGATTTCGGCCTTGCCAAGAGCTTCCAGCAGGCCGGCCTCAGCGGAATGAGCATGACTGGCGGATACGCCGGCACGCCGGTCTTCATGCCGCGCGAGCAGATCACCAACTTCAAATACGTCAAACCCGTCTCCGACGTATGGAGCATGGGCGCGACCATTTACAACATGCTGACCGGCACCTTCCCATATCCGTTCAGCAAAGAGCGCGACCCCATCGACGTAATCCTGAACGACGACACTGTTCCCATCGGCCAGCGGGACAAAACAATCCCCAAAACCCTCTGCGCCATCCTCGACAAAGCCCTCGAAAAGAAAGCCAAGGCGCGCTACCAGACGGCTGCTGAAATGCTGGCTGCCTTGAAAAAAGCGCTGCCTTGATCGAAGACCCATGACGCCCCAAATCACAGACCGATGAGCAAAGACAAGAAAACCACCATCGAGGTCCAGGGGACAGCCATCGGCATCCTTTCGCGGCCCGGCGGAGACTATATTTCGCTCACGGACATGGTGCGGAACTTCGACAGGGTAGGTGCGCTCATCGAGCAGTGGCTCAAGAGCAAGGACACCGTCCTGTTTCTCGGCGTCTGGGAACGGGTCAACAATCCCGGTTTTAATTCCGTCGAATTCGAGGGAATTAGAAATGAAGCGGGTCGCAACACCAGGGACTTCCCTTTCCCGCACGTACCGGTATCCTCTGCTCCATGAGCACGATCACCGCGATCCTCGAACCGCACGCCGACGGAAGTCTGCACCTGCCACTGCCGCCGGAAATGCGCCACGGCAAAGTGCGGGTGGAAGCGAAGCTGGAGGCTCTGCCGCCGCCGTCCGGCCCCGGAGTGCGTCCCCCGAACGCCACGCCCTTGGATGCCTTCAAAGCTTTGCGCGCCATGGGCGGGCTGCGGCACGTCATCCACGACCCCGTGGCGTGGCAGCGCGAGCAGCGGGCGGATCGTTCCCTGCCGGGCCGCGATTGAACCATGCTGCTGGACAGCAACATTCTCATCTACGGTGCCGAGGAAGGCGAACCGCGACTCGATGCGATCCTCGCCCGCTCCGATCTCGCGGTGGCGAGCGTGAGTTGCATCGAGACGCTCGGTTATCACCGCCTGAGCGACACCGAGCGCCACGGACTGGAGGCGGCCATCGCGCGGATGACGGTGCTCGCACTCGAAGACGCGGTGGTCGGGCGGGCGATTTCCCTTCGACAGGAAAGGAAGATGGGATTGGCGGATGCCATCATCGCCGCAACGGCGCTGGTGCATCGGTTGCCATTGGTGACGCGGAACGTGGATGACTTCAAACACGTTGCCGGGCTGGAAATCGTCAACCCTTTCGCTGAACCGGAGACCGCCTGATGCCCGCGATAAGACGCCAGTTTGCCCTCAAATCCAAGGGCAACCCCATCGGCGTGGCGGAATACCAACTCCAACCCAAACTCCCTGCCGAACTCAAAGGCCAGCTCCCCGCCGCCAAACAACTCGCCGACGCCATGAAGGGGGAGATGGGAAGGATGAAAGATGAATTACAACGATCCTGAAAACGTGCCGCCGGTCTGGCAGCTCGGCGACGTGATTCTCGACCGCTACGAGGTGAAGAACAACGGCCGCCTGTCGCTGGCGCAGGCCAAGCCGACCGTCCTCGACAAAGCCCTCGAAACGAAAGCCAGGGATCGCTATCAGACGGCTGCTGATATGCTGGCTGCCATGAAAAAGGCGCTGCCTTGATTTGTGACGCCATGAAAGCGATCTCCCTCAACTCCCCGGACTACCTGCGCTTCGTCGCCGATCTGAAGGCGCGGATCCAATCGGCGCGTCTTTCAGCCGCCCGGTCCCGGTTGACGATTTTCCGGCTGCTCCGTAATGCTTGCCTATGAGCGTGAAAAACACCGACGACATCAAGGCGTACTTCGATGCGCTTTCGACGGCAGCCGACGATCTGGATTTTCAAAAGATCGGCAAGCTGACGATTTCTCTCTTCTGGGACATCTCGGAATGCCGTGACGATTTCGAGGAGTTTCCGTCGCTCATTGCAGAGCACGAAACTGCAATCAGTGCCGCTGCTGAAGATTTAGATGCCGTGGAATTCTGCAATCATGTCACGGCGATCTTGAGCGCGATTGCCGAACGCCATGCAGCGAAAGGCTCAAGAATCAAAATCACAGAAATCTTCGCGGGGCTGCCAGCCATCGCGCGCGACCTTGATGCTCGGAACATCGTTGTCGCGCTTCGCACTGTCGTCGATCTCTTGCTGGACACCGACAACGCGCCCCGCCGCCTTCCCGTGGTTTTGGAAGGCGACCGCATTCGCATTGGGCGGCATTTCACCGTTCGTTTTCGACGGACGTTGCGGATTCCAGAAGATGGAAAAGACTACCCGCTGCCGCCGGGATTCAGCGCATTCCCAATCTGCAAGGTTGAGGACTATGCGGACAAAGTTCCGGCGCATTGGCTGGATGAAGGCGGGTTTTTCATTCCGATGCACCAGCGCGAAGCGCTTTACCTCGAATTTGGCGGAGCGAAGTGGCGTCCGTCAGCGGCTAAGGTCGGCATTGGGAAAATCAACGCGATCACGGGTGACGCGTGGGATCAAAAAATCCGAAAGCACAAACAGGACTATGTCATCGTCCCCGAGCAGCAATGGCTTGATGGTATTAACTCAGAGGATGGCCGCGTGCGGCAGTTCGTGGCAATGCCTCTCGGTCAGGGCTATACGGTGGAAGAGCAAATTACTGACGAAGCGCGTTTCGGCGGAATCCAGGTTGTGGCTTTCGATCCAAAAGCCGGAATTTTTCCAGATGAAGACCCGCAAGTAACCGCTGAACGGGAAAGAAGGGCAAGGCAGCGGAGGGAGCCTAAGCCGTAACGATGCAGTTGGAACAGAGCTTTGTGCGAGCAGAGGCTGGCGGACACTGAGC